>PMIN01000211.1 GCA_003158275.1 Methanobacteriota archaeon
TTCGACGAAGCGATCCGGTGCTTGGATCGGGCTTTCGAACTGGATCCTGAGAATTTTTGGGTGTTAAACAGAAAAGGGTTTATTCTGTTCGGCATCGATCGATTTGAGGACGCGATCGCTGTTTTTGATGAGGTGCTCAGCACAAACGCCGACGACACGTACGCGCTCTCGTTCAAAGGAAGCTCCTATGATGGTCTAGGGGAATATGAAAAGGCCATTGAGTGCTTTGACCGCGTCTTAGAAGTCGATGAGAACGATGAGTTTGCGTGGACGTCAAAAGGCAGCGCGTTGTACAGCCTTAAGCGATATGACGATGCGGTGTCCTGTTTTGACCGGGCGCTCGAAATAGACCCCCAGAGCCTCGAGGCCGTTCAGTTCAAAGAATTGATTGCCGAGCGGCGCAGCGGCTAACGCGCCGAAACCTGTTCTCTGATGATTTGGAACGCGAGGTCAATGCTCTGTTGACTCGCCGCGTACGAGATTCGGACGTGCCCTTCACCAAAGCGCCCGAACGCCGATCCCGGCACAACGATGACGCCGGCCTGGGCAAGCCTCATCGTGAGGTCGAAGCTCGTGTCCGACGTGGCAAACCGTGGGAACACATAAAACGCCCCTTCAGGCGTCACACAGTCGGCTATTCCCTTAAGGTGGTGCATCACGGCACTGCGTCGCGCGAAAAACTCGTCAACCATGGACCTCACGCTCTCCTGGGGGCCGGTCAACGCTGCATAAGCGGCTTTTTGCGAGATAGATGGTGCGCAGGCCTGGATATATTGGTGCATCTTCAGCATCTCCTCAATAATCGCGGCTGGTGCGACCGCGTACCCGAGCCGCCAGCCGGTCATCGCATACGTTTTTGACACCGAATTAACGACAATCACGCGGTCCGGGTCGATGCTTGCCGGGCTGACGTGTTTTCCTCTGTAGAGCATCTTGTCATAGACCTCATCGGAAATTATGTAGAAGTCGTGGTCGTCGGCGAGCTCAACAAACTCCCGCATCTCGTTGTGCCGCTGCACCGCACCAGTGGGGTTTGCTGGTGAGTTAATGACCAGGGCTTTTGTCTTGTCCGTGATGCGATCAGCAACGGTATCAGGCTGCAGCCTGAAATCATCATCAGCGCTAACCCTCGCGCTCACGGGCACGCCACCCGCTACGTGTGTGAGTGGCGCATAAGCGACGAATCCGGGATCGGGGAGTATTACCTCGTCGCCCGGGTTTATCAATGCCTCGAACGCCAGATGAAGGGCCTCGCTGCCACCTGAAGTGCAGATGATCTGCTCTTGCCCAGCTTGTACTCCGTACTGTTCATAGTAGCTCGCGATTGCGTCGATGAGTTCAGGAAAGCCCTTGTTAGGCGTGTACCCGGTGTACCCCTTGTCTAGTGCCTCTTTTGCGGCCTCTTTGATGTGTGTTGGCGTGTCGAAGTCCGGTTGGCCGAGCCCCAGGTTGATCGCGCCGGGTTTAGTCAGCGCAAACATCTCTCGAATTCCTGAAAGGGAAAAGTGTGAAGTGCGTTCTGCCCACATACCTGTCTCCAACACTACAATCGAGTGTCGCAGTGTCTGAATTGCTAGTCTGCGAGTTTCATGCCCATAAACCTGTTTATTGATGATGTTTGGGCTCTTCAGGCGAGGGGGGCTCGGACCGCGCAGGTAGCGTCCCCGGTGCTGTTGGCCACGTCGAAGGAATTCGCGTGATGTATAAGGCATCATCCGGCTCTCGCAATAAGCATAACTAGTGCCGCGCAGGCCTCCGGCCGTCCTTTCGTGAGCGCAGTTCAATAGGTTTAAGTGAGACGGGTTCTAATATACAGCCTGATGCCGCGCAACCGACTGAGCCTCACGTTCGTTAGCACGTTTCCTCCACGAGAGTGTGGTATCGCCACATTCACGCAAGACCTCCTCTTCACCCTTATCAGTGAGAATCCTGACATAAGAGCTAACGTTTGTGCCATTGATGGAACTAAGGACTCAAGCGCTTACGGCTGTTTAAGTCCGCTTGTCTATCCGAGATCGCGGGTCGCGTACGTCATCAAAGATACCGATCAAATCAGCTTTGTCGAGGCAGCTGAAAAAATAAACGCGTCGCGCGCTGATGTGGTCAACATACAACATGAGTACGGGCTGTATGGCGGCTCGTGGGGCCGATATATCCTCGATTTCATGGAAGCGCTAGAAAAACCGATGGTGACGACGCTGCATACGGTGCTGCCGAGACCCCCGGAAGAGGCCAAAGCGGTTACCCGCGAGCTGTACCGTCTTTCAGCTAACGTCGTTGTACCAGGGCACGTCGGCGTCGATATCTTGAAAAAGGCGTTTGACTTAGGCCCTGAGAAAGTTGAGGTCATTCCGCACGGCGTGCCCGACGTTCCGTTTATCGGCACGGAGCAGCCGAAGAAGAAACTAGCACTCTCTCGCAGATTCGTGATAGGGTCATTTGGGTTGCTCCATCCTGCAAAGGGTATCGAATATGTCCTTGAAGCGCTGCCCCAGGTGATTGCCGATAATCCTGAAACGGACCCCCTCTACTTGGTCGTCGGAGAGACGCACGTAAACATCGTGAAGAACGAAGGCGAGCGCTATCGCGAAAAGCTGAAGGAGATCGTCAAAGACCTCGATTTGGAGCACAACGTCAAGTTCGTCGACCGATATCTTACCAACCGAAACCTGATCCTACATTTTCTCGCCACGGATATCTGCGTCCTCCCTTATCTCGCCAGGGATCAGATCGTGAGTGGCGTGCTGTCCCAGGCAGTAGGCTGTGGAAAGGCTATAATCTCAACGCCGTTTATGCACGCGCGAGATGCGCTTGCAGACGAAAGAGGCGTGCTTCTCAAGTCGGGGGAATCAACGGAGATAGCCGAAGCGATTACCATGTTGATGCGCAACGATCGTCTGAGGCGGGAGATGGAGATTCGGACGTATATGTATGGGCGCTCGATCACGTGGAAAGAGGTCGCGAGAAGATACAAGGAACTCTTCAATACACACTACGTCAAACGAGGGCACGGCACGATCGACGCTCCAACGTACTGGGGCGACGTCGACGCGTTGTGATCGCGCAGTCAACGCATCTGTGGGGGGACTTTTTCGAGCTGACCGGGCAAAGTAGCTTGCGCTTTTTTGAGCATCATCTGCAGGAGGCCGAACCGACATGGCCGCAAAAGACGTGAGTGAGTTTCACACCTTACGGCAGATTCAAACAAACATCGCAAAGCAGGTGGTCCTAGAGGATCCCGCGAGTGAAGTTGCGTCGATAGGGGCGGTAGCGCAATCCTTTGATGAGGGCCTGGTGTTTTCTTCAGCCGTGGTTGTTGACACGCTCATGAACGTCATAGACGAGTCTGCGTCGATTGCGCCGACAGCCATGCCGTACGTGCCGGGTCTGCTCTTTTTCCGTGAGGGTCCCGCAGCGGTAGCCACCGTGGAGAAGCTGCGCAGGCGACCTGACGTTTTAATCGTCCACGGGTGCGGCATAAATCACCCCCGGTTTGCAGGAATCGCGTCGCACGTCGGAGTTATTCTCAACACGTCAACAGTTGGCGTGTCCAAAAAAGCCCTGTGCGGGGAGTACCTTGAACCGGCTCAAGTCGGCTGCTCCACCGCGCTGACAGTCAACGGCAAACAGTTTGGGCTCGTCTTAAAAACGGTGGCCGGCACAAAACCGATCTTCATTAGTCCAGGAAACCGTATTTCGTTGCAGGGCGCATTGCGAATCGTCCAGCGCTGCGTGGTGAGCCACAGATTACCTGAGCCGCTTCGTTTGGCTCACATCAAGGCCAGGCATCTTCGAGCCGAGATGCGTTCTAGTGAATTGGCGCCTCTGCGGGCAGGCGATGGGGTGGGATGACTTGTACGCGAACTGATTCAGGCTGGACGTCGATGTGAGAAGGTTTAATACGCTCAGCGTGCAAAGAGCAACCATTGATCGCACGCGAGGTACTGACATGAGAGCGTATCTTTACCGATGTCGCGTCTGTGGCGCGGAAATCTGGACCGATTTTATCGAGTTGGACAAGCTAACCTGCAAGAACTGCCATACCGCAGGAAAATGGCTCGTACTCGACGTTAAGAACAGAGAAAAAATATAAAAAAAATAAGCAATAGCATCTCACGTGCGAAGAGATGCTATCAAAGAAACGATAGTGAGATTAGCGATTAAGTCTGGTCCAGGCGAGTTTAATGTCTTCGGCTTTGACCGTCTTGCGTCCCGCGTGCTTTGCCATTTCGATTGCTTCTTCGGCGAGTTCCTTGCCGTATGTCTCTAGGTATTCTCTAAACTGTTCTGTCGCTTCAGCGCTCACGCGCTCTGCTCCAGCTTTTCGGATAATCCTGCTTACTCCTGCTGCTTGTAGTTCTGCCATTTGAATTACCTCGCTCTATACTGAGATTTTCAACATATATATACTTTTTCGGTGTTTTTTCGATTTTAAGGTAATATTCCCCAATAAAAATGGATTTAAGAGTCAAAATAACATTTGAGCTTGGTATGCACAAGATGGGGAAAGCTTCATGGTGCGTCAATCGGAAGCTAGTGCATTCAAGGTGGTGTCCAGAATGACGAGCCGTCTGCAAATTGGCATTATCGGAAGCAGGAGCTGCTCGAGCAAGATCGCGAGTATTGCCGAGCGCACAGGAAGCCTCATAGCGTCTCGCGAGGCGATCCTTATCTGTGGGGGAATGGGGGGAGTTATGGAAGCCGCTGCGCGCGGCGCACAGGCTGCAGGGGGGCTCACCGTAGGAATTCTTCCCGGTCCCTCGAAAACCGAAGCGAATCCCTTCATCGACGTTAAGATCCCAACGGACATGGGCTATGCGCGAAATGCGATTATCGCGCGAGCAGCCGATTCCCTCATCGCGATCGCCGGCGAGTTTGGCACACTCTCAGAAATTGCCCTCGCCCTCCAAATGGCAAAACCGGTGGTGACCTTAGCCTGCAAGTGGAAAATCGAGGGGACGGTTCTCGCCGACTCACCGGAGGCGGCGGTTGAGACGGCCCTCCGTCTGTGTGCTAAGCCCTAAGCAAACGCTATGTACCTAAAGCCTCTATAGAGCTACCGGGATTAAATGAACATTATTCTGCTCGGGACGGGCGTCGCCATTCCACAGCTCGAAAAGGCCCAGTCGGGCATTCTCGTTAAGACCCCGGAAGAACTGCTACTCTTTGATTGCGGGGCAGGCATCCTGGGCCGTATCGTGCAGAGCGGCTACGATTATTGCAAAATACACAAGGTTTTTTTCACCCACCACCACCTCGATCACAACTCTGACTTTTTGGCACTGCTCAAAGCGCAGCAACTGACCGCCCTCGATTCAGACGCGCAGGTGGAGACGATGAACGTGTATGGTCCTGCCGGCACGCAACACCACGTTGCGCAGTTGCTCGAGCTCTACGACTATCTTACCGTCAATGTCGACGTAACAGAGCTTGATGACGGCGACAGCATTCGTGTTGGAAACGGAGTGGCCTCCGTTCGGGCGACGAAGCACAGCGTTTCGTCAATCGCGTACCGTATGCAAACCCCGACGTCGACGCTAGTGTATTCAGGCGATACCGAACCTGCAGAAAGCGTCCGCGATCTTTGTCACGGCGACGTTGACGTGCTAATCCACGAGTGTTCGTTCCCTGATGCGTACGCGTCCGTCTCGAACCACACGACGCCAGCCAAGCTACGCGATCTAATATATGACCAGCACATCGACCGCATCGTGCTTACCCACCTCTACCCGCACGCGAGCGGGCATGAGGATGCCATGGTCGACGTCGTTAAGGAGAGGTTCCCCGGAAGGGTTGACGTCGCGCACGACCTGATGAAGATCTTTCTCTGATTACGCTGTTTTCGTGCCTTGCGCCGCCTCTGCGACGTCTGCAACAGCTCCTGCAGCGAGAATAATCTGGCCACGCTCGCTGATCGCGTGCCGAACGCGCGAATTGCTGCCGATCGTCACGTCGCCAACCGCGTCGATCTTGTTGACTTGCGAGTCGCTGCCGATGTCGGCCTGTTCTCCGGCTTCAATGTGGTGCGCCTTGAATCCGCTCCCCGTCTTGATCCCGCCGGTAATTACCGTTCCCTTGACGTGACAGTTATCGCCGAAACTAGCCTCAGAGCACTCAATAGAGCCGTTGATTACGACGTTGTTCTCAGTCGTCAAAATGCCGTAGACGTTGATCGTCGCGTCCTTGTCTACAGGGTACAGCTGGGTGTTCGCTTCAAGGTACAGATCCTCGTTAAGCTCCTTCAGATTTGCTTGTTTGCCGCGTTCTATACGCATTTTTTCACCTCTTACCTAATCCCTCCGAGCAGCTCATCTGAGGTAATCGCGTGCGCATATTTCTTGAACTGCAGCACGCCACCGATTGCGTCGAGCGCTTGAATCTTGCCCTTCACCGACTTCAATGAAGCGTCATCGCGCACGAGGAAGATTGCTTTGTCACACACGGAGAGCAGCGCCTTTGCGACGCTCTGCGTGAGGAAGTCCGTGGGGACCTCGCCTCCGGTGGGGCAGAAGAAAAATCCGAGCTTGGACGTCGGGAGATTTGCGTGGTCTTTTCTGGTCCAGATGACATCGATTTCGCCCGCGCCGATGTCAACGGCCGATTGGACCTCGTAGTTGAGTGCGCGCCCGGTCGCTTTGCACTCGTTGATCAGTTCTGCGTCTTTCATATTCACCGAATGAACCACGACGCGGCGATTTAAAAGCGTTGTTGCCGTTTTTCACGCAACTGAAGACACGTGAAGCACAAAAGGTAGTGCGGCGACTATCGCCAGGGCTAGTAAAGCTTTAAGGCTAGGAAAGCCGAACACCCAAAAAAAGAGAGGTCGCGTATGCGACTTCCGATCACGATGCGAACGATTCGAAATGCTCCTTGAACTCAGCACGTGAGCACTCGTGACACAATTTAGCAAACCACGTCTTGATAATAATTGGGTTGCCGCACCGCTCGCAGTATGCGGTTTCCTGTGGTACGGTATCAATCTCGATCATCTTATCACTCACTGTCACAGCACATAGAACACACTAGATTTAAGGCTTACGCTCTGGACTTTTTTTGCTCGCTTTGCTTTGTCGTGGCAATTCGGCTTTCAAAAACCGCTTTGCCGGCGACGCGTCCATTCGACTGCGTCCGTTCGACTCGTAAGAAGCAACGGCAGCAATATTTAACATTAGTTTTTATTCCATCAATAATATATAATTCTTCGTAAAGTGACATTAGTCGGTCTTCGGACGATCATTAGCATACGTCCGAGATTTATGCTGTCAGACAACATAAAGAAAACATTGCTGTTTCACAGCGGGAGTAGCCGGGTGATATAAAAGATCGAGCAACAAAATGCTGATAACGCCTCGTTTCCTTTTTCTATCGTGCCGCGCTATCGCTGTCCTTCGTCGCGCTCGCGATCCGAGGCTTTCTTATAAACTGCAAATATACCCACACCACGACTACGAGGAGTGCTCCCGGCGGGAATATGAACAGCAGGTAGATAAAAGCTATCAACAGGATTACTGAATTGAGGAGACTCATGCTCAACACGTTATAAGGGGGGATTACGCTTTAAGCGTTTCTTCTCCTGGTCTCTGCAAAATAGTCCAAATTCGAAGGCTTTGATTGCAGCCAAAATCGCGCAAAATATCTCTTAGAGCTAATAGGCTGAGATATTTACGCAATAGCTATTGCTCGCTTCTAGAGGCATTTGGCACGCTAATCCGTCTGGTTTTCGGAGCCGGTGGCAAAGCGCACGCCGCCAACTGCTCTAAACCACAATAGTGCGCAGGAAAATCCTATTTGAGCGGCACAGTAGCTGGATGGTACTCAGTTTCTGGAAGTAGCAAGGCCAGAAATGACCGCGCGATACGGACTAGCTAGATTCGTGCAGAAGAACTGGGAAAAGGTTGGTATTTTAATTTGATTGTGAGGAACCTCCGGCTGCTCCTCTTCATAAAAAAAATCAAAAGCTAGAAAGCCTTTGTGCCTAGAATGGCATTTTTGAGCTTGTCGGCAGCATTGCGCTCACTTCCCATGAAAGGTATAAATCGAAGAGGCGCGTATAATTAAGGTACGCTCTATAGGATGTGTGGAGGAAAAGCTAGCTTCCAATGGCTTTTGGAGTAGAGCTTTCGGGGCAGAGAAACCTCTGCTCTGAAGCATTGGGCGAACTCGCCTTGGCTCTCAAACACGCCATTGGAAGGGATCGCTTTCGCTATTCATATATCCTATAGAGTCCAACTTCACTTTTTTGTCGATAATTCGAGCGTGTTTGACTGTGCGTTCTTCTTCCGTTGTGAGCATCACGCTCGCAGCTCGCTCTTCTTATGTTCGATTGGCCCCTTTGAGGTAAAAAAACACGCCATTCATAACGCGCTGTTAACAGAAGAGCCGAAATGTTCTGCCGACGCTTCCTTCCCTTAGCGTCGTAATCCGAAACGCCTCGAAGAAACCCAAAAAATCGTTCGTTCACTCTTCATACACAGCTGCTACTTCTTGAAGGCTAGCGGCATCGTTCCAGGGCCTGAATTCCAGTCACCAAAAAATCCTTTTCCGCTTTTGAAGTATGACTAGCTAGGCGTGAAGTATGACTAGCCAGGCGTTATAAAAAAATCGATGCGGTGCAGCCCGTTTAAACGCCAGGCAGAAAGCGTGTTCGATCCGAGCAACGAGCATCGCTTTGCGCCCTCGAATTGCAAGACCATTTGCTTTTAGTAGCGTAAGCTTAAATGGAGATAGGGGATCTTTGGCGCATGCGAAAGCACGTGATGCGTTCCACCTGCTGCGCTTGTGAAAAAGGAAGTAAGGAAATATGAAAAACATTGTAGAGACAGCAATCGATGATAGTTCCTTCACAATGCTGGTATCAGCAGTGAAGGCGGCAGCCGGTCTCGTCGACGCCTTGAGCGGACCTGGGCCCTTTACGCTCTTTGCTCCGAACGATGATGCGTTTGCCGAGTTGCCTGCCGGTACGGTAGACGAATTGTTAAAAGACAAAGACCGGCTCACTGCAGTGCTTGCCTATCACGTAGTGCCCGGCAAATACATGGCAATCGACCTTATGAAAATGACGACAGCAAAGACCGTTCAAGGCGCGACGCTGACGATTGCAACAGAGACAGCAGTCATCGAGGAGGACACGGTGGTCGTTGAAGATAACGTCGTTGTCGAAGACGATGAAATCGCGGCATTTGAAGAGCTAACGGTGGACGATGCCTTAGTTCTTCAGGCGGATATTGAATGCACTAATGGTGTAATTCACGTTATTGATTCCGTCCTCGCGCCTGAATAATGCGCCGTGTAGCCAGGGGACCTCCTGGCCTCTTTTTTATGTGCGCCGCACGCATCGCGATGTTCGCTGTGCGCAGGTGTTGCGACAGGGACTTATTATTACGTTTTCTGACGTCGTTGGAACTCGCACGTTAACCCCCCGGCGGAGCACCTTTTGCTCGAATCTTCTCTGCTGCGAGTGCATGCTAGCGGGTTACTCACTTTCGTAATGTATGGCAGGCCATTCGCACGCAAAGCGTTTAGGAACATCGCAAACCAGCTTCGCGTTCCATTTGGTTAAAAAAAGTTTTCATCTCTCTGGCCGTTGTCGCGCGCCGTCTGGAATTCACGCGCATGCACCCTCTTGCGTGCCCTTTATCTGCGAACCCGCTAGGTCTAACACAGGAATGACGCCGTCGGGGTAACAAGAGCGCGTTGACGAAATGGTAGTCTACTTTATGGGTACCATAAAGCCTGCAATTCGCTCAGCTAACGGTATAGTCACCTTTAAAAGTCCATTCGAGAACGTCGCTATTGCTTTTGCAGGAACGGTCTTGTGGGTAAGTACCTAGCAGCCGCTATACTTGATATCGTCTCGGGGTGCCGTGACACAAAACCCATTTTCCATCGCTTCAAATTCGATATCCTTCTTGTGCACGCCAGGGAGTTCCACTACAATGGTGTAAGTTTCCGTATCGTGATAGAAAACTGCATCTGGTGCGACCGGGATCCGTTCTTTTTCAGGCACTGATGATCACCACTGGAAGGTTCACTTCAAACACCTAAATAGCTTTGCCGAGCGCTAAAGCCGCAAAACCGGCACCTTGTAACGTACGCCGAGGCATCAAAAAAACCAGAGCTAAGGCACTGATTAGTGACCCAGATATAGCCTTGGCCACGCCGTCAGTGCACCTTTCGTACTGTGCTAGCATCGCTTAAGGTCATGCGCGCCCGTAAGGTGCTTTGATGCGAGGGCCGAATCAAATTCGTAGGTAGTGGCTCCTTCCTGATGCGCACTTGACGAGTTCCTTTTTGACAGCTGCACCTCGAGTATCCACGCCGTTACCGTGTCGGCGAGCTTGTCCTTGAACTCTCCTTTCAGGGTGAGGCCCTCTTTAGCGATGAAATACTCATTGAGCTGGTGGATCAACTCCTGGTTTTGTTGACTCTCGAGGCTAATTACTCCGCGGGTGTCTTCTAATCCGGAAAATCTCGCACCTGGCTCTTCGAAGTTTGACGCTGAGAGCTCATCTTGCTTAACCGTGAAAGTGACCGTACCGTGACCGGCGTGAGGCACCTCATCAAGACAAAAGGTGACATCGCCGACGCTTTCAAAAATGCGTTCGTGTATTTTAATCACCAGAACAAAATGCGTCGGGTTCCTTAAGACTATCGTAGTTCCACATCAAATTGGATTTTTGTACGTGTATTTGGAAGCAAGAACAACGGAGAACTAGAATGATTTGGGGACACACCAAAGAAGTTGGAAAACATTGGCTAGCTCGCTTTGATTAGTAGCAAAGAACTAAGGATAAGTCGGCAAATTGCTCGCCAATTGTGTTAAAAACGGCGCGGTGTGTGAAATGCGCCTAGTATGCCGCGATGCACGACGGGGTGAAGAGTTGGCGGCCACCATGCCGGCGGGCAGATCCGTCAACCGTGACCAGCCACGACGCCGTGAACATGTATCCAACGAGCTTAAGCTGATGGAGAGGGCAGTCGATTCTTCATCCTCGCCTGCACGGCTATCTCCCGGGACATCGATCGATGAGTTTCGACAGGTAATCCCGGGCGAGGTTACGCGAACGAGAGAGCACGATCAATGCAATGGACGATTTATAAGGGCATTTTTGAGAAGACCGGCGTCACAGCCATCGTTCTTGGCTAGACAGACCGTTGCGTAATTCGGCCACGGCGCTGAACGTAATCGGCGTCGATCATTTTTCCTCGGCTCTTTTTATCGCTATGCGCTCTATTACATTCTCGTACGCGTCTCGAAGCCCGCGGCGAGTGTTGAGACCGTTATAACCGCTTGGGTCATCAACATTTGTCTGAAGCTCTTCGATCTGCTTCTTGCAGAAGGCTACGACATCCTCTAATATCTCTTCGCAATTCATTTTCAATCCTTTGCTGCCGTTCGAATTCGGCGCGTAGAACAAGACGACCGTCCAGAGTTCGGGGCCACAGCTAGCTTCGCACCATGACCATCACGCGCGGCCCCAATGAACATGGCAGACTATTTTATGGGTACCTTGATGCCCTCAAGTCGTTCCGCTAGCGGTATAGTCACTTTCAGAAGGCCATTTTCGAACGTGGCCGTTGCCTCTTCTGGATTTATGGTATGGGAGAGTGTCCAGCAGCCGGCATATTCGATATCGTCTCGAGGCGCTGAGAGACAAAACCCGTTTTCCCCAGCTTCAACTTTGATGTCCTTCTTATCTGCGCCGGGAAGTTCCACTTCGATGGTGTAGTTTTTCTTGTCGTGATACAAGAATGCATTCGGCGCGACAAAGATGCGTTCTTTTTCAGCCAATGATATCACCGCTTAGAATTACTTTTGAATGATTAAGTAGCTTTGCTGGGTCTAACGCCATAGAATCCCATTTTGCAGCAGGCGAACCGCTCTTTTTGCTTTCTTTGCGTCGTTGCGTTACACCAATGGGGCGTAGGATTATGGCGGCATGTCGAAAAAACGGGCTATGTGAGCGTAGATTATCAAAAGAAACACCTGTTGCTCGATGGAAAGTTGCGAAACAAACCATCATGCCCAGATGCAGGAATCTACTTGCATTGTTTGCCCGTTGAACTGCTCTGAACGGATGTATATGCGTCAGACGTCAAAAAAGAGGAGAAAAGCGGAGCGCCTTCCAACGGTTATAGCAGACCAATAGTGACGTTCACGACCTTATAAACACGAACTTGACCCTCAGTTACGTGGCGGTTTTCCCTGTGTACTACGTGCGAAGCTGTCGTCGCTGTGTCGCATCTTCGTTATCCAGCTCGCGAGCTCTTCCGGACGCTCGTATCGATATCCCTCCAGCTGGAAACCGAGTATGGCCTCGTCGCCGACAGCGCGAGGCGGCAATGCGTCCGGGTAAAAGAAGACGTGATGCCCTACCTTACGATACTCGCGGTTGATTGCCCATCCAAGAAACGCCAGCGTACGCCACCCCTGCTCTTTTTGTGCAATCTCTAGCGTGACATACCACGTTCCTTCTGGCCACTTCCCGCGGTCACGTTCGCCGGGATGTCCACCACAGCAGCATACCGTGGTAACACACGGAAGGCTGTTGATTACTTTGACGAGAGGCACAAGGTTCGCATCTATTTCCTCCTCTGGCACGGCATCGCCCTCAGCAGTAGTATGAGTCATGCATAAGGTGTCTAATCTTTACTTAAGTTACAGCGTTAGTGACCCGCTTTATGCACAGACGATGAGGCTACAGAATGAGCATCTCTGCAAAGGCCATCGGCTGCGTGTTTCTAAGAAGCCTGACTATGCCCGCATTCTTTGTGATACGTCATTTTTCACCACATCCGCCATCGCACAGCCTACGTCTTCTTCTTTGGCAATTCGCATCTGATACGAAGGGCGGTGGATTTCAAGGAGTTTTACTCCGCTTGGCAAATATGACTTCTTGCTCGTCTACCTGCGCTTCTCCCGGAAAAACGACGCGATGCGCAAACTTAGCGACGGGCACACCTAACCCAATGCCTTCTCCAGACAAGTCGGCAGATCCACGCATGAGCACCGGCCCTTTCTGGATTCTGCTTGTTGGATATGGGCCGTTACCGCTCGGCGCCCGAAGCGATATACACAAACCCTCTGACAGCGCGGTGTGCGCTAAAGGAAGGTCTTTTAGCACGTTGAAACCTCGCGATAAAGTTCTGTGGTTTAGAGCCGGGTCGAATCAGTTAGATGATCTTGCGCTTACCCGTAGTAGAGGGTGAGGTAGATGTTAATTCCAAGAACGATGGTGATCAGCCATACGACGAGAG
The DNA here is from genome assembly GCA_003158275.1 of Methanobacteriota archaeon. Classification (GTDB taxonomy): domain Archaea; phylum Halobacteriota; class Bog-38; order Methanoflorentales; family Methanoflorentaceae; genus Methanoflorens; species Methanoflorens stordalenmirensis. The sequence continues at coordinate 13,258 of PMIN01000211.1, forward strand.
CGGTCCGCATAGCGTTCTTGCGTTTGACGAGCGGCGGGATGACGCGGCCCACTTCGAGGTTGACGTAAATGAAAATCCCAATCAGCACAAGCCCCAAAATGTGATGGATGAGGAGCTCAGGGTACAGAAAGGGAATTGGCGGTACGTTTTCAATGTATCCGAGCAGAGAGGGCAGCATCACTGCGAATATTGTAATAACTTGAACGACGACGGCTCCTCGCACAATAGTGCAGTGTCGCGTTACCCGTCCCCTGCGCGCAAGATAAACGGCGCCGAGCACGAGCGCGATGAGCACAAGCTGAACAACAAGATTTGCCGTGGCCAACATTCGAATATCAATCGCCATGGAGCTCCCCTCTACTCTTATCCCTCCCCTATGAAAGTATTGCGTTTCCTTCGCAGAGCTAATAGAAAGCACGGAACGAGCCCAGCGAGACGCGCAGCTCAGACGAGTATCCATACGAACGCGACGAAAACGAAGTAGAAAATGCCATTAAAGATGAGAGATCGTGCGGTAAGCCATTCCCTCGTCGCTTGAATGTAGAGTGTTAGGGCAGCGATGAACGTCAGCAGGGCACTTACAAGTTCAAGGCTCCCTAACACCCAGGGCGTAAAGGCAATGCCGAAGGCAACCGGTATGCACGTTTGAAAGACCATCGCGCCGGTTATGTTCCCTAGTGCGAGCGTATCCTTGCCTTGTCGCACCCAGATGACGCCGTTAAATTTTTCGGGAAGCTCCGTAGCAAACGGTGAGATGATGAGCGCGAGTGCGGTCGCATTGATGCCCAGACTCGCGGAGAGATCAACGATTTGCCCGACGAAGATTTGCGCCGATAAGTATCAGCGCGAGCGCGAGGAGGGTTTGGAGCGTTGCGCCCCATGCGGAGGGGTCAGCCGCTGCCGCCTGACGGCGCACGCGCGCAACGAGTGAGCCAAGCGTGAGCGGCCCCATATCCGCTTCGCGGTACTGCTCTTCGAACCTGATTACGATCACAAGGTATACGACGTAGACGGCGATGAACAAAGGAGCGACCGCCGACCGCACGCTGGAATTCGGGACGAGGGTCAGCGCGATCACCATGGCAAAGACAACAAGGAAGAAGCTGAGGTCACGCCTCACCGCAGACCGTCTGAGAATAAGGGCTGTGCGCGCTCCCGCCGCTTATGAAAAAAATGGCGACGATGGATATGAACGTCTCAGGGAGGGCTGTGCCGATTGCAGCCAGTATACTTCCCACCACACGCTCCGAGAGCTTGAATTTGCGACCGATCCACTCGATCCCGTTGGTGAAGAGGTCACAGCCGATGAAGATGATGAGAATGCTAATAAGGAAGAGTGCAATATTCATGCGTGCCCTTCCTATGACGTAAACCCCAGGTAAACAGGTTCTCGCCTCTGAACTGAAATTAAGAGCGGTAGTGTAGACTAACGATGATCCCCGGGCAAACTTGATAAAAACAGCAACGCATGACAGAGCATTCGAAAGTTTGTTCAAAAAACCTCTGTTGGAGAAAGAAAAATGAAAAAATACAACATATTGGCGCTCGTTGCTCTGGCGGGTGTCATGGTAATGGTTGCCGGATGCACATCGTCTTCAAGTCCGAGCCCCAGTCCGGCTAGCAGTGCCGTTACGAGCACTACGACCCAAAATTCAGTCGCTATCCAGAATTACGCCTTCAACCCGTCGACGCTCACGATTCAAAAAGGGGCGAATGTGACGTGGAAAAATTATGATTCGGTCCAACATACGGTTACTTCGGATTCAGGGGCGTTTTCATCGCCACTGCTCAGCACCGGCGACACATACACGTATCAGTTTAACAACACCGGGACGTATCCCTACCACTGTTCCATCCATACGTACATGAAAGGAACCATTACGGTTGTTTAGAACGCTTAAAAAATGTCGAGAGTCAAAGGGAGAGTTTGCTGCTAGTCAAAAAAAACAAAACGGGCCAAACTCCGCCTCCGTTCTTCTGGCTGGGTGGCTTCTGAGCTGAACTGGGATACCAGCGCAGTCCTCCTCGGCGGGGGTGGAAAGAAGGAAGACTAAGGCGGTCGCAGACAATTGCTAGGCGCCCTCTTTTTTATAGCGCTTCATCTTTTCTTTCACTTTCAGCACGAGCTTGCAGTTGGGTTATCCTTGTCAGCACAAATGCTGTTTTTGTGCAAGTAATCCTTCCTCAATCCATACAGGCGACAAGAAACAGACCCTATACAACCTCTTTGCTGCTTATGTCCACACAATGCCTCTCGAAGAGCTGATAGAGAGCGTCGATCGGGCCCGGCGAGACGCCCAACTAAGGTATGTCGTAATATACGGGCTGCCTGCAGCTACTGCCTCGCCAGGGCCGAACGGCTTGAAGGGTTGTATTTATGAACGTTTGCACTCGAGTTAAAAGAACAGCTTGCCCAGACCCTCGCCGCTTTTGTTTCATCGATTCTAGCACGGCCGTGCTGACTGCTGGTTCAGCTGAAGAAGTGAGATGCGATGTTACATGCGTAGTTTCCACCTACCCTAACCGCTTGAAAGCCTTACGCGTCCCCCTAAACGCGAATGCTACGGCGCGAGATTTCATGCCGTCCCGCCTGACCAATCCGAGCTGATTTGCATTCAGAAATCCCTAAACGGCTTGTTCGGCAAACTGAGAATATTCTACCGCATAACCAACGTCCTTTTCTAAAAGGATCATGTTCGTGGAAATTCCTAAAAACTTCGCGATTTTGAGTGTGCGCATGGATCATGGGTCTTGCCTGCACGGCCTCAGATGCGCTTCGTTGTGCCAAAACGAACGGTATTTATACGAAGGGTGAAATGAGGGGCAACAGGATTCCGCCTTCCGACTCGCGAGCTACGGGCTCTCGATCGTTAGAGACTTGGAGGATAATATGGTCATAGCAGTCTTGAATTCTGGTGATACTGCCTGGATGCTCATCTCGACGGCACTTGTCATCCTGATGACCATCCCGGGGCTCGCCCTGTTCTATTCCGGGTTGGTAAAAAAAGAAAACGTGCTAAATACGCTATTTTTGTCGTTTGTAGCTTATGCAGTTGTGAGCGTAATTTGGTTTATCTATGGTTACGGGGCCGTCTTTGGGAGTGACATCCACGGAATTATTGGGATACCGACCAACCCGTTCTTCCAAGGCGTCATCGAGTCGCACGCATTGTACGGCACGATCCCGCTAGGGCTCTACGCAGTATTTGAGATGGCGTTTGCCGCGATTACGGTCGCTCTTATCTCTGGCGCACTTGTCGAGCGCATGAAGTTCGGTGCGTGGATGCTTTTCATTCCGCTATGGCTCACACTCGTTTACCTGCCGGTCGCGCACTGGGTCTGGGGAGGCGGATGGCTCGCACAACTCGGCGTTCTCGACTTTGCAGGAGGCATCGTCGTCCATATAAACAGTGGGGTCGCGGCTCTTGCCCTCGTCCTCTTGCTTGGGCCACGGCAGGACAAGAGATTATTTCCACATCAGCTCACCTATTCCATCCTCGGCGCCGGGCTCCTCTGGATAGGCTGGTTTGGCTTTAACGCTGGCTCAGCACTCGCCGCTGGACAGCTCGCGACTTCGGCCTTTATTGTAACAAACACCTCAGCTGCCGTCGGCTTGCTCGTGTGGATGCTCATCGAGTACCTTCGCTTCGGCAAGGTGACGCTGCTCGGCGCGGCGTCAGGCGCCATTGCCGGACTTGCTGCGATTACACCTGCGGCCGGGTTCGTCAACGTGATGAGCGCCATGGTTATCGGATTCGGCGCGGCGGTCGTTTCGTATGCCGCCATCTCATACATCAAGCCACGGCTCGGCTACGACGATGCGCTTGATGTTTTCGGCATTCACGGGTTCTCAGGAATCTGGGGCGTGCTGGCTGTCGGGCTCTTTGCGAGCCCGTTCATCAACGCGGCCGGAACCGGCTTACTCTACGGCAACGCGCATCAACTCGCGGTGCAAGCGTTAGGCATTGCCGTCACATTTGCGTACTCGTTTGTCGTAACTTTGATCATCGCCAAATCGATAGACTTAACAATTGGCCTGCGTGTAAGTTCTGACGATGAACAGCAAGGGCTTGATTTAGCAACGCACGACGAAATCGCGTATCGCATCTAGACCGGAAAGCGGTACGTGCGCGCATATGACACAAATCGAGCTAGCTGTATGCTGAGGTATATGTGAAGAAAATAGTGGCACTAATACGACGCACCAAGCTTGACGTGGTGAAGGCTGCGCTCGATGAGGTTGGACACCACAGCATGACTGTCACAGAAGTGAAGGGTCGAGGCAAACAAAAAGGAATCACAGAGATATATCGAGGACGAGAATATCAAATCGACCTGCTTCCGAAAGTTGAACTGATGATGGTCGTAGATGACGCCGACGTTGAGAGAGTCGTTGACACGATAATGCACGGCGCCCGCACCGGGGAGATCGGAGACGGAAAGATCTTCGTTCTGCCTGTCGACGATGTAATCAGGATTCGCACGGGTGAGCGAGGATCCGATGCGCTTTGAGGCAGCAGCCTACTCTTGATCTGATTCAGAGACTCTCAAATTTTGTCTTGGAGCAGGGACACGTTAGCGATATAGCATAGGTAATGTCATGCTTCGCTGCCCAATTTCGTTGCATCCAGAAATGGCTATCATTTTTTAGCTCAGTCTGTGCCTCGGATTTTAGTCCGAATATCACCGTTACAGCACTATCTCTAGTCCTTTCTCAGGAGGAATCACATTGTCGTGGAGGGTCTGAAACACTAACTCTGTAGGCCCTCCGGCGGAAGGATAGCGCGCTGCGAGCTTGGCGTAGGAATATACGATTAGCAGTGCTACTGCCCCGGCGATTACAAAAGAGAACCACAACGCACTGCCAGCAATCTGGCCCGCTACGCCTAAAATTGAAAAAATGCCTGCCCCGACCATTGCGCCAATGCCGATAGAAACTGCGGCCCACAGGCTGATCGAACTTCGACTCTCCAAGGCAGTCATGAATAATGTGGCTTCATAGATGGTGTTTAAGTTTTAAGTAATCGAAACGTCGTTGCTCCTGACAATTTGTGCAACCGGCGCCTTTTTTTGGCCATTTTTGTAAGGTAGAACCGCATTAGGCCGCCACCTCCGAGTGACTACCCCTTACTCAAGTTCATTTCGGCTGCGGATTTTGGCCGTAAAAGTTTGTGTTGGTCATTTCTGCATCAGCTTTACGCATGATTACATAGAGCTCACGGCGCCAACTCGTTTTGCTACAACAACTGAGCAGTCACAAATTTAAAGCCGCCCAATCCTCTCAATCGGCCTTGTTTCGTCAGAATTTCTGTAACGCTGCTCGGTACAAGTGGACGCCGCCACGTTCAAACTCGAATGCCCGAGCACCTGTTGTAACCTTCTGATACCCCACCCGTTTCGCACGCAGTGGTCGCATATGAGTGTCGGAAGGTATGTGGGTGGACGTCTTTTCCGATGACCGAACCATAGCGCTTGACGATGTTCCGCACCTGTCGTTGTTTGAGGGCAAATAAAGGCCGATCCTCTGCTCGATTTGCTAATCTAATGGTGCGCCGGTGATCACAAATCGCACACTAGTGTTCTTGCGTATGAAATCCATCGTTGCCGTGATCTGTTCAATAATCGTGCCCTCAATCAGGGTGTCGTCAATCACGACCGTGTCATCTTTGAATCGGCCACAGTGAACGGACGCCTGGGAGAGATAGCGTTGCGGGCGCCTTTGAAAGAGGAGGAGTGCTGTCCACGTCGGCTTCCCCTCTTTCACGAGCTCCATTTTCTCGAGGACCTGCAGCGGCGTTTCATCGTCGAGCACCCTTTTTCCGTGAACGTCGCTTGCACGCTGGACGTAACGTTTGACGAGGTCGAAATCGACATCGTCAAGCGAGGCCTCCGGCGCCCACAGCATATCCCAGCTCTGCCCGACTGACTGAAGGTGCATCTGCGCAATCTCGTGCTGAGACATGCGCTGCTTGCCATTTGCCACCCGCTTGAAATACCGTCCCTTAACGGCAACCGGTTTCAGTGGCGACTCTGGTACTTCGACCACGACGACGACCTTACCTCCCACCTCGTGCGCTTTGACGTCAGTCATCGCGCGAGGATCCGTGGCTTGGGCAATATCATTTGACCATTGGCTAAGTGTCTCCTTTCCAATCCTGACTCCTCGTATCTCACCGTTGTCAGAGACACCAATGATAACGGCGCCCCCGTGGGTATTGGCAAACGCCCCCACGGCACAGATAACGGCGTCACTAAACTTCTCTTTGAGTTCGATGGTCTCTGATTCGCCGCCTTTGATCAGGCGCAAGAGTTCATCGGGATTCATATGAGCATCTCAGACCCTCCGTTTTTGTGAGAGCACTTTGTGCTGATGGCATAAATAGAAGCGTTTCACGTGTGAGGGCTGCCAGGCCATTTGATAAAGCAATCGTGTGTTCGTTTGTCTTTCTTTACTCAAAAAAGCCCGCGAGAACGTCGCGAAACTGAAACAAAGGAGCGGCTTACGTCCTTAGGCTTATGCCTCGAATTGCCGCAACTCTTTTCTGTACTCTTCATCATCATAGGATTTAAGCAATGTAAACAGAGCGTCCGCCTCTCTCTTATCCACGCTTTCTGGCGGCATTTCTGCTGCTATCTTTCGTATCCTCGGCTCTACATCTTCGAGCGAGACAAATTGCGTCACCGTTTTAAGGTCGATTTCCCATCTCACGTGCGGAGTGTCCTTTGCAATAAAGAACGTGCCCGGTGGTAGGGTACATCCTGCGATGAAATCGAGGAGCCCCTCATCGGTGCGTAACAAGCCATTTACAAAGTCTTGCGCCTTCGTTGAAGGACACCACGTATCCCATCTATAGAGGATTATGGACGACATGGGGTGCAACAACAAGTCCCGAGCTGCCGACGCCTCGATTTTGGAACACACTAATCTCTCAAGCTCTTCAAGTTGACTTTCGCTTAGAATCTGGGCCTCAACAGGTTTGAGCTTCTCTCTGTTCTCGATCTTCCCGTGTTCCAATCGCAGATCGAATACTAGCGCAATAATTGTGTACAGGCTGTGGTTTGTGTGTTCCATGGCTCGCTTAATAACGGAAAATCTAGCTTCTTGAGTAGGAAGCCGACCAAGTAGCTCCTCTATCCGAAAGCTAATAGCTGAAGACGTTGGAATCTCAGAAGGTCCTTCGCGCCCCTGGAATCTATCACCGATGTCGAGTAGCGCTGTTACAATAGTCTCGATGTGGCTATCTGGGATGCGCACAGATCGTCAATATAATCTTTCAATAACTCCACAAACCGTTTGACCTTTCCCTCATTGTTGAGCCGGTTCAATGCTGCACAAAACGACTCGAGATCGTCCGAAACGGCTAATGTGGCTCGCATCTCGCCTTGAGATAGTTCTCCCTTTCGGAGCGACAGCGCAAAAAATCTGTCAAAGAACTCGGGGTGGCATACACGACAGCCTTTTCTCTAGATGTTTAACCAATCTTCGCCGTAGTTGCTAAACCCGTAGAGCGATTCTAGTTTGGGGAATAGAAGGCGCAGCAAATCCATTAACGGTTTTTGTAACGATTGAGCTCGTTCACTGCCGCCCATCGCTTCGTCGAGCACCGCATCAAACTGAGGTTTGACGTCATCAAGCGTCTTTTTGTTGAAATCGTAGAACACGCCGGCGAAGAGGTCTTTATTGTCGCGCACTTCATCATACAGCGCCGGGGTAAAGACCTGCAGGGCAGTTATGGCAAAAAAATCAACTGCACTAACCTCCTCATTTACGCGTGAAAAACTGAAACGCAACGAATTGATATAGCGCGTGACATCTCTTATATTCCTAAAAAATGCGTTTAAGCCGCTCGTGTAAATATTAGCCCAATACGCATCATCCCAGACTGGGTGGGGCACTGCCTTAAGGATGGCATCGAGTTGGCTAAGTAACAATTGTTGTACTTCTGTCTCCGATATAAGCGGAACATCAAATGGGACTTGAATTACTTTCTCTAGATACTGCTGGCCGTATTCCATCTGCGCGCTAGTAAGTTCATGCTCCGCGGCGAGTGCGCGTGTTACCACATTCTTGTCAAATGCAAGCACATAGATAGTATTGGGAAAATCTGCTAAAGATTTGACCAACTGAAATATTTGTCGAGTTTCTGTGTTGTTGAGTCGATCAATGTCATCGAGAATGATGACGACCTTCTGGCGTTGATTTCTGAGGCCCTCATCTAAGCTTGCTCGTGCAGAATGCAAATCCTTTAGCTTGAGTTCTGATCTGTGCCTTATGGTTACTCCTACGCCCTTAGCCACTCCTCCGGATGCTAGTACGACAGGGCCCATCGGCCCCGAAATCACGGCTAGGGGTGGGGCAACTAGCTCAGCGTATCTGTCAAGTACCCAACCGGCTTTTTCGATATACTTTGTCCGGTCAGGCCCTCTCAAATCAGTGGACAGCTGTTTAAAAAATTGAGCGAGTAATTGGTTTTGGTCAGAAAAGTTCCACGGATTAAACTGCACGATGATGGGGCCCTTCATTTTATCCTTTCTGTATGCAGCGTCAATATGTTCCAATGCCATGTTGATTATCGATGTCTTACCTGACCCCCATGCTCCGTATAATCCAATGACGAGGCTATCTGTATGCTTGTATGTAATAATCGCATCACCAAGGGCTCTGGCGAAGGAGGCTCTTCCCAAGATATCGTCTTTTTCCGATTCTATGGGTCTATCGGGAGTGAACATTTTCTCTAGTTGAATAACGCACTGACTCTTTATACCTCACGTTCAAAATTCAAAGTCCAACGATACACCGTAAAACTGCTTGGTGCACCCTTGCCCAGTTTGATGCTGTTAGCGCACCACCAAAACGCAGTACATTTAGCGCTCGAAATCGTGATATAGCAAGCGTGGCCACCACTGATCGGCCGAGTCCAAGCGTTGCCGTTTTTTCGCCAATATTTTTGCACTTGCTTCCTAATTAGAAAAACAACTGCAAGTTCGACAACAACATGGTGGACGTATCGAGAAGTAGCCGTTTAACCCAATAAAGCCAGTTTTCCGGGCATGATCCCGGCTGTTCCTCACACTTGGTAAACGACCAGATAGCTTCAAAAAAGTAACAAAAAATGCGATCAAAACATAACGATTTACGCACTAACGTTTTCATTGTCGTTTGATGAAAACTACTGAATTGAGCGGAAAAGCGGTTCAATTGCACGGTAGAAAACAGGATCTGGATTTTCTTTCAGAACGGTTCTGTTTTGGTGACTTTTGTATATGTAGGGTAAACTCTGCCAGTTTAGATCCGCAAACAAACAAAGCGGAAGAATACGACGAATACTATCTGAAGTCACCCAGCTTCGATTCAAAGACAGACGATCGGGAGATCAATAGTGAAGCTGTTGACATTGTCGCACTGATTAACGGAGAGGCCCAGCTTGAAGTCGCGATCTACACTATTGTAGCGGGTAGACCGCCAAAGGGACTTCCAGACTTTCTGCCCGTTCAAGCCAGCGCTAATACCGTCAGCGAATTTAAAAACGGGGCGCGAAGTAGCGTGAATATCCTCGCCTCTGCGATTACTGGGCGCTTAATCCCTTCAGATTTTCGTAAACTTTGCGAGGCCCAAGGACTAAAGGTTCCAGAAGACCTTAAGAAGCGCGACGATGTCAAGGCCCTCGAGCTCGTGGCCAAACAAGAAAAGGTGATTGAGACCCACTTCCCATTGCTGGAACTCGTGACAAGCGATGAAAACGTTAGAGAGGCACTTACGTATTACGGATATCAACACAGCTGGTCCAACCTCTACAGAGCTTGGGACGTCATAAAGAAGGATACGGGTTATCGCAGCAACAAAGGTTGGAAAAACTCGAGTTTTAGAGTCTCTCTCAAAGGAACCCCCATCAAAGGTAATGAGAATAGGTTCTCGCAGACCGCAAACTATCATCGTCACGGAGGGCCGGGGCGCGAAAAAAAGCTCCCAGACTCTCCCATGGTTCTGGATGATGCGGAACTGTTCATGCAGGTGCTTATGCTTTATTGGCTGAATTGGAAACGCGACAATCCTAAGATTCAGCACGGAGCGTGATTTACACAGCGCGGCAAGAAGATCTCCATACAGCTAGAACGGCGTCTTGTCGTAAAGTTCTTTGATATCCTGGTCGTTGAACTGAAGATATACCGCCGTCACGGCAAACTAGAATGCCCGAGCACCTGCTGCAGCCGTCGTATGTCCCACCCATTCCGCACGCAGTGGATGGCATACGAGTGACGGAATGTGGGGGGGGGTGAATATCTTTCCCGACCGTCGCACCGTATCGCTTGATGACATTTCGTACCTGTCACTGTTTGAGGGTAAAAATAGCCCGATCATCAGGGAGTTTTTGTGCTAAAACATAATCGGAGAGAAATTTCACCGTCTCTGCGTCTAAACGAACCCTCCGCTGCTTCCCTCTTTTCGCCTTCGTGACGTTGACCACGCTGGTCTGTGGTTCGATGTCGCGTGGCGTGATGGTGAGCAGCTCGTTGACCCGCACCCTGGTCCGCCACAGCACCCGCAGCATGAGATAGTCGCGCGTGCTGCACTGGTGCGCCGCAGCGAGCACCTGATCGACCTGCCCCTTCTCAAGGTAGTCGGTGATGTTCTTCACGATTGCCGAAAATGTGTCTTATCGGCAATAACGGTTGCCATTTTGAACAGGGTTTCTTTCGAGATGGCAGTGTGACGAAATCATTAGACAAAACGACAATCTTGTTGCCGGATGCGACTAAAAGCATGAAGCCTAGGTTGCCTCCTCAACGACCCAGGCAGTATGCTCCACCACTGCCTCGGAGATGAATATGTGGTGTTGCAGCGAGTAAAGACGCGAGTAGCGGCATAAGTGTTTCCGCAAAAGGATGCAGCCTCGCTCAGTATTTTCCGATATTTTCCTTACAATTTAATTTATGTCCCAAAGATAGTGCTCTCCTCTATGCGACTCTATAGTTTCACGGCGGCAGCTTAATGCGGCGGCTGCGTAATAGCCTAATGATCCAGAAATCAGCTCGCATGGTGCGTGCTACACCCATATTTGACCATCTATTGTTTTCTCGGTAGCCGCACCTACGGGTAATCTTGCCGGATCATTAAGGCGTTCAGCGGGCACTTATCCTTCAAAAAAAAAACAACATCACTCCGGCGAGCTTTATAGTGTATGAGGGATGTGCCGACGTAGGTCGGGTGCCTTTAGCTGCATCTAGTTGAGTGAGTAACTCCGGTTTAAGGTTAATTGATACGGCGGCCATTTACCCGTCGAGGCTGGTCAAAGGTATATTAATTGCATTTTCTCTCAATTAACAGGTGCACGAATGCTGCAGCCCATAAAACCGTCCAATCGAGGAGTTTTGTTAAATAAAATATTGATAATGGGAGATGTAGGGTGATTGTTGTGAATCAAGAGTGGAATGCAAGAGCAAAGGAATGTCGAGACGGAAGAGTAGCGATAATCTCTAGTCCTGAGTACAAAGGAATCCCCCAATTCTGCATGAGTTAGCGCTTGACCACAATAGGACACTGAAAGGACCTAAAGTGATCTTGCACGTGATGCCTCTTCTTGCACTCAAAACACAACAAGAAAGGAGCGAAAACCCACCTTATACTGGTTCTGAACTTAGCAAGAAGCTAGGACAGCCCAAAACACAGCCATTGCTGAGGCCGCTTTCTAAGCGGCATTTTGCAAGGGTCACAGAACCGATCCCCAGCGTGTACGGATTAACCTACTGGTTCGACGGGGTTGCGTCTATCGAAGTTTTTAACACAGGAGTTATCGAATCGATTGACTATGGTAAAGAGTCATTCATCGATGTAGGAAGCAAGACTTTGCCTCTCGATGAGCTTTACAAAGAGTGCTCAGAAGCCATAAAAAGGTTCATATTGATTTTGAAAGAGTTGAGCTTCCTAGATATCGATTCAACAATCTATGCATTTCTCACGTTGAGTGGCGTAAAGGAATTTACGCTAGATGCGGAACACTTGAACGATCCGAGGCGTTTCGTTCTAAACGGGCGCGTTTTTGATGATCAAGATTGCAAAGCAGACGCATATTTTCAAAATGACACTGTTCCGAGCAGCGATGTGATTTCGCAGATTTCACGCGACATGGCAAAAAAGATGGTTATTGAAAAGCTAAGCACGTGCACGCGGGAGGCAATAACCTGACTTCAACAACAATTAATAACGCTGCTTCGCGGTTTTGGTATCTGCAAGACGCTCTTCACGCCATCGCAGTGGAAGGACGGAACGTTATGGCGGTTGGAGCAAAGATCGCACCCACTCCCGTTCAGCCCACAACGCGCAGCCGCCCTCCATCTCGCTGAGTGTGTCGTGACGCTGGCGAATTGCCTGCAAAAGTCTTGATTGCAGCGCCTCTTTGAGGGAGAGCTCCCGCACATTTGTATCGGAGTAGGGGGAAACCGGACACGGCTCGAGATCTCCGTCAGGGCTCACGTGAACGAATCCGCGCCCCGCAGCCAGACACCCACCATACTGTTCCTCGTCCCCGGGGATTCCAATGAAGATTGCGGGAAATTGAGTGCGAAATCGCTCTGTTTTTTGCGCCAGTGTGCTCCGCTGCTCATCGGTCAAGATCCAGTCTTCAGTGCCTGGCTCCACTGAAACATACTCTAGGAGGAGGACGAGCTTAGTCCCTGCACGGATGAGGCTTTCTATGAAGAGGTGATCGGTAATCGCCGCAAAGTTAGACCGTGTTATTGTTACAGAGCAGCCAAAAAAGATTCCTTTAGCACGCATCTCTTCCATTGCGTTCTGCAGACGCTTGTGCATCCCGACACCTCGACGCTCATCAGTGTCGCGTTCATCGCCTTCAATACTAACAACCGGGATAACGTTTCTCTGGGTTCGAAAGTGGTCAAGCATACCTTCGTCGATGAGCGTTCCGTTCGTAACTATCGGGAATATAATGGAGGGGAAATCTTTGGTAATGGTCAGGAGATCCTTGCGGATCAGTGGTTCTCCTCCTGCGAATAAAATTGCCGAAATGCCAAGCTCATTTGCCTCAGCGACCAGCGTACGAAGTCGAGCGGCACTCAACTCCGGCGCTTCTGATTTGCGCTTGTCACGCGCAAAGGCGTAGCATCCTTTACATCGGAGGTTGCACTTGCTCGTTACGCTCACGATAAGGAGGGCCGGCACGTGTAGTCCACTCTTCTGCCATTTCCGCCGCACGCGGGCCGCTTTCCTCTGCCACAAAACAGTACGGAGAAAGAAGAGGGATTTCGCGGGTTCCCTCAAAGTGATGCGAACGGCATCCTTGAAATAGCCTGCAATGGCGTCGTTAAGAGCGGGAATGTGGCTGTAGTCGTCCACCAACGCCCTCGCATCGACCAACGGTGCAGCAGCCGCGGTCCTAGGCGGTTTATGTCGTCGGGATTGAGGCGTTTCTTGAGGCATGTGTTCCGTCTAAGCTTCTCTGCAGTCCATTTGCTTCGCCTTCTCTTCTTAATAGTATCGGCTTCTCGTTTTTACTACCTAGCTACTGAGCTTACATTCGGTTATTTTCACAAATAACTCTTATTTGCTGTTGAGCTCCACCATCAAAAGACGGGGATCTCGCCACAAAACAGACGTTAAACTGTCGTGTCCAACGCGGCATTTTATCTCAATGTGTTAACTTCCGCGATCGACGCCTGGCTATTTTGATGTCATCCTCGTTTCGTCGCGCATCTATGTCCCGTCGGCGAAAAAAAGAAAGGGAAGCAACTGCCAATGAGAGGTAGGAGATAGGAGTGCTATGGGGCCAGCAGATCCGGACCTTGTAGCACTTTTTTGACTGAGCGAAGGGCGGAGTCACTCTCTTCCTGCACCTGCGGGCCCGTCGAGAAGCGTGCCCAGGACAGGCTGCTTCGATTACGCAAACGTGTGGCCTATAGTATAGAAATTGGAAAACCGCGGGTCAGCCCTGAGACCCGCTCGGCGTGTCCGTGCTGCATTCTCTACCGATAACATGCCCTAGAAAAAGGCGTTTGCTCAATGGGTTACCAGATATTTGACGTGCCTCCTTATCCAGTTCTAACCTCTCTGTGTCCCTGAAATGTGAAACAAGAGCGTTAAGAGCTTCCGCATCATCTAGGCTAATCTGGGACTCCTCAAAGGTTTTGGTCTTCACTTTTCAAGCGCACGGCTTAGTATGTCCGCTTCGTCTTCCGTCAAAACTAACGCCTTGGTAAACATTTTTTCCGTCCTATTCAGTGCTAATCACATGGAGCGCATGACATATTTCGTGTTTGATTTTTTCTAATGGCGGATATTAGATGCATAATGACCTTTTTTCTAGGCAGCGAGTGCTGGCTGAGTTCTAATACGCTTATGAATACGCATACGCCCACCCATATTCCCGACTTTGCTGTATCTGCACCTGTATCTTTTTGATAATCCGTCGCAACTGCTGACGCGCGGTGTCGGGTAGCCAGTTATTGTGCGCGCGGTCCCGCAGGTGTTGAAAAGCTTCCCAACTGGTCGAGCACTTCCTAAAAAGTTTTTCGGCGGCCATATCAGCAAGGTCGTTTTTGTAGTCCGCGATTTCAAGGATGAGCTCATCGACCTCTGTGGAGTCGGTGTTCATGGGCAAAAATTGAGGGCCTACCTGGATATTTGTTAGCTAAAAGCAGAGTGAAAGTGTGGAAAAATTTAGAGGCCCGTCGCGCACGACGTCTTTTAAGGCCGTTTGGAGGTGGACGCATGGCAGAAAAAAAATACGAAGCGAGTCGACTCTCTCTTTAGACTGCTCTACGCGCTTCGCTTTGCACTGTGAAAAGCAGTAAAGCATCGCTTTAGCTGGTAAAAAGCGTGACATCCGCTGCAAAGGACGAGCAAGCTTTTTATGAGCGGACTTCGTGGCAACGATCATGACTCAACCACTCGATGTGATACGGGTTTCTCACAATGCGCTCAGGAATGACATGGAGCGTATCGATGCTGCAGCGCTGGACGCAGCACGGGGAAAGGAGGGTCTTGCCGCCACCGTCGAGCGTTTCCGGTTCTTCAACGAAGTATTGGTCTGGCACGCAGACGGCGAAGAGGAGGCTGTGTTCCCCCGACTTGAAGATGTCGCCCCGTTGGTTGCTGAAGCCTATGTGAAGGACCATCGTGGTTTGGATGCAGCATTTGACGAGTTGAGTAGATCTTATGCTTCACACGACCCGTTAGCAACCGCCCGGGCCACCGCTGCGTTCCGTTTTCATCTCGATATCCACCTGAATAAGGAGGATACCCACCTCTACCGGATTTTCAAGGAACGAGTCTCCTTGCCCGAGCAAGGGAAGGCGATTGGCATCATGGTAAGCAAGGTTCCGCAGGAACGATTCTCGGAACTGGTTGCGTGGCTGTTTCCGCTGGTGGGACTGGACGATCGTGAGACCATGGTCCACATCTATCAAATGATGATGCCTGAGCCCGTCTTCGCCTCAACAAAGGAGCTCATCAAAAACGCCATCGGCAGCGACTGGGCCGAACTCACGCAGCGCATCCCGACATTATAGCCCCCACTTTTAGCAAGTGAAGGATATGTCTCGTGAGTCCAGGTCTGCATAGTTTAGCAGTCGAGTTAGTCTGTCCTGCCGGCAGCTCCAAGGCCGTCACTCTATGACTTCTGCGTCAGCTGGTGAGCGGGGCCCAAGAATCTAAGCAAATCGAAAAAAGAAATAGAGAGATGGTAGCTAGTGGCAGCGGTTAGTTTCAACGGCGTTTCTTCTCAACAAGTCTGGTAAAAGATACGTACTAAATACTCAAGGAGAGTGTGTGGACAAAATCCCGCAAGATCCTCAANNACTCGTTGACCGTACAATATGTATCCGATTCCCAGTAGTATGAGAATATATTCACCGGCGGTAACCGCAGGCGGAGGCGTAGCTGTGAAGAAAAATTTTGCCTGATCGGCGGGCGCGGTGAGGAAGCTGAGCGCAGCATCGACTACCGCTAAAACACCTGCGAGTTTTGGTCTTCGAAGGAACAGCGAAACCAGCGCGGCAAGCGGGAGCAACAATCCTACGATTATAAAGAACCCTGCAAACGCGGGGGTTCGTAGTTCATTTATACGCGTTTCGAATCCCAATGGCGTCAATAGAAATCCCACGATAAAGCCAAAGGCAAGCAAAACAGCCAATACCTTCTCTGCATTACTGAAAGAAGCCAATTCTATTTCCCCCCTGCCTGCACTGTTAGATCACGCTAATTATTTAACTATTTTGAAAGGCTCTGGACATTTGTTTGGAGCACCATTCTGGCCGCGTATGCNNTGCAGTTATAGCGGTGTTCGCGGCTGTGACGGTAGGAGCGACGTTATATCAGTTCAGGTAGTTTTTGTAGTCCGCGATTTCAAGGATGAGCTCATCGACCTCTGTGGAGTCAGTGTTCATGGGCCAAAGTGGTGGGTCTACCTAGGTAATTGTTGGCGGAAAGTAGGGCGAACGTGTGATAGTTGGAGCGATGACGCCCCCAAGAACAGGACCTGTGCTTTTTGTGAGACTAAAAAATACATTGGCTGCCAGGTCCGCAGTTCCTACTCGAATTCATGCTGAGGGGGGCTAAACGGGTCGTGCACGGTGCAGGGCCACGATATAGAGAAACTATAGGATGTGATTATGAACCAGGTCACTGTATTGTCTTACGAGAACGGATTCCGTACTCTGTTTTGGAGGGTTCTAAGCAGATGAACGCGAAGAAAAGGATCTTGTTCCTTTGCACCCACAACGCAGCACGATCACAGATGGCCGAGGGGTTCGTTAACGCGCGGCATAGCGATCGTTACGAAGCGTTCAGTGCCGGAAACGAGCCTACAGAAGTGCATCAATGCACAGTTGCAGTCATGGCCGAGGTTGGCATCGACATCTCGACACAGCGCTCAAAATCACTAGACGAGTTTGAAGAGACCCTCTTTGACTACGTCGTGACCATGTGTGCTGATGCCCAAGAAAACTGTCCCATCTTTCCGGGCGGAGTGGAGTACCTCCATCACGCCTTTGTGAATCCTGGACCTGCTCCAGCATCAGACAACGATCATTGCGCCCCTTTTCGACACGTGCGCGACCAGATTGAGGAATGGATTGAGGAGACTTTCGGAAAGAATTCGAGCAGCGTGTAACGCCATATGCTCTGGGTGCGCGCACGAAGAACCGTTTATTAGTGGTGAGCGCGTTATGAGGCGGAAAATGGTCAGCGGTACAAAGACGGAGTCAGTCTATATGCCAACGCGCTCACCATAGGAAGATCAATCGCAGTCGCTTCAGAAATGCGCAGTTTGCAAGGGAGAACGGCGGAGCACACGTCGGTTATGGTTCCATTCTCCCGATCTTTTTGCTACGCAGGTTTCTTACACACGACTATATCGCTGTGCAATTCGCACCAGAAATAGTCACTGCATAGAGAATACCAAATCTCTATTCTTATGCTGCGCTCGTTCGAACACTATGCTCTTTTTGCCGTTTTACGGAGCGAGAAATCGTAAAATTCCCTCCTCCTTGCTGCCTGAGCTAAAAAAAGAGAGTCAGGAGACTTGTTGTCGGTCGAGCACTCCGTGCTATCAGAGGGCGCAAACACAAAAAACATAGAGGGCTTTTTTCAAATTTTCCCTGATCACTCGTGGGAACTAATGGGAATAGGATGTTTAGGGCCCAGGGGCATATAGGTAGCGGTGTTCTTATTATCCCTCCCATTAATCGTCTTCGATCCTTTCCGAACGTGTTCCTCGTCGTTCAGGTCAGGAGTTATGCGCACATGCAATGACATCTCTTTCTCACCTCCAATGCATGCGGGCGCATCGCGCAGCTTCAGTATATTGTAGTGAAAGAATAGAGTCTCCTTTCCTGATCGGATTCGCTTATCGTAATCTACAAAACAAGAGCCTTGTTCTGGGCACGCTTCTCGATAGGGCTGGCGGCGCGGAAGAGAAGGCTGCACGGACGCAGCGAGCGGGTCGCGGCAAGGCTGAAAGCTTCAACAAGCAAGTTTGATGATTCCGCAGTTGTTTCGAAATGTCCACGCCAAGCTCAGCCATCACCTCAATGGCGCGCGGATGCATCTCAGTCCGCTCATTTCCCGCGCTGTGGGCTTCATATCTATTGCTGGAACAGGCATTGAGGAAGCCTTCGGCCATTTGAGGTTGCGCTGCACTGTGTACACAGAGAAGTAGAATCTTCTTCGTGCCAGTCATTGATGCGAGCCCTTGATCGAGCTTATATGATATTTGGATCAGTATGGTTAGTGGAAGAAACATGAAAGAGCACAACGCGAGTCGAACCGCCGAGTATATGGCGTTGTTCCGGGCCATAGAGTCATCCCGGCGTCCGTCACGCAGCAGGCTTTTCGATGATCCTTTTGCCTATTGCTTTCTGCGGCCTGTGTTGCGGGGTGTCGTCCACCTGTCGCGCATTCCATTGCTTGGTGCAGCAGTCCCCGGGATCATCGACTTGAGATGGCCAGGGGCGCGATCGTCAGGCGTCGCGCGGACACGCCTGATTGATGACTATGTTTCTATATCCCTTGACAACAGCGTTGATCAAGTCGTCATCCTCGGCGCCGGCTTCGATTGTCGTGCGTACCGGATAACGGGAATCGAAACGACTCACGTCTTCGAGGTTGACCATCCGGCCACGCTGTCTAAGAAAAAAGACGGCGTACGACGCATCTTTGGAGCGTTGCCAAAGCACGTCGTATACGTGGACGTGGATTTCAATACTGAGTCATTAGGCCAGGTTCTGTATGACTCGGGATTCAAGGCCAATCAGCGTTCTTTTTTTATCTGGGAGGGGGTCACGAATTACCTTACTGAGCGAGCTGTGGATAGCACCCTCAGCTACGTAGGAGGGGTACCGGGAAGTCGCATCGTTTTCACCTACGTGCACCGAGGTGTGCTCGATGGGTCGGCGACATTTGGAGGGACTCGCCACGTGCGGAACACGCTACAGCGTGCCGGCGAAACGTGGACCTTTGGTTTCTATCCTGAACACCTTCAGGTATACCTTGCAGAACGCGGCCTCGATCTGATAGAGGACGTTGGGGCCTCTGAGTATCGCGCACGCTACATGGGCGCTGCTGCCCGTCGTATGAAGGGCTACGAGTTTTATAGAGTCGCGTTTGCTCGCTCGCGGTAAATCACACGAGCACTTTACGCGCAGGTTGACAACGACTCCAGCCGATGTGCATACTTTTTTAATGAGAATCTGAAGTCGTTGGTCTGGCACGCGTGAATTGCTATGGAAGAAGCTTCTCCCTGCTGATGAGTCTGCTTGAAAGGAGCAACAGCGTGATCGACAGAGCGGCGATTATGACGGCTTCGGCGAGATCTACGGCGACTGCCACAATTCCAGGCAAAGTCCACGCGGTTAAGTACGCTGGCGCCACCAGCAGCCCCCCCAAGGCGAGGCCTAACGG
>PMIN01000112.1 GCA_003158275.1 Methanobacteriota archaeon
ACAAGAAACGTGCACGTCGTCGAAGTCGAAGGGGATTTTGGGACGTTTACTGCCCAATTTGACAACGTTCCGGCCGAAAATGAGCGCACGAGCAAGCTCGCGGCGTACTCGGCGGTCGCGTCACTCAAGAAAATTACCGACGCGGTCAAGCTCGGAACGTGAACCCGTCAGATCTAAGAGAAGCTGATTTGATTAGGCCCATGCGATCACGCACCCGCACGTACCTTGCAGAGATACGGGTCGTCAACTGTCTGATGGCAGCATTTGCTTCGCTCATCGGCATCTTTGTGAGTAAGGCGCCGCTCGTCTACGACGTCATTGTGCCGGCGCTTTTGGCGTTCGTCGCAGTGTTTCNNCCGGGTTAACAAGCCACGTCGCGCCCTGCCAAGTGGGCTCATCACGCGGCGCAGTGCGCTCGTATATGCGCTCACGCTCTCGCTTTTCGGCGTTGCCGCGTCTCTATTCATCAACCCGGTTTGTTTTGGACTAGCGGCGCTTAACGCTGTACTCCTCGTCTTATACTCGTGGAAGCTGAAGAGATCGGTGCTCATCGGCAACTTGTTGATTGGATACCTGGTGGGGTCGATCTTTCTCTTCGGCGGGGCAGCCGTTTATTCGTTCTTCATCCCTGGTGTGCTCTTTGTGAGCGCAATGCTCGCAATCACTTCACGTGAAATCGTTAAGGATGTCGAAGATCTCACGGGGGACCGGCGAGCGGGCGCGTCGACGTTGCCTATTCGGTTTGGGGTGCCCCATTCGCTGGCAACTGCTGCACTTTTTATGCTCGCGGCGGTCGCTGTCAGCCCTCTGCCGTTCATTATCGGTGCGTCCGGTTATCCTTACCTTGTAATCGTCATTGCGGCTGACGTGACACTCCTGTATGGTATCGTGCTCTCAAGGAGCGCTCCGGGGAGGGCGTCAACCGTGATTAAGTACGGCATGCTCGTGGTATTGCTCGCCTATGTCGTCGGTGGGATATAAGGTATTACTGGCACAGGCCAAAAAAGTAAATAGCTCTTCAGCCGAAATACGGTTGCATTTGAGGCACGGACTTTACAGAGGCCTCGGTGGATCATGAAAACGGATGACGCGGCACGCCTTGTTCGAAAGCACGTGAAGAGCAACACGTACATTATAAAGGACGACGCATTTTTTGAAAAGAGCGTGCATGTGCGTGGTAGTCTAATCACCGGTACTCACGTCGGCTTTTGGCGCGATCTGATCGTCGAAGGTTCGCTTAGTCTAGGCAACAGGTCGACCGTTCGCGGGAACGTTAGGGCCGAAAGTGCTTTTATTGGAAACGACGCTGAGCTAAGCGGCATATTGACAACGACGGATGACACGACGCTTTTGGAAGGGGTCCGCCTAAGAGAAATAGCCAGCTCTGGGAGTGTTACGATCAAGCCTGACGCGGTCATTGACCGCATTGTCGCAGAAGGAAACGTGGAGATAAACGGGAAGGCAAGCATCGGCTATATCTCTACCAAGGGCAAGGTCATCGTGCGAAAGACGTAGCAGGCCCTGGTGGAACTTGCGCGGCCAAACGCTGCCCCACGACACCCCCATTGGCGCTTTACGTTGCAAACAGTTTCAAATCGTAGCTCCCGCTTTTGACCATAGCGGTGAGAATTGCCTGGCCGAACGAAATGCCTCCATCCCCTCGGGGAACCTTTGTATTGGTAAAGAGGGCGAGGTCGCGCTCATCACACACCTCGTTAATCGTCGTGACAATCGCCTTGTTATACGCGACGCCGCCAGATAGTCCGATGTTACTCGTTCCGATGGCTTCTGCTGCGTCGGCGGCTATCGTTGCAATCCCGCGCGCGATCGTGACCTGCGCCGAGGCGGCAATGTTCTTTGTGCTTTTTCCTTGTTTTTTCGCGTGGAGGATTTCGGCGAGCACCGGTCGAGTGTCGAGGATCGGTCGATCCTGGTAGGTCGAAATCTCGAGCGGCAGCGCGACGTCCGGGTAACCGTAGCGCGCGACGCCCTCTAACGTCATCGCTGGTTCGCCGTCGTACGTCCGCTTTTGGCATAGCCCAAGCGCTGCAGAAACAGCGTCAAGCACGCGCCCAGTGCTTGAGGTCATCGGGACGTTTACTTTCCGTTCAATTTGCTGCAGGAGAACCGACGACTCGAGTTCACTCAGACCAAGGGAGGTGAGCGTCGCCGCAAGCTCTCGCTCATCGCAGATGCTGTACAGGATGCCAGCTACCATTCGCACAGGGTGCCTCGTGGCCAAATCGCCTCCTGGCATCGGCACCGGGATGAGACCCCCCACCCGTTCCAGGGTGGGCAGGAATACCTCCCCACCCCAGATAGTGCCGTCGTACCCGTAGCCAATACCATCNNGGCGTAAGCGGCTCCGAGCTCGGCAGCGAGACGCGTTGAGCGTAAGGTCGGATGGTAGTCGTGCGCGATAACGCTCACGTCGACGCCGCTCATTTCGATAAGGCTGTGGACGGAAGCCTCAAGGTAGTCGAAGGTCTTCGGCTTGTCGATGTTGCCCACGTGTTGGCTGATATAGCATCGGCCGTCTTTATAGGTCGTCACGGTCGCGTTCATCTCTGCGCCAAGCGCGAGAATGTTTTTGTCGTACGTTACAGGCACTGTAAAAGAAACGGGTGCGTACCCGCGCGACATCCTGATAAATGTAGGCTGGTCGAGCACGCGCATTACCGAGTCGTCACAGCGGTTGACTATCCGTCGATCGTGGAGGAGGAAGAAATCGACCCTCTCTCGCAGGTTTGCGAGAGCGTCATCAACGGCGATAATCATCGGCTCGCCCGGCGCGTTCGCGCTCGTCATGATGAGTGGCTGATCTACAATATCAAAGAGGAGGTAGTGGAGGCCGCTATAGGGAAGCATTACGCCTATGTTATGGAGATTCGAGACTTCGATGAACGTGCCTTCGACGCGCTTATCGAGGACCATAATGGGTCGTTTGTTTGACGCGAGCAGTGCGCGCTCTTCTTCTGTTGCGAGGAGATTGTCCTCAACCCACGTCTCGCTCGGTGCCATAATCGCTAGGGGCTGTGTGGGTCTGCCCAAACGTCGCTTTAGCTCTCTTGCGGAATCGAAGACGCAGGCGAGGTGAAAGCCGCCAATCCCTTTTATCGCNNCGTTCACATTCCGAGCACATGGGAAAGTCGATCATCGAGGTCGTCTCGCGGTCATACGGGAGTCTCTCGGTCACTGTGAATCGTGGACCGCAATTTACGCACGAAGTGGCCCAGTACTCTTCGTACCTCCTGCTTTCCCTCAAATCCCGCAGACAGTCGTCACAGATCGCGATGTCGGGCGACGTGAAGCCAAACTCGCCCTCGCCGCTGGCCGCGATGGTGAAGTCGCTGTAGTTGCGTGGACGGCCCCATTCCACGCTCACATCATCAATGCGCGCGATGGGTGGACCCTGTCTGAGAAATTCAATGAACTGAACTAAAGCGGTGCGCGATCCCTCGACCTCAATGTCTACGTGCGCACCGAGGTTCTTAACGCAGCCAGTCAGGTGCAGTTCTGTCGCGTGTGCATAAACGAACGGCCTGAAGCCTACTCCTTGCACAACGCCCTTTACGCGTATCTTCGCTCGTATGCGCTCGCTCGCCTGTGGTCCCATGATGATCCAATTGCCGCAATTCGTGTTGCATTCTATAAACGCGTTCCTATCTAATGTCTATTCCGGAGTTCAAAAAGTTTAATTACTTTTGCGACGTTCTACCATGCGAGGTAGTCACATGAACAACAGGACCCGCATCGTCAATGACCCGGCTGATCTAGTCCCGCTCTTACGAGTTTTTAAGTCCGACGCCCACAAGAAGGTCTTTAGCTCACTGCTCAATGGCTGGAGAACTGAAGACGAACTCAGGGAGATGTTGCAGGAAGATATCTATTACAGTCTCGACATGCTTCAAAGGACTGGCCTCGTGGAGACCAAGTGGCGCATGCCAGAGCAAGGAAATACGCCGCAAATTGAATACCACACTTCTTATTCGAAACTTCGTGCCGACTTTCAGTGTTCGATTTCTGACATTTGTGATCTCATCCGTATCGCGATCACCGATGACGAAATGCTGCGCGACGTGGCCGATGCTATGGAATTCGAGGTGAGAAATGGCAATAGTTCAGTCCAAAACCTTTCACGCACCCTGAACCAGAGCCCGACGTTTCTCAGGGGCATCGCCAAACGGTCGCAGAATCTATTGGTAAAGGGTCATCGATTTGAGCTGGCTAAAAGATAATCTCTTTTTTTGCCGATGAAAAAAGGAAAGAGCACCAAGATGCAGGTGCTTGTTGAAGTAGCCGCGCTCCAGCCCAAGATCCGGCAAAGAGAAGTTGCTGACCGGGTTGGGGTCACCCCTCAAGCGGTCTCCGAGCACCTCAAGGAGCTTGCCGCAGACGGGTACGTGAAGTTTGACAAGCGTGGGCAGTATGAGGTCACCAAGGCAGGCATTGAGCTCATTATCGAGTGGACGAACGAGCTCAACAAGTACATACGATATGTCACGGAAGACGTCGTAGGCAAAGTGGCCGTGTGGACGGCTATCGCGGAAGAAGACGTCAGCAAAGGGATAACCGTGGGGCTGAAGATGCGCGATGGCTTTCTTTATGCGTTTCACTCAGACAGCGATGAGGCGCGCGCGCGCGGAATCACGATTGGTGATGCGCGCACCGGCGACGACGTCGGCGTCGAGCACTTGAGTGGGATCATTCCAATGGACCGCGCGCACGTGCTGATCGCAGTCGTTCCTCGGGTTCAACGAGGCGGGTCAGCGGCCGTGGATCTGGAAGGGCTAAGGCGGATTGCGGCGGGCAAGCCTGTCGCGATTCTTGGCTTGGAAGCGCTGGTTTCGGCAAGAAAAGCGGGCATTTTACCCTTGATGCAGTACGGTGCCGCTGAGGGCGTCATCGAAGCGGCATTTCGAGGGCTCTCAACGGTAGTCGTCGCGGTCGATGAGGCGGTGCCGCCTCTCATCGCGAACCTCATGTCCCACGATATCTCTTATGAATCCGTTGATCTCAGCGCAGGAAACCAGTAAATGGCGCACCTGATCGCCCACGCGCAGCGCTCTAGTGTTAAGGTTTTTTCAACCCAGCCCGCGCAATGTGACCTCGACGCGACGCTGACGCTTGGCCCCACTCCTAAAGGGCCGAGGCCGAAGCGATTCATGGAGATCCGCGGCGGGAAAGTGCATCTTAGGAGGCCTGCTGACGTCTTTGAGGTTTTGCGGCAGCACAACATCACGCTTGCTGAGCGCCAAGGTGCCGCGCCAGAGCATCAGAGGGTTTTTCAAGATCTCGTAGAACTGTTTAAGGCGTACCAGATTCCCTATGATCGGGTACGCGTCTGCGGGTTTTGTATCGGAAAGCACCGCTTCAAGCCCGTCGATGCNNCTCCTTGACAAAGTCCGCGACCTCGACCGCGTTATCCGTTTCCTCGACTGCGGTGTTGATCCTGAGCTTACACGCTACGACGTGCTGTCGCGTAGCACCGAGCCCTACCCGTGCATCACCGTCGACGAACTCGAAGTGGACAGTAGGCTGAAGCGGCTGCTTAAGAAACGGCTATCAGCGTTGCTTCCCGTCCAGTCTCTTGCGGTGGAGCAGGGGCTATTGAAGGGCAAGGACTTTCTGGTAGTGTCGGCAACGGCCACGGGGAAAACGCTTATTGGGGAGCTGGCAGGCGTTAATAACCTGCTCAGCGGNNGCGACCTCGGCCTAAATGTAAGCCTCAGAATCGGCGGTAGCAGGATTCGGACGCGAGACTGGACGCGAGTTGAGCCTGATTATTCAGCTGACATTCTCGTGGGGACGTACGAAGGCATCGATCAGGTGCTTCGCACGGGCGATGCTGAGCTCCTCGGTGAAATCGGGACGATTGTTGTCGACGAAGTGCATATGCTT
>PMIN01000066.1 GCA_003158275.1 Methanobacteriota archaeon
CGTACTCGAAGCCGTTTCCGCTGTTTTCCCCCTTGTGCGCAATCACATCGACGTCAAGCGCCGCCTGCGTTCCACTGTCCGTTCCCGAAACGCCGAACGTGTTTGCGATGGCGTCGCTCCACTGTCCTACTGACGCGCCAGAATTGACTATATCGATGCGCTTATCAATACGCGATGCTTCGGCGACGTCAATCGCCAGTTGCGCGACGGTTGAGACGTCGAGTGATGCGATCGTGTTGTCCCAGGTGCCGGAGACAATGGGATAGCGCTCGGCGGGCGGAAGCGATTTGAAATCTTTGTCAGGACGTCCGGCACGTGACGCCGAGATCGCTTGCTTGACAGCGAACTCAACCCGCTCGAGCGACGCGTGCGCGTATCCCATGCTGCCATCCTTGAAGATCNNTGGCTTGATTTGATCTTGCCCTTCTCGAGCTCTGCGCTGACAGAGTTCGAGTGAGTCGCGAATGCTTCTCCTTGGTAGATTGACGTGTCTACGAGCGCCAATGCACGCGTGCATATCTCGAGGAGCGTAGCCTCTCGCTCGGTGTGGGTCATCACTTATATCCCTCCCACAACGACGTCACTCACACGCATGTAAGCGCCTCCCGTGGTGTTTGGTGTCATCTGTCCGCCTTTGCCGCACGTTCCAGGGTCAAACGACAAGGTCCGCGTTATGGCGTTGATTTTGTGAAGGATCTCGAGCGTCATCGCACTCAGCGCAGCGTCCCTCAAATGATCGCGCAGTTCTCCGTGTTCGACTGCGTACGCTTCTCTGCTTTTGAAGGTGAACATCCCGGTTGTAGGAGTCGTGTAGCCGTACTGCCAGCCGATAAAGTATATGCCGCTGAACCCCTCCAGCAGCTCGTCAAACGCGTAGTCTCCGGGTTCAAAGAAGGTGTTACTCATCCGCACGATGGGTGGAGCGTCGTACCGCTGCGCGCGCGCGCTTCCGTTGGTCCCCAAGCCTAGGCGTGACCCGGTTTCGATGTCGGTGAGGTAGGTCTGCAAAATCCCGCGTTCCAAGAGCACCTTTCGGCGCGTCTGGATACCCTCATCGTCGTAGCCCATGTAACCGTAGCTCGGCAAGGTCGGGTCGTCTACGATCGTCACTGCTTCAGATCCAATCTTTTGGGTTAGCTTCCCTGCCAAGATAGACGTGCCTGAAATGATCGCGTCAGCTTCGGACGCGTGTCCGAACGCCTCGTGCGCAAAAACCCCGGAGAGCGACGGGTCGAGCACGGCATCAAACTGTCCAGAAGGGGCCGGTTTTGCGTCGAGGAGCGAGATTGCCTGGGTTCCAGCAGTTCGGCCGATGTCCGCGCCGTCTAGGAAGAGCTCGAACCCTTTTGAATCACCTTTGGCCTTATAGCCTGATTGCCGCAATGCGCCTTCTTTCGCAAAGACCATTGCGCGAGCAATCGACCGCACGACAGTCTCGTCGACATACGTTCCCTCGGAGTTAGCGATTATTTTGTGCAGAACAATATCGGTGTATCCGATCTCCGTGCTGCTGACGCGCTTATCTGCCTCTTTTGCTTCTCGCTCTTGCCGCAGGACGTAGCCGAGCTTGTCGGCGATTGAAACTTGAGTCGGCAGGCGCTGCACGGCCGTCTTGACAGTGTCTTCAAACGCCGGCACCTCAATCGAAAACTTCTCAGCGCGCTCATACACGGCTTTGGCGAGACTAACCGCGCGTTCAGCGCAATCGGTCAAGCCGCGGTGATCTACTTCTGTCGTGTACGCAAACCCCCACGCGCCCTCCAAAAAGGCCCGTATTCCAGCCCCAAGTTCATTAGAGCTATTGATCTTCGTTATCCCGTCTTTCGCGGAGATCGAAGTGCCATCAGAGCTCTCGAGGCGGATATCAGCGAACTGGGCTCCGCGCTCGCGTGCTGCGCTGAGGGCTTCTTCGACATCGTCCCTTTTTTCGCTTAGTTCTTGCATCGGCTACCGCATCTCCATGCGACTAACATTGGCTGTGCTTAAATGGTTTGTCCACGATTGGGCGGCAGAGACGTGGATGTCGATCGCGTCAAGCAGCTGGTGTTAATGGTCGCTGTGACGCTTAGTCGATACCGTCGAATTCCTGTTGATCGCGACATTTGCAAACGATTGTGCCAAATGAAGCAGCTAGACACGTCCCCTCAGCTTTCAATAATCAGACGCCGCAATGACAAGCTAGTTGTCTTTGTTGAGCCTAGTCGCTGCAATCTGCTTATGGCGGGCACTTGGGGGACGATATTGGTCCTTGTGGAATCTTAGCCCGGCTAGGTACTTGCAAGCAAGGCGAGGTTGTCGTGCAACAATACGCCAAAATGGCCTTAGTTGTATGACGCGCAATTTATGAGCCTCACTCATTTCTCGTGTTTTGCGCGTTAGGTTGAGCGCTCGTCCTCGCAGCGTTTGAAGACGTTATGTGGACGCTAATTGCCCTCGGTGCAGGTCTTGCCCCTCTTTAAGGTTGGAGCTATCGTAATCGTCTTTTTTTGTCTACGATTTTACGGCGACGCTGTCTAGCAAAATCCATCACGAGCGTATTTGGCTCACAAACCGTTTTCTGTGATAGATCAGGTAACCGACAAGGCCGATTATCCCCGCTATGACGACGATATCAAGATATCTAAAGAGCGCCTCAAGATCCGACCAGTGGGGGCCTAGAAGAACGCCAACATAAGCAAGCCCAAAACACCAAGGAAGCGATCCCAGCACCGTGTAGAGAGAGAACTTCTTCACGTCCATCCGGGCGACGCCGGCTGGAAGGGAGATGAAGGTTCGCACGATCGGCAACACCCTGCTGACAAGAACGGCGGTCTCTCCATATCTTCCAAACCACGCGTGTGCCCGATCAAGCTCGCTCTTACGTATCAGCACGTATTTGCCATACCGCTCGAGGAGGGGCAGACCTCCGTATCCCCCAACGAAGTAGGCTACGAGTGAGCCGGCGAGGCTACCGGCCGTACCCGCAAGAGTAACGCCGATCAGGGTAAGCTCCCCTTTCCAGACGACAAAGCCGGCGAAGGGCATGATCACCTCACTTGGCAGCGGGATGCACGCGCTCTCTAGCCCCATTGCAACAAAAACACCGGCGTAACCGAGCTGTTCAATAACGGAAATGACGAAATTACTGAGCGTCTCTAGGATATTGAGGCTTAAAGCTAACATGCAAGATCTAATCGTCTTAACAAAGCGCGCATTTCAGCGATATGCGGCATCTCTCTAACCCTGGTTGTTTGTCGCGGTTGTTCCGTTACGATTAGCGAGTTCATTGCGTCGATCGTACTATTACGTTGCGATTGTCCTGCCGCACTCCCGCGGAAAGCCTTTTTTCTGGAAACGACGCAAAACCACTGAGCCACTATGACATGACATTACGGCGGGGCTCCCGCTAACACTCTGTCACAAATTTCTGCCATCAGCGATCTCGCCATTCGGTTTCGCACTCGCGAAGCCCTGACGCAGCTCGCGAATAAACAACCTACCAGCGCTGCTTCTTCTCGCGCCAACATGTCTACTTTTTCTTGCTGCTGTCCGTTCTTCTCCAGTGGTGCAACGAAGTGCATTACGGCGACGTCATAGGCGTTACCTGCGAAGTTAAGTGAGCAATGTCATCGAGCCTAAAGTCAACGTCACCACGCTTTTCAGCCTTTTTTGGATGGTCTCGAATTATACTGTAGAAACATCGACGCAGGTCAAGTGGCCCTCCCTTGCAACAGACGTTCGGCTATGTGCGCGGTATCCGACCCGAGCCAGATCCGTAACCAGCCCCACCTCATTGCCTGCTAGACCGAAGCGTTTGCGTAGCGCTTGTAGGGGGTGCTACGAAGCGTCTCAACAGCACTGCGAAGAACACTTGCAAGCGATTCGGTACTGCTCAATTAGATCTACTGGCGGTCAGCATTTGTTTTTCGTGGAATGAGCAACTTCCAACCTAACAGTCCCACGTTAACCAGATCGTGCAATGCTACCGCCACCAGACAATGTCATACGTCCCCTTTTGTGCTCGGGCTCTCTTCTTCGCAAGCGGGACGAAATGTCGAATGAGAGAGTTCTGACGGACGCGCAATATATAAGGGCCCACGCCTACCTGATTACGAGGAAAGACAATGACCATCAAATATCAAATGAGGTGTTGAGCTGACTGAAGAGCAACCGAGCAAGGTGAGGCTGCCCAGAAAACACCAGAATGAGATCTTTGGAACGGTGGAAAAAATGCTCGGCGGGAGCCGAATCACCGTTCGCTCTCAAGATGGAAAAACCCGCATGGGGCGAATTCCAGGTAAGATGAAACGAAGAGTATGGCTCCGTGTGGGCGACGTCATTATTATTCGGCCCTGGAGCATTCAAGATGAAAAGGCGGATGTTGTCTGGCGATATCTTCCACCACAAGCCGACTGGCTGAGAAGGAAAGGATATATTTAAGCTACTTCGCGCACTCTTTTTTTGCATCTGCGCTGTGTCCGTCGTCGTGATTCGTGCCGCAAACCTGGCTCATGAATGATGATAACGCTCGTTACTGCCCTGCTTAATCCTGCGGTAGTGGCGATGATGGTGCTATCCGCTCAAGGTCATGGACACAGTATTCGCACATCGATCTGTCCGTTGCCGGCAAGAGACGTGAGTGAGGCGAATGAGAGAAGACTATGATGTAATAGTGGTCGGGGCAGGTCCTGCAGGCTCAGTTGCAGCACTGAACGCAGCTGCAGATAGCGACGTTCTGCTAATAGAGAAACGGCCAGAGATAGGGGCGCCTGTTCGATGTGCAGAGGCAGTGCCTCTTGTTGAAACGCCGTTCGTTTTTCACACGTCATTCGAAAAATACGTAAAACCTGACAAGAAGTGGGTGGCAAGCGAAGTTAAGGGAGTACGGGCTACCGCTCCTGATGGTACAATAGTCGAAGTCTCCGGGGAGATGTTCGGGAAGGAAGACCCGCTTGGCATCGTCCTAGAGCGCAAGCTCTTCGATCGACAGCTGGCTAAGGATGCCGCTCGTTCCGGAGCGCATGTTGCGGTGCGCACCCGTGCAACTGGGCTGATTCTAGAAGACGGCGCGGTACGAGGCGTCAAGCTTAGCCGCCTCGGTGAGGAGTTTGACGTGCGTGCCAAGCTTGTGATAGGTGCTGACGGCGTTGAATCTCAGGTAGGCCGGTGGGCGGGCATAAACACCACGCTCAAGCTCAAGGACATTGAGAGCTGCGCCCAGTATCACATGCAAAACGTCGAACTAACGGACAACACGCTCGATTTCTACTTTGGCTCCTCGGCGCCGAGCGGCTACGCTTGGGCTTTTCCAAAAGGAGACGGTGCGGGCAACATCGGACTCGGGGTGCTCGGAAGCAAGTTGAGTGGGAAGCGCCCATTGGCGTACCTCGACGAGTTCGTCGCACAGCGCTTTCCCGATGGCAAACCGGTTGAACTAATGATGGGGGCTTGCCCCGTAAGCGGCGCGCTTTCACATATAGTGGGCAATGGGCTGATGCTCGTGGGTGACGCAGCGCATCACACTGAGCCGATAACTGGTGGAGGCATTATGGCGGCGCTCCAGAGCGGAACAATCGCCGGCCAGGTTGCGAACAAAGCGGTGCGCCAAAACGATTCGTCGGTCAGAGTGCTTCGAGAATACGAAACTGAGTGGAACCGTTCCTTTGGTAAAGCACGCGAGCGCACGTACAAAGTCAAAGAATTCGTAGTAAATCTCTCAGATGATGAAATAAATCGAATTTTTCATGCATTCGCGGGGATAACAGCCGAAGAGCTGAATATGAAAGGGGCTTTAAAGCGCCTGCTTAGATTGGATCCGAGGCTTTTATTCAGTATACGTCAGTTTCTCTAAGTCGCGGACTCATTTTTTGTTAGCGACTTTTTTTAGGCCCATTATAGCCTTCTTACCTCTTCCGTCTTAGGCTTCCGTCGAAACAGTCGCTCCCTCAGTGACCGCTTTGGCGGCTCGTCTTCCGTCTCCGGCAACGGCGCTTGCACCTCTTCAGCTCCCGCCTCGCCACTGGGGGGTGGGGGGGCAGGTGACACAGCAGCTGGCAGCAAGCGCGTAAGCATCTCACTCACGTCCGCCAGTCGGTCAATGACCTTGCTCGACTCACTTCCGTAGAACCCCGCGATGGTCTCATACCGCTTAATCTCGTCTTCTCGCGCCTGTTTGAAGCTCTCGTACTGCGCCGTCAGTCGCTCTATCATGTCCGTTTTCATATAAAGGAGCTCATCTTTATGGCGGAGCTCTCGCTCCCCTTTTTCAAGCTCGGCTTCGAGGCGCATCACGGTTTCACGCGGCACCATCAGCGTTCCTAAGTCTTCCTCTGCAGTGCCTTCGCTCTCGCGCCCTCCGCCTAAATACGCTCCTAATGCTGCCGCGACGATCTTGCTGCGGCTACTGTTTTCAGAGCTCGCCTGCTTGTCGGCAGCGTCCAGGAGTTCGTCTGAAATGGCAATAGTAACTTTGTGTAATGGCATAGGACTCACTACGCATGACGGCGCAGAACGGTATGCGGCCCTCGCTTTGGTTTAGTCACACCGTAGTATGAATGCTTCATACTTGAGCATATCGCCCGCCAACGGGATTTTTCCACTCAACAGTTTCCACCGTTTCCGGTGCAACGCGCGTGAGCCCACACTCGATAAGAATCAATCTGCGCACCTCGATGAAGAAAATAATGAATTCTTGAGCTCTTTCACCGAACAGGTAGCAGTCGTAACCGATCTTTGTCAAACGGTCTCTGTGAAGCTCTCTGTTCGCATAGCTCGCCACGTGGCCTGATAACGGCAGTCGCAATGCAGCTAGAAACTATTTATAGCAGGTTCACCACTTTTTTGGAATTCAGTTCTAGTGGATAGCTCGAAGCTCCTTGATTTGACCGCGGATATGGGCAGAACGCCATCCATTTACAAAAATAGCTATCTTGCCACAACAAAATACCTCTATTTCGAGTCCAGATTTTAAAAAGAAGGATAAAATAGAAACGAAATCGTTAAATACGATCAGTGCACGGGTTAATGTGTCGATGCAGCAGGAGCCGGGCTTCGCCGCAAGGCCCTACCTCAAAACGAGCTCTTTTCGCTTGGCGGGCCCGCGCTCCATGTTGGTCGCCACATTTCTTCAGCATTATTCTTTGTTGTGTACGGTGTTTTTTTCGATTTTTGACCACTTCTACAGGCATATTTAAGTCCGCTGGAACGCGGTGTTTGCGCGTTGCATCGCTTGTCGAACCTTCTTTATTCAGGGATCGAAGGCACGGACTAAAGCCGACGAGCTGCACGAGCCTTCTAAGGCGGTGTGCACTAGGTCGTGAAGGTAATCAGCAAGCGATGAACTTACAGATGGATTGCGCAAGTTTTGAGCAAAGGGGCATAAGGTCTGCCGCACGAAACTGCTTTCGGACGATAGTGATGCCACGAAAGAAGTCAGGCGAGAAGGGTGACCCAAACGTGCGCGATCGTTGTTCGAGATGACGACGTCAGTCTGGTAGTCGAGAGCGTAGCAAAAGCAGCCGAACCGGCGAAATGGCGGATGGCAAGATATTCATGCGGCCCGTAGAAGAAGTCGTCAGGATTCGTACAGGAGAAAAGGGTGAGTCGCACTTTGAACAAGGTTCGCCCATGAATGTACGCGCTTCGGCACGCAAGCCGATATGGCTCTTCAGATCCTATTTGTTGGGGCGAGGTGTCACAAAACGGCTAATCTGTTTTCGTTGTTAGCGTCGGCTCCAAAAGCGTGAGAAACCGTTGCGCGAAGGAGCCCGTTTTTCGAAACTGCGCGTGAAGAAAAGCTTGAAGTACGCGCCGTCGACTTTTTTTCGCAGAATCATCTTGAATCCCAATTCGTTGTACATAGCTGAGGCCGCAACGTTGGTCTCCCACGTGGTTATGAGCGTTGCCTCCATCCCGTTTTGAAAGAGCTTCGACATGGCGTATTCGACGAGTTTCTTGCCGATGCCGTGACGCCGAAATTCAGGCAGAACGGCGAGCGTCTCGATAAGTCCGAGCTGAGGTCGCCTGTAGTGGTAGATGACCGCGACGACGCCGACAATCCTTCCATCATCGACAGCTTTGATCCAGCTTCGCCGCCTATCGTTCAAAATGCGTGATACCTTAACGCGCAGGTTTTCGCCTTCGGTGAGCGGCGGCACAAATTCGTGATCGACGATGCTGAGCACGCGCATTATGGCATCGAAATCGTTCCAGGTTGCTTCTCTAATCGTGAGCGTCTCGAGCGGTTCCAGCAATTCTATTACCATCCATCACTTGGTACGGGCGTCACGGCTAGCAAAGTAGGACGAGTGCATTCAACACGATGCGATCGGAGGCCGACTCGTTAAAGGGTAAACCAGCGTTGCGTGCCGTCTCTCCCACATCAATGCCCATGGCCTCCATCGACGGTCGTGCTTTGTACGGGTTGCGGCAACGATTGCCCACACCGGCGCACGCCTCGCAAAGCGTACATTTTCCCGCGGAAAACGCCGTAGCGAACTTGAGGCCTTTTTTAAATGCGTCAGCTTCAAGACGAGCGGCGATCGTATCAAGAGTATTTTTTGCTACCAAATACGTCTGATCCCACCCTTTGAGATACGCGTCATCTGTGTAAAGGGTCGCAAGATCTTCAGCTGCGTGGATCTGTTCGAGCATCCGGTCAGGCACGTCGTACGCAATCTGAACAATCAGCGCCTTTTGGAATCGCGCGAGGACGTTCCTGAATTCATCGAGCGGCATAACGTTAGGGGGGCACATCAAAGACATGTTGTAATTCTTGCAGACGGGAACGTTGCATTTGAGTCGTACGCGTTCGTCAACCACTATGAGCGCAGCATCAAATACTTGGGCGGCGGTCGCACCAAGTTCACGCGCGGTTGTAAGAAATTCACTAGAAAATGTTTCGCCATCGCAGACTGTTTCCATTGCTAACCGTTACGGAGATAGCGATCGAAACTATAAGAAAGTTGCTTGGCGGGGCAATCGCGTTTACTGGCCGGAGCTCGGGAGCGACCCGCATTATACGCCGTGTTGATCGCACCAGATGTTCCGTCACACAAGCTCAATTTCCACAGCTCGCGGTTCTTGCAGGTCCTTCAGCTGCTTCATTAAGCGTGCGCGCTCATCTTCCAACGCTCGTAGATCGTCAATGTGTGCACCCTGCTGGATCTTTTCTAGGTGCTCTCGATTTACTGCACTCGCAGCACGTATTCTTTCATACCGCCCACTCGTCACGAGCTTTTGGGTTTTGCGCAGGAAGGTAAGTAGATCAGTTGGGGCGTTTAATTTTGACAAAAAAGCGATAAGTCTCGGGATCTTCACCGCAAGAGATACGCCCGGCTCTTTGAGAGAAAGCTTCAGCGCCCCTCGGCGTTTGATATCATCTAGCGATTCAAGCCAGACGATGTTTGATTCTAGGACCTGCCTGAAGTTTGTCGTATCTCCCACGTAGTGCGAGAGCTTGCTGTCCGAGTATTTGGCATATTCGAGAAGCCGGTAAAGAGGGAGTGAGGTGAGGTCCTCGCCCAGCACAAGAGCGAGGAGTTTTTCAGCGTTTTCGTGGCTCGGCGACGGTGGGAATCCGAGTTCAGGATGGTAACTCGCGTCGAGACTTATTTTGAGGACGTCCAAGGCGGGGGCTTGCTTAATGAACGTCTCTAGGAATGTGCTGACGCCGCCGTTATACGCAGCAATTTGCTCCTTCAAAGCGGCGAGGTCGTCAAACGAGGTGACGTCCACGTCTTGCAAAGATTCGTAGTACGCGCCCTTCTCGCGGATTTCTGCTTCCACGCTTTCGAAGCGAGTGCGCAGGGCCGCGTAGCCCTTCTTGTATTCCTCAAATAGCCGGCGCTGCTCTGTGAGAAGCCCCAAAATTGGAATTCGATCAAGCTCCTTAACAGCGGTTTCAAAACGGCGTTTCTTGAGCACGGTGAGCGCTTTTTCAAGCTGCTCGGTGTAATCGAGTGATTCTTCTGCTTGTGCTTTTTCCACACGCCGCGTTATTCGTTGAAGGCGCCGCGTCAGATCGAGATACACCCGAAACGTATCTGGCGTGCCTTCGAAGTCGCGCACGAGCTCCCGGATCTCTCGGTTGAAGCGCTCGACAAGTTCAAGTCGCTCGCGACCAGCTTCGCATATTCGTTTGTTGACCGTGGCGATTTCAGCAAGAAGGTCAAGGGGTTCCAATCAAAGCCCCTCTAGCGGGTTAAGTCTCACAAAAGGCTTTTACTTCGACTTCCTGCTCGAGGGCCAGCTCTTGGCGAAGCTCCTCGAGCGACGCGACGCGCTCTGCGAAGGCGTTATGGCGGTGAATGCTCTCCTCGTTGAGCTGCTTTAT
>PMIN01000197.1 GCA_003158275.1 Methanobacteriota archaeon
GAAGGAGTTGCAGGGCAGATTGGGTAGCGTGAAGAAGGAGCCTGATACAGGCTCCGATGCACGAACATACGTGGCAGCTATCGAGATCCGCTGCCCCAGCACTTGACCGACGGCTGCACGAAGAGTCAGAGAAATCTTCGACTCGTTAGCACGCTGAAGCACTTCCCCCCGCTAACCAACAACAACATCGTCGCGCTCGGCAGTCAAAACAAAGCTTTCATCGAAGTCGAGCAAACTGGTACCGATTTAGAGCAGCATCAAGAACAGCTGCTGAATTACTCGTTTCAGGAAGGCGTAAAGCTTGCAAGCCTAACGAATGGGATCGCGTGGCGGTTCTATCTCCCGCTGCACGAGGGCAGCGGGGAATAAAGGAAGTTTTTCACTATTGACGTGTACGACCAACCTGCGGAAGAGATCGCGCAAAGGGGCGAGGACTTCTTGCCCAAGAAGAACCTGGTTTCTGGCGCAGCCCACGATCTCTACCGTCACACGCAAACCGAAGCATTTATCGCAGCTTTTGACTTTTTTGCGCGTGTGTCGCCCATTGATCGCGAGGTGCGGCGGAGTCAGGACGACCGCGCTGTCAGCGCCACAGCGACTTGAGAGAGCGTGAAAAAGAACTTAGCGTCACTTCGCGAAATCGTGACGAAGTACGTTGAGGTGCTTCTGTTCTTTTGCCCGCAGTTTCTTAGTAATCATCGGCTGACACAGCTGCGATACGCGGCTTAACGGATATCTTCGTTTTTCAAAATGGAGGCATCACTCATTTGGGTCGCAGCGCTCAGCCTTTGCGAGGAGCACCCTCAAGCAGTCCTCTTGAGTCTGGACCCTTCCCCGCTCCGCGCTTAGACGTGCGCGGAACGCCTCGAAATCTGCGTGAGTGTGCTTGCTCACAGAAATAGAAGCCATGACCTCGCGCTTCGTGGCTACCTCCTTGTCGTACCAGTTTGTGTTTTTTTGATTCGGTTCAAACGAGAACTATAAATCATAAATATTATATGCCTTTAGGCCGCTGTCGTATGCAACCGAAGCCGCGCAGCCGGCTGGGGGAAGTGGAGTTTAAGAACTGAGGCAGAATGAGCTTTAATAAGATTTGTGATTTGGTGTTTTTAGTGCTTCTTGCCGTAGACGAGTTTTTTGAGGGGTTACGTGGGCTCCCGCCGAGCATCGACGAATTATAAGAAGGGGCACCAACGCAAGAGATACGAGAGAGATAAACGAGAACCGCATTGACACCGACTGCTTCAAGCTGTTTATCAACGTGTGGAATTTGAGCGCGCTTTGGCAATGGCGCGGCTACATCAGACCGCGAACGGGCAGCACCGCGAAGACGTGAAAGCGTGAAAAGCCATTAATATCACTTGAGGTGGCTGCCCTTCTCGTATGCACCATCTTCGGCACCTCCCGTGAGTGCATGAAGATTGGTGCAGTGAGTTCTGCCTACCCCCACTACCTGCAAGGCGACCCCGCCGTCAATCCGACCCTCACCGTCTTCGCCACTCTCAAGTCCAACAGCACCTCCCCCCGGCAGACAGATCATCCTCCTCAATTATACCCCCGACATCTGGAACAACCTCGGCACCGCCACCACCCTCGCCAACGGCACCAACAGCCCCACGAGTACGTCGGGAGCGCAACCCGCGCCCCTCGACGGCGACTAAGTAATCCACGGTGACGGCAAAAGCGAGTTGGTAAAGGTTGCGAAAGGGGGTTTTTTCCCTTTTTCTTTTCTGTCTTTCACTTTCAAACACTTCTAGCAGTGGGTTAGCACCGTCCGCAATGCAGGCGACAAGAAACGTGCAATCTAAAGCGTCTTGCTGCACGCATCCCCACGGTGCCGCTCGAACGGCTGATAGAGAGAGCGGAACGAGCGCGACGGGACGTCCGGCTAAAGTATGTAGTGCTATAGGGGGCGGTCAGCAACTCAGCTTCGGTAGAGCCGAACAGCTTTAAGGATTGTGCTTGCGGACGTTTGCGCTTGAGTTCTAACAACAGCTTGCCAGACCTTCGTTGCATTTGTCACATCGACCAGCAAC
Organism: Methanobacteriota archaeon; assembly: GCA_003158275.1. Taxonomy (GTDB): domain Archaea; phylum Halobacteriota; class Bog-38; order Methanoflorentales; family Methanoflorentaceae; genus Methanoflorens; species Methanoflorens stordalenmirensis. The sequence continues at coordinate 2,037 of PMIN01000197.1, forward strand.
GCCGCGTCGTCGCGCGTCCGTGAAGAAGCGAACCGTGTGGAGTACATGGCAGTGCGGCTAAAGCGGCACAAAGAGCAGCGTGAGCAGCAATCTATCCCAAAAGCTAATGGTTACTAAGGGCTTTCTGATGCCCCCGAAGGTGGGAGAAGAACGATGACGCAAATCTTTAGCGAACTAGATGAGAAATTAACTCTTGACTCATATTACATTTTTTCATATAAATTAAAATTATTGATAACTTTAGACAACACTTAAATACTTTGATAATAATTAATAAGTAACGCACCAGCGCGAAGGAAAGTCGTGCTGCTGTGGATCTAACTCAAAACGTGAAACATCATGCGGATACTGATACTGAATTTGCGGGATCACACGCATCCGCGCGCCGGAGGCGCCGAAGTCTTCACGCACGAAGTCGCGAAGCGGTGGGTCGCTCACGGGCACGCCGTCACCCTGATCGCGTCGAATTTTGCGGGTGGTGCGCCAGAGGAAGTGATTGACGGAATCAGAATAATCCGTCTGGGCAACTACTTGACCGTTCGGTCGCAGGCGCGAAGCTACTATCGCAAGCACCTGAGGGGGAACTGCGACGTTGTGGTCGATGAGTACACGAACATACCGTTCTTAGCCCCACGGTTTGTGCAGGAGCCGGTCATCTTCCTGGTGCACGAAGTGGTGGGCGCAAAGCATCTTGTGGTGCTTCCGCCTGGCGTTAGTCACCTTATGCACTACGTCATGGAGCCACGATGGTACGCGTGCTATCGCAACATCAGCACCGTCACGGTCAGCAACTCCACCAGAGATGATTTGCAAAGGTTTGGCATCACCAAGGTACGCGTTGTGCCTCAGGGACTTAGTAACGAGCCTTTAGAGAAGGTGCCTCCCAAAGAAGACGTGCCCACATTTCTCTTTGTCGGTCTGCTGAAAAAGGCGAACCTTGCGGATGAGTGCATACGAGCGTTTGAGACCATTGAGTCCGAGATACCTGAAGCCCAACTGTGGATTGTGGGTCGCGGTGCGCAGCGTGACAAACTGGAAGCGATGGCGAAAGGACTGAACGTAAAGTTCTTTGGGTACGTGGACGAAGCTCGCAAGCTTGACCTTATGCAACGAGCGCAGGCGGTGCTGGTTCCGGGAATACGCGAGGGGTGGGGAATGGTCATTACCGAAGCGAATGCCTGCGGCACCCCGGCCATCGCTTACGACATCGTCGGCTACCGGGACGCGGTCAGAGACGGCGAAACGGGTCTGCTGACAGAAGCAACTCCCGAAGCGATGGCACGTGCTGCAATCCGTTTCGCGCGTGATACAGACTTGCAAAGCCGATTGTCAGAGAGCGCTTTGAGCTGGAGCAGTCAGTTCTCTTGGGACGAGACTTCGGCCGCGTTTCTCAACGAAATTGAAGCTGTTGTCGGGCGGGGCGAGAGAAGCCAAACTGCGCGAGGAATCGGTACCAATGCGGGCGCGGTCTGACCCCCTTCGAGTCTTAAACGAACTGAGAGTCAACCTGCGTGCCTACGTCGCTGCTGGGACGAGGAGCTCACGTTTTTTTGCCGTGCTTCCCGCTGAAGAGTCGGCGACTTCAAAGCTGAATATGGCTGAGCTGGTCAGGAAGCGCGTTTTAACCTCATTTTTCACCCTCTAACTTTTTCGGCCGCCCCATTCGCGTTGATGTATGCGAACAGGGACGGATTATTAGGCACTACTTTGCCAAAATAAGGCAATTCTGATAATTTAAGGCAATTTAGACTCCATTTTGCAAAGGAACGCTTAAGACGATCTAAACTCCTCTATCGTGTACCTATGTGCTTGGAGCAGACTTGTGGCCCGAGTACGGGGTTAACGTTCAAGGTGAGGAGGAATGTTTGCAGAAAAGAGAGGTGTGATTGTTGTCGCAGTAATGCTTGTGATTTGTGCATTGTTGTTCTGTAACGCTAACGCTGTAGTTGAGGCGAAACCCGCCACCGCCACTTCCGCCAAGATCCCCACGGCCCTCACTATCTCAGCACCCTCCTCAGCGCCGGTTAACCAGCCCTTCTCGATCACCGGTAAGCTCACCGCGAACGGCGCCCCGTTGACCCAACGCACCGTTTCGTTGCAGCGCCTCGGCGGCACCACCTGGACCACCCTCGCATCGCAGACCGTCACTGGCACCTACTCCTTCAGCCGGACTGAAACC
>PMIN01000090.1 GCA_003158275.1 Methanobacteriota archaeon
GTCATCGCTCCCCACGTAGACGACGCCGTTGGCGACAGCAGGAGAGGACTCCACGTTGCCTCCGGTCGTGTAGTTCCAGAGCTTCGCCCCAGTGGTGGCGTTGAGGGCGTAGACGTTGTTGTCATCGCTCCCCACGTAGACGACGCCGTTAACGACGGCGGGGGAGGAACCCACGTAGCCTGTAATCGTGTAGTTCCACAACAGCTGGCCGTTCGACGGCACCGGCCCCGCCACTGGACTGTAATCGCCGGTGTGCTGGGCGTTGTAGCGGAACTGCATCGTATCGTTCTGTGCTGCTGCAGGGACGGTTACAGCGCCTGCGAATACAACTGTAATGAGAAGGAGTACTACAGAAAATGAGAGGATTTTGTATGCGCGCATGATTGCCTCTTGCAATGTTCTTGATGCGCAAGAACGTGTCAGGAGATACGATAAAGGCTTCGATTTGAAACTAATGGCGAGAGGGCCGCACTCAGTCGCTCTAGGGGGCTTGAAATCAAGAGGAGAGATAATGAACTATAAACTAAGGAAGGGCTCAAACCCCGTAGATGTGCGCGGGGTTTGCTCTCCGCATCACCTTAGGAATGTATGTTGGCTCCTCTCTTCTTTTCCTACGTGTGAACGCATACCAACACGCCAACGAAACACAAAGACCAAATCGTCATGAGCTCCCTCTCGCCAGGCCTCGTATGAATCGTGTCCCGTTGCGATGTTAACCTTGAACACGACCTTCTCGGCCGCATGCGTTCGAGGTTCTTTAGTATGCATTATTATTTACTTATTTTTATAAATTAATAAGAATTTTAATGATTGTCGTTTATCGGGGCGCTGAACAACGGGGAACGAGCAGCGTACAGCGCCACCGCTGGCGGGCGTACGTAGTTCGTTCAAGGAGAAGCGTCCGAGCGAGAGCCAGGGGTCATCACTTTCATAGTATCTAACTTTGCGAGATCGGCTGGCCGTCAGGACCGCGATCGGGTACACCACCAGTCGCGAAAGGCCGCCGCCTCACCGAAGCATCGCCATTTTTTTTTCGTTGTCTTCCCGCTGCCAACGTTGGTTTCTGTTTCGTTGCGCTGTGTAAGGTTGGGCGGCAAATTCGCAGTTACCCAAGCATTTTTTAGCGGAAGCTGGCGCTTGCGTGCCATGAAACGGTCTCGACCAGTCTTGAACGCTATGCGGCCCCGTCTGCGGCTGGTCGCTGAACGTCGCGAACAGACGTTCTAGCGAGCGCGGCGATTGCAAAATGACGGCGATAGTGCGACGAGAACACCATTTATTACGCGCGAGCGTTTCTAATTATGCTTCAAAAAGTGGAATGACTGGCTTTTAGGTCGATCAACGCCGGTGGGCGGGTAATGACGCTCGCGTTACACCAACCGCAGCCGCGACGGTGCGGTCGTAGTGGTGCAACTTTTAGCAGCGTGCTTTGCTGGAGTAGACGAGATGTATCACTATGCGGGATTCGTTGTACCCGCGATCTTGCTGGCGCCTCTTTTGCGGTCATTCTGATTAGGCTCCAGTGAGTGGTGGTGAGCATTGCGATACACGGCGCGCTTTCCAACAGAAAAAGAGTCTCTAACAGAAAAAGAGCGTGCAACGTTTAATAGCAAAGGCAGGCCGAGTAACGCCTCAATCGTTCGGGGGTCGTGACGGGCGTTCTCTAGTATGCGAATAGTGCTGCGCAAACTCAAACAAAGGGTTTGAAGCGCTCGAATGCGCAAACTCGATCCCGGCTGTCTGTCCGGTGCGTACTGCTGCGTCGTCGTAACCGAGTGGGAACGGTTTAAAGCCCTTACGCCCGACAACTTCATCGAACACGTGGCGCAGCCCGTCGTGATCGATGCTCGACGGATTTTGATCTGCGACAGTTTCGCCACAGGCTGGCATTCAGCGCCGTTGGTCTGGGTGGCGGCGAGTCCTTTGACGGAGTTCACACGCGAGCCGTGACATCCAATACCGCGCACAGAACCGCCTGATGCGCGTAAGGGCTATATAGGCACCTTTATGTCGCTAGCAGGGACAGAATAAGGACACGAAAGAGCACGTGCACGAAGTTATGACAACGGCGAGACTGGAGCAGAATTCACCGAAAAGCGGGGTACGAAACGACGGATCCAGGGATTCTCATCTGCTTACGGTCATGGTGGGTATTCCGTGCTACAACGAAGAGGTAGCTATCGGCAGCCTCGTCGTACGCGCCTCCCAGTACGCTGACAGAGTCGTCGTTCTTGACGACGGGTCCACTGACAAAACTGCGGAGGTCGCACGCCTTACAGGTGCTGACGTGCTCGTGCACAGCGCCAACTCCGGCAAAGGGGCCGCCTTACGGGACCTATTTGCGTACGCGACACAATGCGGCGTTGATATTCTTGTTATTCTCGACGGCGATGGACAGCACAACCCCGATGACATTCCAAAGCTCACACGGCCGCTGATGCTCGATGAAGCCGATATCGTTATTGGTAGCCGTTATCTGAGTGGGGATAGTAACGAGACTCCCCGCTACCGCCGGTTCGGACAGGTCGTTCTTGACAAGTTTACGCGTCTAGGGTTCAGTCGTGACGTCAACGTGACGGATACGCAGAGTGGTTTCCGCGCATTCTCGATGAAAGCTGCGGGGACCTTTAAATTTGGCACGGACCAGATGGCGGTCGACAGCGAGATGCTTATGGACGCAGCGAAGGCCCATCTGCGGATCAAGGAGGTGGACATCAACGTCCGGTACGACGTGGGACAATCCTCTGCACATCCCGTCGCGCACGGGTTGCAGGTGCTCGTGGGGGTCCTCCGCAATATCGAGTTTAAGAAGCCCTTGCTCGCCTTTACTCTGCCCGGACTCATATTTATTGGGGTTGGCGTCGCCTTGGCGGTGTACGCAGTGCAGGTGTACTACGATTGGGGGCGCCTGCCTAACGGACCTGCGATCCTTATGCTCCTTCTCGTAATCGTTGGAACGTTCATGACGCTTACCGGCATCATTTTGCACTCTATGGCCTCGCTGACTGAATCGCTTGAATCAAGGCGTTAGATGCACATATCGCCGTCGCGTGACGTTCCTGTGCGGAGCGGTGCGCTAATGCACTAGGCGGCGGCGGCGCTCAACAAGCACACGTTCGCGGTTTTGCACGTTATGTTGGCCGTGCGCGCACTTCGAAACAACCGCGGAAGCGACCATTTTTTGCCCTTCCGGAGGCAATCCGCAACAGTGACATAGCAGAGCTAGCTAAGACGCTTGTAGCGATAGCGCAAAGAGAGCGATAGCGGGTGAGAATTTAACGCGCATACGCTCTCGGACAACGGTTGGGATGGTGCAGAGAGGGCGGATAGGTAAGTGGGCTTTTGGACAACTGAGACAGTTTATTGACTATAAGGCTCAGTTGAACGGTGTGCCGCTTGCAATAGTTGCACCTAAGAACACGTCGAAGCAAGGCTCTTGTTGTGGACACATCGACAGAGCAAGACGCAAGCCGGCTTTGTTTGCGTTGCATGTGGGTACACCGAGAACGCCGATATAAACGCAGCGAAAAACATTGCTTCGAGGGCTGTCGTCAATCAGCCTATTGTATCCAGAAAGAAGTCTAAGGAGATATAAGCCCACAGCTTTAGCGGTGGGTAATCGACTACTCACGGCCTTCGCAACGGCGGAACCGCATCGCTTAAGTAATTGAAATTGTCTTTATTACGTGGCTTCTGGCGGATTGTGCAGTTTGACGCTACTTAACTGCGCAACCGACGAGAAAATCGGCTTAATCAAAGGGGGGAATCGCCGAGGCCACGGACGATATCGCGAGATCAGTCACCAGGCGAGGCGATGGAGACAGTAGCTGTCGTCATTCCGACGTTAAACGAGGAACGCTCAATCGGCAAGGTTATCGACGGCGTGCCTGTTGCCGACCTCTTGCAGAACGGGTTCGAAACTGCAGTGTACGTGATCGACGGGCAATCCACTGACAATACGAGGGAGATCGCCGTTGAAAAGGGGGCCCAGGTCATACTCGCAGACGGGAAGGGAAAGGGTTCGGCCATTCAAATGGGATTTAAGTCCATCACTGCCGACTACGCGATCATGATTGACGGGGACGACACGTACCCGATTGAAATGGCAACGGAGATGACGCGGCTGCTCCAGACACATGACGTCGTCATCGGATCGCGATTCAAAGGTACCATTGAGCCGGGAGCTATGACCAGACTGAACATCGTGGGGAACGTCCTCATCTCGCTCCTCGCGCGGACGCTGTTTGATGCACACAACAGCGACGTGTGTACGGGATTCTGGGGCTATCGAAGCGACGCGATTCGGCGCATGGAGCTTACAGCGAGCGGCTTTGAAATTGAAGTCGATATGTTCGTCGAATGCGTGAGGAAGGGCTTGCGCATCGCGGAAATCCCGATCACCTACCGCGCTCGGGAGGATCAACCAAAGCTGTCATCACTGAGGGATGGCGTCAAGATCGGTCTTTTTTTGTGCAAGCGACGTTTGGAACAGATACACTAGAACGGCGGCCCTCAAGCGGAAAACAGCTGAACGGCTTGAGTAGGTGGGGTAGTGATCCGAGGATCGCACTCAAGCCACTGGTGCCAAATTCGCAGCCGATATAAAGCGCTTTGTTTGTAGCGGGCATGTCCCGACCTGTTATTGGAGTGCAGCCTCAAATCTGCGAGTGGCGCACGTGATGCGACCGTCCGGAGAAGCAGATACGTGGGTGGTGAGGCAGCTCCTTCCATGGCGCGAACGCAGTAAAGGTGGCGTGTACGTCCTTTTAGTCCTCTAGCGTTCATCTCGCCGCTTGAGATCGGGGCCTTCGACGCTATGCCTAATCGAAATCTGTTTGGAGTCCTCCGCTAAACAAACAGGGCACATATACTGCATTGCATCGTCGGGGACTCTTGAACCGAATTCTTTCCCGGTCTGCCCTAAGGTCACGTTGAGTGGCCATTGTCTCAACCGCTGAACCCGCTGTGGGGAGAATGCAAAAAGAGACGTCAGCTGGATCGGATATAGCGTTTTTTATTTTATTTCAAGCAGCTAGACGACCTCGTGCTCTGTCGGGATTTCAAGGCGCGCCTCTTTTTTCGGTTGGCGATTGGGTCACACCACGTTTTTTTGAAACTAATTATTATCTATCCTTTACGACAAATCCTGTTCTTTTCGCCGGCCGTCGACCGCGGTGCCCTGCCCTTGGTTTACCTGTGGGCGCCGCGTTAGGCTTCGCAACAAGAGAGATGATGGTTTATCAATGACCGCGGCGGCGCCTGAGAACAAAGGAAACAGCCTACTTTCGCGGCTCTGGGCTTTAGGCGCTGCAGAGCTTCTCTGCTCCAGCTAAGCGAGATTGACCACTATCGCGGGGTTTGATGCCGTGTACACAATCTTCGCCGGTGCAACGCCGTCAGGAATAGAAAACGCGACGTAGACGTCGCACGCGCCGCCGGGCTTGAACTGAGCTGCGGCAAGCGAGGCGCTGCAACTCGCGTTGCCCTCGGCGTAGTTCGCGTAGTACGACCTTCCGTCGTTGCCGACAAGGACGATGTTCGAGTAGCTGAACGGCGTCGCGCCCTTGATCGCACTCGCCACGGTGACGTTAATAACAGCGTATGTGCTCCCCGGAATGGGATTGAGCGGAGCGTAGTGGTTGCTCGCGTTTACGGACGACCACACCTGGAGCGCGTCAGTGCCGTTCATCACGTTTTGTGCGCGAAATGTCAGGTTACCTGCCGTTGCGCTTTCGCCCAGCCGCACCTGCACGTTCGGCTGGGGCTGCACGTACAGAGGATTCTGCTCGTTGCGTGCTGACTCAGTCGTCAAGGCGGTTTGAAGCGTTGCGAGCAGGACGATGGCCGCTAGTATGACCGCTATCGCTACTGCAGCGGATGCAGCGATTGCCTTGGTACGTCGTCTCATGAACCTCTGCTCCCTCTACCGATAGATGACCTCTACTTGGACGTTACCATTTGCCACGATCCCGTTGCCGACGTTCGATTCGTGAATGACTTGCGCTCCTTGAGGCAGGGTCACGGCGGTGTTGAGGGTGAACTGATCGATCCCCGCCTGTTTCTGGACGTAGAGGTCGTAGTGGGAAAACACGCCAGCTGGGAGGAGCGTGCTGGGAAGCGAGTACTCGTACGTGACGTTGGCCGTTGTGTGCGCCGGGACCTCGACGTACGACGAGATGGTGGTGAGGTTGTCGGCATAGGTCACAAGCGGCCCGAGGTGGTAGGAGGTATATCGTGCATCGAGCAGCGCTGCATCGTTGGGCACGAGCGTCGTCGTGAAAACTTTGTAGGTCCACCCGCAGTTGTTCGCATAGGTTATGGTTACGTTTGACGTCTGCGTGCCGTTATCGTGGAGGTAAGTGTCGTACGTAATCGTTCTGTTGACGTTCAAATCTGCCTTGGCGCTGCCGGAGTTTGCATCGACGACGTACAGGTAATCGCCCGCTTGCGTCTGAATCGCGCCGTCATAGCTGGTCAGGGCGCCCGGTGCATAGACGAGGAGATGCTGTTGCTGAGCGAGCGTGTGGAGGGTGCTGAGCAGGAGGAGCTTTCCAACGGGCTTGGCCGTTTGCGCGGCCGTAATGATCTTGTTCGCCAATTGTCCCAAGAATCCGTTCAGGGCGGGTTCTCCCTTCACACCCTTCGCGGCGACGTCAGCGAAATGCACCCTATCGATGACGTTTCTCCACGTGATCGTCTCGTTGGCGACGGTTACAGGTCCTGTGGCTTTGAGGAGTTCCTGCAGGCCCGTCAAATCGAGTCCGATGACGCCGTCGGAGTGTTGTCCAGTCAATTGCTGCCACGCCGAGGCGTAAAGGGGGGCGAACGTGGCGAAGTCGTACTGGACGTTCATGTCCCAGAATCGCACGTACGTCGAATTGTAAAACTCTGTGAAGCTTTCAGGACCGCCGATATTGACGGCGGCGCTCAGTGTGCCGTTTGCGTAGGTGTTGCTAGGGGCGTAATACAGCTTCAGGTTCTGTAGCGCGCCGTTTTGAATCTCGACTGAGCCTACACACGCCATCAAGCCACCGGTGTTTCTGAGCTCGGTGTTATCCTGGAGCACGAGAAGGTAGGTTCGCTCGCCGACGTAGCCGAGATTGCTCAGCACGCCGATTGATGGTAGCACGATCGCCGCGAGAACCAGTACGATGATAACGAGCGCTGCGTAGCGCAGCGGACGGTCAGACTCGCTCATTAAACGGTATCATTGCGCAGCACCCATATAGCATTTGCCGAGACCGACAGACTGAACCGCCGCGTTAAATCCTTGTCTGGGGCGGTTTTCGGTTCAAACTCACGCTGTGTAGGCTACCCGCAGCAAGCCCTAGGCGCCACCCGAAGCAGGCAGCGCCACAAGCGCCTTTGCCGTTATCGGCACAAGCCGTGGTGGGTGGTTCCCTGCTGCCTCCCCACCGTACGGAACGGGCCGTCTGTCTGCGTGCAGTCGAAAGTCGACTGCAGGCCATTTTAGAGTCCCTAAACGGTAGTTACAGGAATCCGAATATCCAGTGGAAGAGCGATCCGAGCCAGGTGAATATCTGCGACAACCATGTGAATATTGGTTCTTGTGGGGTAGGCGTCGGAAACGGTGGAGGGGTGGGTGTGTGATACAGGTTGACCACTGGGGTCACAACGTTGTGCACTACTTGCACTTGGCTTGGATCCTGCACCCTGGTTGGGTTGACGTTGCTGACCTGTGATTGAGTGTTCGCATTACTGTTGACTTTTACCTGTGATTGAGTGTTCACATTACTGTTGACTTTGTTCACTGTTGTCTGTGATTGAGTGTTCACATTACTGTTGACTTTGTTGACTGTCGGTAATTTGGGAATGCTGAAATTGACTGTTGGTAATTTGGCAATGTTTACTTTTTTCACTACTTGTGATGTGGGCTTTGCGATCGAAGTTCCTGCAGCCGAAATGCCTACAACGCTTAGGGAAAGAACTATTGCTACTACCGCGACGATGGTTATCAGTCGCTGTGTTTTCATTTTCTTCCTCTTACGTATCTTCAACATGCTTCCTCGTGCGCGCATTTTAACACGCACCTCGCGCAGCAGAATGCTGACGTCGTCGACAAGCCTGATTCATTCGGTCAAGGAGGTCGCCTGTTGTAAATCTTGTCAACAAATGTCGTGCCCGCTTATATATCTTGTTCCCAGACAAGTATTTTCTTTGCAATATTGCTTTCTAAATGCAATCTAGTGCACAAATTCACGTCGGAGCGCTTAAATACTTTCGGTGGCGTTTTTTATTAAGGAAAGCGGTTAGAGGAAAGCGGCTAGCGCCCGTTTAATCCTTTGAGATGACCAGATTTGAGGTGATGTTGAAAGTTTACCGGTGAAGATGGCGAAGCTGACGATCGCGGCTGATCGTTGTTGCTGCAGTTGGAACCGGTCAAAGTGTGAGGGGCGTCAAACGATGACAGCTACGCTTAGCTTAGGAGGAAGGGAGTAAGTGGAACGAGGAGCTTTTTTGATTCCGACCTTGCATGAGGCGCCTTCGATCGGCCTGGTGATAGATAGTGTACCCGTAGCAGAACTGGCAGACAACGGATACGAAACCGCTGTATATGTGGTCGACGGGCGATCGGTCGACCATACACGCGAGATCGCGGTTCAAAAGGGTGCCGCTATTCAGACCGCATTTCGGGCCGTGGACGCGGACTACGTGATTGTCGCTGACGGGGACAATACGCATCCAGTCAACGTGGCCACCGAGATGCTGCGCCTGTTGCAGACGAATGACGTCGTCATCGGATCGCGGCTGAAAGGATTCATAGATCCAGGCGCCATGACCAAGCTGAACGCCGTGGGGAACCTCCTCGTCTCGCTCCTCGCGCGGGCGTTGTTTAGGGCGCACATCAGCGACGCGTGCACGGGTTTCTGGGCTTACCAAAGCGACTTAAGCGAGAAAGGCGGCGCGTCTTTATGTATATAGTGCTTGTAGCGGGATCCGTTCTATCTGCGGTGACTGTTCTACTTTTTATCTTATCATTTCTCCTCATATGGCAATTTACGGGTTATCCGCTGCTCATGGGTCTAATAGCAGTCCGACAGAAGCCGAAGGATAAAGACTACAGTTTCCAGCCATTTATCTCTATTGTTGTTCCCACGTATGACGAGGCGGCAACTATTGAGGAGAGAATCCGCAACTTGTACAGCTTAGACTATCCGACACAGAACTATGAAGTCATTATCGTGGACTCGGGATCGACAGATGGCACCACGGGCGTCGTGGAACGAATAATTGAGAAGTGCAAAGGTGAAGGCAGACCGCTGCTCAGTTTGGTAAAGGAAGAGCGAAGAAACGGTAAAGCGACTGCGATAAACACCGGGAAACGCCACGCGAGAGGCGACGTCGTCTTGGTCACGGACGCAAACTGCGTTTTCGATCGCGATGTCTTAAAAGAAATAGCGCCTCATTTCAAGAATCCGGCGGTCGGCGCAGTCGGCGGAAAATATGCGGTAGGGAATCCCGGCAGCTCGTTAACCTCGTCGGCGCAGTTTTACTGGGACTTGGAGCAAATCCTCAGGACTGGCGAGGCGGCACTGGATTCGGCGTGTCTCTTTCACGGCGAACTCAACGCGTGGAGAAAGGACTTGATGGACCTCGATCCGACCATGCTCTCAGAAGATCTCGACATGTGCATTAACTTACGGAAGATGGGGTACAAGATAGAGTATGAGCCTAATGCGATCGTCTACGAGGCTACGCCGACAACGGTAGAAGAACAGATCAGGCAACGGAAAAGAACCAGCATCGGAACCATCAAGAGCCTGGTTAAGAATCTCGATTACGAGGTGCGGCCAAAAGATCTTTACCGTGCGCTCATCCTCCCCTCCCACAAAAGCCTCGTGATGCTCTCGCCGTTTATCTTGCTCGCTATCCCACTCTTGTACGTAGTGACAATGAACTTGGGCACCGTGTTGCTCCACCTTATTATTACTGGCGCAGCTTTCGCCGTGACGTTTGGCCTCTTGATGCACGTGCGGACGCTGGTGATAGCCAACGACAAAAAGAGCAAGCGATTTTCGCTGAGCGCAGCGCTCAGAATGACCTATTACGTTTTGCTCAATGAGTTCATCGTCCTTATTGCATGGAGAGATTTCATTTCCCACAACTATTCAGTGCTTTGGGAGAAGGCAGAAACGACACGCGAAATGAGCGGAACCGAGCGATAATTACTCGATCCGTCTTGCGCGGAGGGCCCCCCCATTCAAGGAGCGATCCAATTTTACAAACGCAAGCAGCTGCACTCGTTTGCGGCGGTGACTGTAAACGCGACTATGCCCCACGTCGTCTAAGTCGCGCAAGATTTCCATCAACTTTGAAATGTTTTTCACGACTTTGAATTCTTTCGCGGGAATGTTGGCTGGGCGGAAGTTATACAGCTGCTAGCCTCTACAAATAAGAAACATAAATTACCCAATTAATAGTGATGTGCACGAAGAGGCGATGACTTGAAGCTATCACTTTGTATCACCGTCCGAAACGAACAAGGATCGATTGCAGGGCTGATGGAATCGTTGCTTACCCAATCCAGAGCGCCAGATGAACTCATTATAGTCGATGGCGGTTCAACGGATGGCACTGCGGAGCTTTTGCGAACCTATGTGGGGCGGCACCCTTGCCTGAACGTGATTGCGCTGCCTAACATTAACATCGCGGAGGGAAGGAACATCTCAATTATGAATGCGAGGTATGCGTATATAGCAAGCGCCGATGCTGGAGTCGAATACCCCAAAAAATGGCTGGAGAACTTGGTTCGGGCACTTGAATCAGATCCTGCCATCGATGTGGCTTCGGGCTATTTTGAACCGAAGCCTGAAACACGGTTTGAAGCGTGTGTCGGGAACCTGCTGTATCCAAACCAGAACCTCATGAATTGGAGCAAATTCTTACCACACGGCAGCTCTGTGGCGTTTAAGAAAAAGGTGTGGGAAGAGCTCGGCGGCTATGCCGAATGGCTTCCGCGCGGCATAGGCGAGGATACGCATTTCTTTCTCAGAGCTCAGAAAGCTGGTTACCGGTTTGCATACGCCACCGACGCAACCTGTTACTGGCGTCCTCGGCGCAATTTTGCGGAGTTGTTTAAACAGTACTTTCTTTATGCTAAGGGCGCTTGTATCAGTCGGTCCTCTCGAACGTTCGTGTTCGAAGCCTACGGCGCTAATCCTCTCGTTTTAACAATCAAGAACCTTGGCAGCCTCGTGCGAAAAGGCAGACCTCTCGATTTTGGTTTGAGCATCCTAATTCTAAGTGTTGTCCTTATGGCGAAAATCACCGGCAGTATCGTCGGACTGATGCAGAGAGGACATAGGTCTCCTCAAACCAAGAACAAGAAGGACGCGACTTAGCGGCTTGAGTCGGTTTAGCGGATTGCGGCAAGTCCGTAGATATCCCGCGCGGGACGTACAGGAAGGGCGACAGGCGCAATGAAGGTTTGTTTGGTAGGTCACTTCGCAGGCTCTCTCGATGAAGGAGTACGGAACGTCGGGAAATATCTGAACAATGAGTTAGGTCACCAGGGACTTGAGACCACTCTGGTTAACATGCGTTCGTTGATCCAATGGCGAAAAATCGCACGAACCAAGCCAGATATAATTCACTTCATTCTGACGCCGACGACCAGTGGCATCATTACCGCGAAATTGTTATCGGTTTTTCAAAGCCGAGCAAAAGTCGTTATCTCAGCCATCCATCCCGCTCTCCCGAGACTTCGCGCGCTTAATTTTTTTAAACCAGATCTCACGTTAGTGCAAACAAAGGCGAGCGAAGAGTTGTTTAACGCGATTGGCTTTCGTACTCGTATGTTGCCTAACGGTGTAGACCTTGCTAAGTTCAAACCCGTAAGTAGCGACCAAAAAATGCAGTTGCGACACACATACGGCATTCCCGAGGAGGCGAATGTCGTTTTGCACCTCGCATCACTCCGAAAAGAAAGAAACCTCGGGATATGCAAACGAATACAAAAAGAGGGACTATATCGCGTTTTGATTGTTGGCAGAAAAGGTGACAAAAACGATCCAACGGTAATGCGAGAGCTTCAGGACGCGGGATGTCTTGTATGGGTGGAGCACTTCGCGCACATCGAAGACATCTACAATATTGCTGATTGTTATCTCTTTCCGACCAAAAACAAGAAGGCATGCATAGAGACGCCTCTTTCCGTGCTCGAGGCTATGGCGTGCAATCTCCCCATCGTAACAACTCGGTTCGGAGCGTTGCCCGAGCTGTTTAGCGAAGAACTTGGGTTCTTCTTCGCGGAATCCGATCAAGTATTACTTCAACGATTAAGAGACTTGCTCGATGGTACCATCCATATTGCGACACGAGAGATGGTTTTGTCGTATTCATGGGAAAACATCGCCAATCAGCTAAGGGAGATTTACGTCGAGCTGCTACACTAAACGTGCGTTTCAACGAATGTCATCTCAAAAAGCGCAAAGTTTAGAATGTAGTGCACGTATGAACTGCAGTTCTACGGACGCAAAAAAACGCAAAATCTTCCTGTTTTGGAGCAGCTGTAGGCACTGTTGCGAATCGTTGTAGCGCAAATGTGCAGCGATAATTGGATCAAACGCATTTCGATTGTGCCGTGGTTGTAAAAATCGACGCCCTCATTGGTATACAGATAAGTGTTAAGGCAGGTGATTGTGGAAAGAGATGTACCGCGGTAAGAGGGATCTTAATTGAGTCAATGTATCCGGATATGCTTTCTTGGAATAGATGGCTCGGGAAAGAGTACTCTCTCCCGTTATCTGTGCGACGAACTGAGGCGGAGAGGATACCCGGTTTCGTACACGTGGTGGCTTGAGGGGGAGCACTCTGCATTTCGAACGTTACTGAGGTGGGTCGGCAAAGGGCACTCCGCTCAGCTGCGCCACCCTGAAACAAGGGCGACAAGGACTGATCGTACGAGTAATTTTACCGTACGAGTATTCGAGGCAGCTTATCCGTCGCTCGTGTTACTTGACTACTTAAGGTTTGGAATCGTCAAAGCGTGGCTTCCGGCCTTACTGGGCGCCGATCGAGTCATCATTTTCGATAGGTTCATCTATGACACGGTGTCGGCGTTATCACACGATTTCAAGTTTGCCACGAGTAGACAGGAGCGGTTGCTATTATTGTATAAGCGATTGTTACCAAATCCTAATATCATATTCATCGTCGATGTCCCCCCCAAGGTCGCACAACAGCGGAAGAGTGATGAGATACCATCAGTCGCAGCAGCGCAAAAAATGCACGACAGATATCGTGAGTTATATGCACAGATCGAGCGAAGTGTTCCGAGCCCAATCGTGCACTGCGACAACACCGGCGACCTCGATAGTGTCAAAGCAGAAGTTTTGCAGCATACCTTAGACGTATTGCAGGGGGCGTCATATGAGCGATGAACTGTTGATAATTGGAATCGATTCCTTGGATCCCTATATCTTGCTGCAACACCGAAACGATCTTCCCACGTTTTCGACATTAATCGATGAGAGTCCGACTCGCGTCTCACACTCCGTGTTTCCCACCGACACGATTCCTGCGTGGGCGAGTATATATACGGGTCTGCATCCAGGGAATCACGGGCTGCTTTATGTGTATGATATCTTTGATCCAAAGCTCAGCGACCTTAGGAAGCTAGACGTCGCACGCATCAAAGGGAGGACTTTTTGGGACTACGCTAACAACGAAGGCCTACACGCGGTTGTAGTACATCCGATGATGTTGTATCCTGCGTGGGAAATCAGCGATATCATGGTGAGCCGGTCGCCTATCGATCGGCGAATCGATTGGATCCGCACAGAGATTGATGTGGACGTGTACCCCCGCAACATTCGTGATAAGTACGCAATTCCGAATACGTATACCGGTCTGTGGGGGGGATTTCCTGGCTTAAACCATTTAGATGAGTGGGTGCGCCTCGGTCAGGAGACACTTAACGACGAGCAACGCCTAGGGCTTGAGCTATTGAGGAACGAACCGTGGGATCTCTTTTTTATCTACTTTAACGTGCTCGATATCATACAACACCGTCTCTGGAGATTTTTTGATACGAATGATCCATTGTACCAGAAGAATCAATTCAGCACGGTGATCGTTGACTACTACAAGCATCTCGATAGCATCGTCGGCTCATTTATTGCCGAACGTCCGGATGTGCAGCTTCTCGTACTGAGCGATCACGGGCATAGGAGCCGGCCAATAACGACAGTAAATATCAATACGTATCTCCAGATGCACAACGTTCTTGTGCCAAACCGGCAGCGCAAACATGTAACCCGCCACCTGAGAAAGACCGTCTTGGAGATCATCAGCCGGCTGGGCCTCGAACACGTGGTTATGAAGCTCGTTGTCAAGAGTCCACGATTGACCAAGGCAAGCAAATCGATCTACTCATCGGGCGGATCAATTGACCGCGACAAAAGTACGGCATTTCTTTCGACATTTGCGGGTATCAAATCGTACCCTGACGGAGGAATCGAGATTCAGGCGGAGCATCTCTCCGCACGTGAGTATAAGGGGTTGCGAGATGCCCTCATTGGATGGTTGGAGGCCTTGACCACTGCACGAGGAGAACATATCGTGCAGTGGGCGCGGAAACGCGAGGATCTATATCCCGGAACGTTTACAGCACAATTGTATCCTGACATTGTGTTTGAGCTGCAACCGCAGTACGGTGTGGGCTGGGACGTCCAATCAGACCTGTTTGGAAAGGCATATGACCATCCCGTCGCATCAGGCGGCCACGCGCCCGATGCGGTGTTACTGATGAGAAATATTGACAAGGACGTGGCCCGCGCTAACATCAGTCTGATGGACGTAGCCCCCACAATTGTCGATTTGTTAGGCGCGGACTCGGGTAGGTTTGAGTTCGACGGAGCGAGCATCTTTGAACCGCGACGATCCGGGTAGGCCGCGCGTCGCGATACGGTCGAATACTCGGATATCGACGGGCGTGTATAAGTTTTAGCTCGGACATGGTGCGGATTGTCGCCCCACGACTCGAGGATTGTTCGGTTTTTTACCCTATTCATTGAAACAAACCACGTTTTGCTCGAGTGCTCTGAGGTGGTTTGTTTCAAATGGAGAGTGCCTGCTGCGTCTCGTTCTTTGCAGAATCGTTGGAGGTGCGTATCCCGGAGCACTAGTGGACACGCAAACGGTATTCTTCACAGTTCTTCCAGTCCTAAGAAAGGGGAAGCCACTTCCCGAAACATAATAAATAGAACGCGATCTATATCACAACG
>PMIN01000145.1 GCA_003158275.1 Methanobacteriota archaeon
GATGTTTCCCCTTTGTGCCGAAAAGAGGCTCAGCGCTGAGCGGGCGATTGTTATTAACGTGCCGGCAGCCGGTCGTCGCCTGCGCATCGTGCGCAAAAATCGGACCGGGCAACCAGGGAATAACCTGGCTTTTTCTTTTTCTGTGTGTGTTGCAGTTCAGGGCTCATAAATCAAAGGCAATCGAAAAAGAAAGAACGATGGAGGCTCTAGTGCTCTCCAACCTCTCTTTCTTTACACGCAGTGGCGTGCTAAAACGCTTGGGAACTGCACGGGCGCGCCTAGCTCAGATTTTTAAGCTCACGCCGCTCCAGTACTTCATATAAATGTCGGAAACTGAATCAGGAAGCGGGTGTTTGTAGTGTTTCCAGTCGATGCCACCCACGCCGTGGGTTAGCACGTACGCCCGGTTCGATGAATCCCAGCCGATCACGTCTCCGTGCTGCTCCGTGAACTTACGAAGATCACTGAGTACAAAATACCCACTACAGCGACGGAGCGGTATTTCGTTCCCTGCTTCGCGCGAATGCCAGAGCCATTGGTTGAGCGCAGAGAGTGGGAACATAATCTCGTCACCTTTTTTCCGTCCAGGAGCGGTTCAACGGCTTCGATAACGCGCGGGTGCAGCGGTACATAGTGCGCCATGCGGATCTTGTCCTGATCTGCCGATACGTGTAGTGTGGGCTCTCTCGATCTGAATTTCAATGCCTCTTTAACCTGCCCGGCTGTGATTCTGCCGATCGTTGCATCTGGGCGCTGGCCTGTAAAGGCCCCAAACGTGATTAAAGCGTTATACGCGACGTAGTGTCGCTCGTCGAGTTCGCCTCGCGTAAATCTCACTTTGAGAACCGAAAGAACGTTCTGCACGTCTTCAATAGTCACGATGCGTCCTGCCACCAGCTTACGCGTTTTTACAGCTTTAGGCAACTCTAGGAACAGTCTAAAGGATTCATAACGGGCGTCAAGCCTCTTCAGCGTAATATCTATTAAAATAAGGATTATAGAGGTACTGCTATGTCTCAACTCGAAAAACAAAAGACGATGCGAACGATCACGCTTGAAGAGCACTACGCGACCCCGGCATTCCTAGAAGGGCCAGGCCGCCAACTCAAGGACGCAGCACACGCGGCTCACGCTCATCCCCCAGAGGCGTGGGACATTGCTCAGGTTATCGATCAACTATCCGATCTCGACGGCCGCCGAATAGCGGACATGGATGCTGCCGGGATCGACGTGCAGGTCCTCTCGCTGACCTCTCCCGGCCTAGAGCAACTCGATGCGGCCGAAGCCGTGGCCCTCGCCCGTGACACGAACGACCGTCTCGCGGAGGCGGTGCGGCGACATCCAAGCCGTCTCGCCGGGTTCGCCGCGCTACCGACCGCGGCTCCGGACACCGCCGCTGACGAACTGGAACGCACGGTCCGTGAACACAGCTTCAAAGGAGCATGTATTAACGGCCACGTCCGGGGCCGATACCTCGACGACCCGTTCTTCTGGCCGATCCTTGAGCGCGCGGAATCCCTCCAGGTCCCGCTCACCCTCCATCCGACGTTCCCTCCGCAGGCGGTGATCGCGGCCTCCTACACAGGGAACTTCGCGCCAGAGGTAACGCGCGGGCTGGCTATGGCGGCCTGGGGATGGCACATCGAAACCGCGATCCACGTCCTGCGCCTCATCCTCGGCGGAGCGTTCGACCGGTACCCAGACTTGCAGCTGATCATAGGCCACTTGGGCGAAACGCTTCCGTTCATGCTGCCCCGACTCGATCGTGGGTTGCCTCCGCAGATGACGAAACTAGATCGCCCGATTAGCGCCTACCTCCGTGAGAACGTCCATTATACGTTCAGTGGCCTTAACTACACCGCAACGTTCCTCGACCTGTTGCTTGAGGTCGGTGTCGACCGGATCATGTTCTCAGCCGACTCTCCCTATAGCTCAATGGTGGAGGCACGCACTTTCCTCGATCAGCTCCCGGTGAGCCCCGCCGACAAACAGCGGATCGCGCACGGCAACGCGGAGCGCCTTCTGCGACTGTGACTGGCCGGAAGGCCGTGCACGACCCCTGCTGCCAAGCGCGGCGTGGCAAAGAGGTGTTCTAATCGCCTACTTCACCACAGTCCTGAACTGATACAACGTTGCTCCTATCGTCACTGCGGCGAACACCGCTGTAACTGCATACGCGGCCAGAATGGTGCTCCAAACAAATCCTGTGGACATCAATACCCTGACCGCGTTGACGACGTAACTGAACGGGTTGACATTCGAAAAGGCTTGCGCCCAGTGCGGAAGGAACTCGTATGGCACGAGCGCCGTGCTCACAAACATAAGAGGGAATGCAATCACAAGATCTAACCCCGCGACTGCTTGCGAACTCTTTGTTCTCACTCCTATTGCCATCGTCAGCCCTGACATGGCCAACGCAAAGAAAGCGGCAGTGAAAAGAATCAGCAGAATTCCTGGGGCCCCTGTTACGACGGTTGCACCAAGCGCGTACGCGAGCACGAGCGTTATAGCAACCGGGAAAAGAACCATAGTCATATCGTGCAGTAACCGACCAAACAGAATGGCGGCCCTGTTTACGGGCGTCACGAGCATCTTTGAAAGAAATCCCGAATTGATATCGTCAACCACAGCCTCTCCTGCGCCCCCTGAATCCATCAATGGGTTCATAATAATGATGCCAGCCACTACGAATTGGATGTAACCGCCGGCAGGGAATCCCGGGAGGTTTCCAAACTGCGTAAAAATTTGCGTGAAGAGAACCAGAAACAGCACTGGCAGGGCGAGCGCGCTAATGATGACAATCGGAGTCCGTATAGTCTTTTTTAAGGCCCTGACGAAGAGGTGCCACACGTCAAAGAGAAAGTCATGATCCATCGTCTATCACCTCAGGCGTGCCCTTTCCACGTATCTACTTTCGACAGTTCTTCTGATCGTATCCTTCTTCCCGTGTGCTGCAAAAAGACGTCATCCAGCGAGGCAGATGCGACGTTAATTGACGTCAAGCGAATCCCGTTCTCGTCAAACAGTCGTACGATATTGGGAACGAGAGCCCCCGCGTTCTTGGCGTATGCCGCCAGTCCCGTTTCGATATCGAGGACTTTTGTGACGCCTTGAATGCCACTGACAATCCGCTTTGATCTGTCTTTTACGCCGCCATCTCCGTCGGCCAGTGACATCGTGATGGTGTCACCGCCGAGTTGATGCTTCAGCTCAACAGGAGAGCCGCTCACAACAATCTCTCCGTGATCGATTATTGAGAGCCGTTGACAGAGCCTATCGGCTTCTTCCATCTGCTGGGTTGTTAAAAAAATCGTAACACCCTCATCTTGGTTGAGCGTCTCGAGGTGCTCCCAGATAGCTGCGCGCGATTGCGGATCGAGCCCCGAGGTCGGCTCGTCGAGAAAGAGCACGCGTGGCTTATGTACAAGCGTAGACGCCAGATCGAGCCGCTTTTTCATCCCTCCGGAGTAGTGAGCCGCCCTCTTGTCCGCGACGTCAGAGAGCTCAACGAGTGTGAGCAGTTCGTCCACACGTTTTTTGAGGGCGTTACCGTGCAACCGCTGGAGGTGCCCCTGAAGGGTGAGGTTTTCCCGACCCGTCAGGTCCCCATCCAGGATGGTATCCTGGCGTTGAACGCCGATTACTTTGCGTATCTCTCGGGCATCTTTATCGACATCGTAGCCAGCAACGGTCGCAGAGCCAGAGGTTTTCTTAAGCAGCGTCGTGAGAACCTGGATCGTCGTGCTTTTTCCCGCACCGTTCGGGCCGAGGAACCCAAAGAACTCGCCTTCTCTAACGCTGAACGAGATCCCATCGACAGCCCTTGTACCCCCTGGATACACTTTGACGAGGTTTTCGACGTTGATGATATCCGACACTATAAACCTCCGTCAGTTTTTACTCTCGTGGCTGTGCACGGAGCAGCGTCGGCCGAATATAAGCCAAGATTTTTAGTTTCCATGCTATCTTTGCCTGCAATCATTTTGCTATTGAAGTTGTCAATGATTTAACAACGATTAGCATTGGGGCGTAAGAAGTATATATAAATAACGGCTTAGTAAATAGTAATTTGACAACTAATAATCAAGGGGGACAATGATGAGACGATTACCCAGTCAACTATTAGTATCCTTAACAGAGCTTGGGTTGCTCGAGTCAGAGGCGAAAATA
>PMIN01000097.1 GCA_003158275.1 Methanobacteriota archaeon
ATGGCTGGGGAGGATTGAACTTAGCTTTTGGTCGTGTAGTTCCAGAGCTTCGCCCCAGTGGTGACTTTGAGTGCGTAGAGGTTGTGGGCATTGCTCCCTACGTAGACGACCCCGTTTGAGACTGCGGGAGATGAGTACACCTCGCCTTGGGTCGTGTATTTCCACAGCTCAGCCGCGGTCGTGGCGTTGATGGCGTAGAGGTTGTGGTCCCAGCTCCCCACGTAGACGACGCCCTTGGCGACAGCGGGAGAGGAGCCCACGTAACCTCCGGTGGTGAAGTTCCACGTCAAAGGGCCATTCGACCTCCCTGCTACGGGGGTGTAGTCGCCGGTGTGCGCAGCGTTATACCGGTATTGCATTGTATCATACTGCGCCACTGCAGGAACGGCTGCAGCGCTTGCGAATAAGACAGTAATGAGAAGAATAACTACAGAAAATGAGAGGATTTTATATGCATGCATGATTGCCTCTTAGAACGTCCTGAGCGACCTAAAAGTGCCAGAGTATAAGATAAAAGCTCCGATTTGAAACTGACGGCGGGCAGTGTGCTCTAGGGCTTTGAAATTGAAAACAATAAGCTAGGTCCGTCACGAAGCCACTCGCCGCGGACGGCGGTACTCTTCGCAATACGGAACGTGCTCTCGGTCGCCGCGCAGCCTACAATGTGCGTATTTCTCGCACCGCTGACAATTCATCATANNCGCAGCTAAACGACAACGCTTAAGGTATCACGCCCCTTTTTTTGGCTGTTTAATTTCATTTTCCGTCAAAGGGGGACTTTTATGATGAAAAAGTTGTTAGTTAGTATCGTGCTGATAATGGTTGCCTCGTTATCGATAGCGGGTTGCTTATCGTCACTTAGCAGCAACCAAGCGGCACCGAGCGCTGCGTCACCTTCTGCTTCGGCGTCCGCATCAGCAACGCATTCACCTCCACCATCGCCAACGTTGACGCCAACTTCCTCTCCCGGGGCACTCCCGACACAGGTTTCCGTATCGGGGCCGACATTGGTCGTTCGAGGGCAACCAGCAACCTTCACGGCTGCGATTTACAGCGTAAATGAGCGCACAAACGTCTGCGGCGCAGTGAACTACTATATCGACAACTATGCTGCTGGCGGAACATGGGTTATTAATCCAGCCGGCACGTGCTCTGCGTCTTCGGGAGGCTTGGTGCTCGCAGGTGCCGATACGGCAAAGCTCTCGCTTGGCACGCACACGGTTAAGGTCGATTGGTTAGGTAACAACGCCTATGGGCCGTCGCAATCCGTGATGACGTTTACGGTGACATCTCCACCAACCCCCACACCAACCCCGACTCCCACACCAGTGCCCACCTTTGAGCCATCGTCGCTGCCGCTGCCGACATATCCACCGATACCGACACCAGTGCCGACTCCGCCTCCTACACCTACACCAACGCCGACTCCTCCACCGATATAGCGGTTATTGCAGCTGCGGTCGGATAAGTAAGTCGGGGCTTCGCATGTGTTAAGGTTCGGTTTACTGCGTTTAGCATTGCTCGGTATGAGTTAGAATGAGCGCGGCGTAATTGGAAAAAAGAAAAAATGACAAAAATTACGTTAAAAATAGTTTTAATGCTAGGCGTTCTCTCGGTGCTTATCGTTAGCGTCGCGGGTTGCACGTCGAGCACGTCGAGCACGACAAACAGCTCTACGGGAAGAGCACACAATATAACGCGGTGACATACGCTAATGCGCATTTAAACGACAATGTTAAACCGGCCTTTTTAGGTGAGACAATCGTTAGCTCAAAGGTGCTAGAGAACGGAAGCAACGGCGCTACGCTTTCGGTCGTGATACACAACACAACGGGCGACGATATAACGACGACCATTAGCCTGAACATACAGCAATTTTCGAGCGTCAATGATGCAACGACCGCCTTTAATAACCTGAGCACCGGGTATGCACTGAGCCTGCCGTCGAGTAGCGCGATGGAAAATCCGGCAAGCGCGGCATATAAAGACACGACGGGGTACGAGCCAACGGCAACTAATTCGGGTTATGAGATTAACGGCTTACAAATCAGCACCATCTCACAGCAAGGCGAGTTTGTGACGTGGGGAGTATCTTCGTTTAATTAAAGAGGTTCCCCAGGATAACGAGAGGCAGCACTTGACTTACTCTGGGGACTTAAGGAGCCCCTCACCACGGCACGTAGCGCGGACGGCGATAATACTCGTAATACGGAACGCGCTCATCTTCGCCGCGAATCTTGCAGCCGACGAATTTTATACATCTGCGACAGTCCAGCATTAACAGACACGATGTGCCGCTCCCTTACGTTCGTTACCTATATGCTAAGAAACTAATGACTGGCCAGTCGAGTAAGGGTTCACAGTTGCCTTGTGTTAGTCCGCGTGTAAAAAATCGGTAGTCGGACTATATCAACGACCTAAATGCGCTGGGCCCCATATTTTTTTGGCGACAATCTAACGGCGTTGGGGGGGTCTAATGGCCTAACACTAATGTAGACTCCAAAGGCTTTATTTATCGCAGATACCACGAAAAAACGAAAAAAAGAATTAACGGGGGAGAAGAGTTAAAGTTTCTGCAAGTTCACGCCGAGTGCTAGTTTCAACAGTTTGTCGTAGATGTTAATGAACATCTCATTAAATCTATCAATTTGGTTTGTCATGTGAGATGATTTTCTTAAGCTGATGTCAGGTTAGTTGAAACGCTGTTATAGTTATTCTTTATACGGTTTTAGCGCTATTCCAACTGGATAACTAAAATGTTGGGGGAATCGAATCAACGCTGAAGTTGGAGGAGTAAACCGTGTATGATATCATTTTTCCAAACATTCTCTTTTTAAACGCGCTTGTCTTCACTACTATAATCGTTGCTGTGACAGACGTGGTTATGTTTTACGTAATCTGGAGCGGAAGAAGACACTTAAACGCGCTGTTCGTCGTCGGAGCTATTTTTATCACCATGGTACCGTTGGCAATTAATCTCTGGGTTCATATTTATCCAAACATTCTCTTTTTGAGAGCGCTTGTCATCAGTGCTATCATCATCGCTGTGATAGACACGCTTGCGTTTTACATAATCTGGAGCGGAAGAAGAAAAATAACTCCACTGTTCGTCGTCGGAGCTATTGTTGTCACAACGGTACCGTTGGTAATTAGTCTCTGGGCTAACATTTTATAGATATGTTGGTAAGACCGTCAGTGACGCCACAGCTAGCTAAAATGACAGAGAATTGCTCACTTAATCTCTACCGTCTTAGCGTAGAAAAAAGAAAGAGCTTGCGCAGTAGGAATAATGCTTGAGCACGTGGAGACGCATAATATTATTTCATTCTACTCCGCGCCTGACGACCCAGCTGTGCTTAAGAAAAGCCTCTGATGTAAGTAATTGGAAGCGCGATCAGTATTTAGTATGAGGTCTGAGTAAGCTCACGCCCAAAAATAACTTACGCTCGCATCACAGCCGATCAGCCGTTCACTCGGCGCAAGCTTGCGTGGGGGGGTTAACGCCCACGGTAGTTCTGTTTCTTGTGTCATACTCGGCACTAGCGCGCCATTCCTTCTTCATTTTTTCGATATGGTCGCCAGCTTCGCTTCTGTCTCTTTCTTTCACTTTCAGCACAGTCTCGCAACTACAATATAACAGGCCAGAGCCCACGCCGTTTGTGCAAGCAATCCACCATCAACCTGATACGGGCTACAAGAAACAAGCCCTCTACAACCTCTTCGCTGCCTACGTTCACACAATGCCGCTCGAACAACTGTTGGACAGCGTGGAACGAGCGCGGCGAAAGGCACAGCAGATTAAGCGACGTAGTCCGCTAGGATGACATATCAAACGCTGCGTTGCCCAGCTTCTGCAGAAGAACCGAGCCGGGGCTGGATCACGATGAGTCGAGCAAGCACCAAATGGGCGACATTGCGTTCGCGCTCTGCAGAGGCAGACCTTAGCGAGTGCTGAGCAGAAACCCGCCGAGGCCGAGTGCCCATAGGATGATCGGGTAGGCGACCAATCGCTCCATCCCGCCGAAGCCGATGCCGTGCATGTGCTTCCGGGTCAACAGCACTAACGCAGCGAGCGAAATGACCCCGAGTCCGATTGAGTAGTACGCCAAAGGGACGCTCTCGTACGAAAAGGCGCAGATCGCAGATAAGCCCCCGAAAAGGAACGAGACGAGCGCGCAGCGGAGATGAAGCCTTCCGGTGGTCTCGGGGAATATCCCCACGCCAACGATTCCGGCGCCCCCAAGGACGATGAAAAGCGTCGGCACGGGGCCAAAAAAGCTCGTGCCAATGAGCGCGCCGCCTACGATCGCGGCGCCGAAGACGATGATCGAGGCGTTGAAAAGGCGCGCGGTGCGTCCGACGCCCAGGTCGCTGATGGCGTTATTCGCGATGCTGTAGCCCGGGTAGCGCGCCTCAGCGATGATCATCGCGAGGACGAACTGCGCCGCGCCGACGAAGCAAAGTGAGCCGATGAGTAACTGGTTGGCTACCGCCATCTCGCGTGACCTTCTGTGCGTTGATCGCCATCTCTCTCTCTTCTATTTATACGTGTCTCGCGGCGTGCGTCTGGCGAGAGCACACCTCAACGCAGCAGAGCCACCCCTCCGCCAAATTATTGACGTCTTGCGGCAGGTGATGTGCACACCAGACGCAGAAAAGCTTGCGATTTCGGTGCTTGAAATCCACGAAGGCGGTTATCATGAAGAGCGAAGTTCAAAGTGGTAAGCTTTCGTTCCGTGCACAACTCAACCCACAAAGGTATTTTAAGAGGCCAGCAAAAGGAACGCTGCACCGGGCTTCGCGATAATGCGGCGGTTCTTCTTGGTCTTGCTTTCTTTCCAACGGCCCAAGCCATGTCACATTGACAATGTTGCCGATGATTGCAAAGGTAGCTCCGACAATAACCACGACTATGGTGGCCAAAACGGCGTTATTTGTTCGGATAGACAATCCAGCAACGATCACGACAAATACTGCAATTATAAGTAAAACGATAGTCGCTCTTGATGAGTCAGAGAGCTTGTTCATCCCATTTTGGTCTATACAGCGCAGAGTTGCGAAAGAGGCGGTCGACCCGTTCGCAATCTCCATTAGTCCAAAATGCGAGCTCTGCACTTAACGCCAGATCCGCCTCAGAGCTACTAGGATATTCTGCCGTGTCTCCGTCATAATACAACCGATGAAATTTAGCGCCGTTTTTGGCATTGGCCGCCTTTTTCAAAAGCTCATAGTCCTCCGGCAGCAACTCCGTGGGTTTTCCCAGCACTGGATTCCGACTTCCATAACCAAATACGTCCGCGTGCACGGCATCAATGCCTTCTTGGTTGTCGATTATGATTTGGAAGCCATCAAGCATGTGGCCAGTCACCGTCAAAAACCGTTCTGAGTCGTACATTTCAACTGGGCCTTTACGCCTGCGTCCGTCAGGCAGTTTTGCATAGACGAAGATGCGAAGCCCTTGGCCTGAAGGAGAAATCTCAGTATAGCTCCTTAGCTGGTCGACGATGAGCTTTGCTTCGTCAGTGATCTCTCCTGTCGCGGGGTCTCGGCAATCGTCAAGGTCAATGCCGACGATTCCCACTTCTTTTGATACTACGAATCCGATACCATCGTAGCCATCTTCGTATGTAGAAAGGCAAAAGTCGAAGCTGGCCCATTAAAAGCAAAAAAGGAGCGCCCGAGTCGGGATTTGAAC
>PMIN01000046.1 GCA_003158275.1 Methanobacteriota archaeon
ATTTGCAGCCGACTCAAGGCGAGTTGTTCTGGCCTCGCTAAGCGGCAAAGTCGTCCGCTTCCAGAGCGTAGGTGACCCGCACCCGCTGGAGCCGATCGAAACGTCAGACCCCCGCGTTGTTGCCGAGCTGATACGCCATCACATAGGTCGCCCAACCGTCATTGAATAAGGTGTACACGCGTTCACGATTTCCCGCGTCTTCGGGGCTTAATAGAAAGGCACGTAAGGTTTTATGAATGTCATAGATGCTCTAAACTCTCGTTTTACGGTCCGTGCGTTTACGCCAGATCCTGTGCACAAGGGAACGATTCTTAAGATTCTGGATGCCGCGACGCGTGCTCCCTCATCGGGCAATACCCAGCCATGGGAACTCTTTGTTGCTGGCGGGGACGCGCTGGACCGGCTTCGTCACGCGTATGAAGAGCGCTTCAGCAAAGGGGTGCCGGGCAGCCCCGATCTACCGGCACCGCAACAATGGCCCCCCACCCTGCAAAAGCGCATGGACGAACTCAAGGCCGCACGCTTTGAATCCCTGGGCATAGAACGCACCCACGCGGCGGCGCGGCATGCCATGTTTGAGCGTGCCCATCAGTTCTTTGGAGCGCCGACGGTGGTGTACCTCTGCATGGACCGCACACTCACGGCGTGGTCGATATTTGATATGGGACTGCTTGCGCAGAGTATCATGCTCGCGGCACAGCAATACGGCGTTGATTCAGCTGCCGCGGCGCTTCTGATTTCCTACCCTGACCTCATTCGTGCAGAATTGGAAATTCTGGAAGACGTGTCGATACTAATGGGCGTCGCATTGGGATACCGCGATCAGCAACATCCGCTAAATCAGTACCGAAGCCCCAGACGGCCGCTACAAGAAGTTGTACGCTTCAAAGGTCTTACCTAACTCTCCGTAGCAGGAGGGCCGGCTCAACACGCCTGAGCTGATTTTCGATTGTCGAAAAAGCTCACAGAGATGGTTGCCCGCGGCCTGCGGACTTGCTTCGCTTGCTCTCTATGGACTTTGTTGAGATTATATAAGCTATAGAGGCACTGTTGATGACGAGCCAGAACGACTCACCCCACGAATTTAATTCCTGCTGTACCCCGTTGTCACCAAGACTGATGGTGGTAAGACTGTTGAAGACGAGGGACCCGTCCTCGAGCCAGTCAGACAGAAAGCCGTGATACAAATAGCCATCCAAGCCTTTAAATTCGAGGTCGTTTCCGACCCACCCATCATAGTACTGCTCGCGCAACTCTTTGAGATCCATACCAATCACTACTCTGTAAACATACTAAACCCTGCGTATACCATTAACCCTGTTTAAGCGCGACGAGCACGCGCACGTCTGCCAAGTTCAAATCCAAACGAGCGGCAGTTCCCACTCTTTGTTTACGGAGAGGGCGGATTCGGGTAACCAACGTTCGCGAGCAAAAAGCCCTCAAGAGGACTTTGCACGATCTTATTGATCCGGCGCACGATCTTACGTATCAAACCAGCCGAGCAGGTTCAAATGTTCGTGCCTCAATGCTGCCACCTGGCGGCTTGCCGCACATAATTGGTTTACAACTCGTGTGCCATTTTCTGTGCTTAACGGCACGTCGCACTTGGCAGCAAGCGTGCTGATAAAGCGTCAGCCCAAAAAAATAGTGAAAGAACTATTGCTCGAAACCTGCGTTCCCGGTTGTGCGTTAGGATGCGGCCTGATACGAAACAAGACGTTAAGTCTAGTTTTGATCCAAGCTTACGCCCTAATGCGCCACTAAACTAAGCTAAGCGCCAAGAGATAGGGAGAATGCTGTTTATTTTGTAGTTCAAATTCGACCCCGAGCATACCGAGGGGGTCCGTGAAATGTGGAAACAGTTCAAGTATCCGGAAACGGTGAACCTGATAGGCCGGTACGTACTCATCGGCAGGCATATTTCGATTGCGAGGCACCCGATGAGGCAGCACTGTTAAAAGTTACGGGACCGTTCAGCAGCCTCGGTGTGGCCCACGTCGCACCAGCGATGCCGCTTGAGGAAGCGATTCAAGTGCCGTGGTAAGAAAAGAAAGTGCCGCACCCGCCTTGATACGTTTCACTACGTGACAACAAGCTGAGCTCGGCTTGACGTGGTTACTCACGCACAGGCCTGGGAACGCACGGAGCCAGCAGAGCCCGTGTCGTCAGACCTTCCGCAATCAGTTCGTGTTACTTCGCGGACGGATCCATCTCCATCACGCCGAAAACGTTCCCTTCTGTGTCGGTGCAGTAGGCGAGGTACCCCTGGCCCGGAACTGCCCGCTTTGGCATCATAACGTTTCCGCCAGCGTCTACAATCTTTTTCGTGAAGTCGTCGACAGACGCGACGCTTACGGTGTTCGTTGTCACCTGCTCAGGCATCATGCGCGGTGTTATCGCACCGTTGATTCCCGGTTCGTCATCGGGTCCGGTGGCAACTAGCCAGTAATCCATTGGCCCTTCCCACTTCATGATGGCCCAGCCAAACACCTTCTCGTAAAACGCTACCGCCCGCTTTGGATCATCGGCAGGCAGCTCGAAGTGCACTACTCTTGGCATTTTATTCTCCTAGGAGTTCTTCTTGCAAGCCTTTGTAACGCTGATACTTACATCCTTTGACCGAGAACCGTGCACCAAGTGCGCTAGCGCCGCGTTAACCACGGGCATCGGTCAGGAGAGAAGAATGGATTGCCCCGCACAAACACGTGATTTGGATTTGGAACGACATTTTTTATGTTTGACGCCTTGAGCACCGCAGTTGGCCCATTTGGCGCGTTTATATGGCAACGATACGCTGGGTATGTAATCCTTATAACGGTGCTATCATTATGCATGCAAGGTTCTCGAACTGCCAGCAATCGGATCCGAAGCAGGCGAGGTCCTAAAGAGGTGTGAAATGTACGAAGAAGATGATGCGGAAGTGCGCGCGATAGTGGAAAGAGTGGCGAGTTACTATGGCTTTGTTCCGCGAATCTATCAAGAGCTCCGGCACAACCCGGAAGCACTCAAAACCTTTTTCTATAAGAATGAGCGGCTGGCGACTAACAAAGCGCTAACTGGACTTACTAAAGAGCTTATCGCGATCGGAGCTGCCGCTGCTCTCGGATCCGAATATTGTCTCGAAACGTACATTGAAGGAGCTAAGCGTCTTGGCGCTGTCGATGATCAGATCTTTCTCGCAATACTGCTTGGTGCATCCGTTGCCGAAACTACAGCACTATCCAAATCACTTCGCGTCTGGCAGCGCTAACGCGTGGCCCTCGTGCCAGCTTATGTAACGGTCACCGTGTACGTCGTTTGTTCAGTCACGATTTGCGACGGACTGACATTCTGGAACGTGACTGTAGTCGTTCCCTTCGCGAGGCCTTGAAACGTAAAGACTTGCGATCCGGGCACGCCGACAAGATGGTGCGGGTTAGGGTCGCTAACAAACACGCTGCTTATAAGCGACAGCGCTGTGTGGTTAAACTGAGGCTCCCAGCTGTATCCCGTCGAAGGATTTGACCGCAGCGTTATCGTAAAATTTCGCCCCTCCGCCACGGTTATCGGTTCTCCAGGCGTCACGTTTGTGGCGTTTGCTGTTTTTGTCATGGGCACGGTCTCGCTCGTTTGCGTTGGCGCAGTCGAAGAACTGTTGTTGCTCGTGCCCGACGTGCACCCGGCTACAACGACTGTGAAGGATAGAAGCGCGATCACTAGGCCGGCAATGAAGACGCGCTTTTTTTCCATAATCTCGCTTTTGCGGTGCTTACTATATATGCTGATGGGGGGGTGAAGCACGCTGCATTTGTGTGTACCCTTTTCATCGCCGTGGACGCAAAATGTCCCCACTTTACAGGCTTTACAGATAGGCGATTTTAGCGAGTGACGACGAGGCAACGGGAACGGCTAAAAGAACAGCTCTGTAGAGGGACTTTCTTTGGCGGCATAGCGGCAATACTTCTGTTTATAGAGCACAACTATTTACAGGCCGCTGCTCTTTTTGTACTATGCTCTCCCACAAGGTAGATCTCGAAAAACTCGAAGAGCCTGAGAAAGTCGTCGGGTGCGCGTACACCTCCCGCTATTGCACATTACCGGTGCCAAAGTACGAACTCTCTGAAACTGGCATGCGACCTGATTGCGCGTATCAGCTCGTACACGATGAAATGAACTTGGACGGTAACCCCTCCCTTAATCTCGCGAGCTTTGTAACGACCTGGATGGAGCCGCAGGCGACGCAACTCATCGTCGAGAACATCCACAAGAACTTCGCCGATCAGTTCGAGTACCCGCAGACGGAGGTGATACACAAGCGGTGCGTGAATATGCTCGCACGCCTCTTCAATGCGCCCGACCCTGTAACGTTTGCCGGCACCGCAACGGGCGGCTCATCTGAAGCAGTGATGCTTGGCTTACTTGCACACAAGTGGAAGTGGAAGAAACGCCGCGAAGCAGAAGGTGCGGCGTGCGACAAGCCGAACATTATCTTCGGTGCTGATGCGCACATTTGCTGGGACAAATTTGCCAAATACTTCGACGTTGAGCCGCGGGTGATACCACTCGAGGAGGATCGTCTTACTATCACCAGGGAGGCAGTTACTGACCTTATCGACGAAAATACTATCTGTGTCGGCGTTATCCTAGGGACGACGTTCACTGGCGAGATC
>PMIN01000099.1:0-1654 GCA_003158275.1 Methanobacteriota archaeon
GTCGTGACGAACTTGTGAGGGTTAAAGATGGCCCTCTCTCTTTTTTATTTGTTAAGAACGGGCTAGTCTCTGATATAGCGCTGACGGTGGCACTCTTCGCAATACGGAACGCGCTCATTATTGCCGCGCAGCCGGCAGTGCGCGTACTTCTCGCACCTTTGGCAGTTCATCATACTCGCGTTTTATGAACTCTAGGGCAAAGAGGGCCATCCGTGCGGGGGAAACTAACCCGCAGCTAAAAGACAACGCTTAAGCTACCAGCGCCTGCTTGGGTATGTAGTTTGTTTTTTTGGCTGAACTGAAGAAGAAGGCTAAACGTATGCTAAAAAAAATGGCAATGGTTTGCGTGGTGGTCATGCTCGTCACCGTTCTGGCGGGAGTGGCTGGCTGCATGCAGGCTCAAACGTCGAGTAACTCGCCGACAGCGCAATCGACCACGACGCCAACACAAACGGCTCCGACGACCTCCGCGCTACCGACAACGGCACCTGCGAACATTCAATCTTACACCGGCCCGTTCGTGGGAAGCAAAAACTCCGACGTCTATCACTATCCGTGGTGCTACGAGGCTAAGAAGATCAAGTCGGAGAACCTCGTCGTCTTCGCTACAGTAGCCGACGCCTGCGCGGCGAACTACCGACCGTGCGAGGTATGTAATCCGCCAGCGTGTACACCGTCGTCAACGCCAACAGCGACGCCAACGCCCACGCAACTGCCCACACAGGCCTTAGTGTCAGGGCCAGCATCGTTCGCTCAGGGGCAAGCCGTGACCTTCACGACTACGCTTAACAGCGTAAATGAGCACAAGAACGTCTGCGGTGCGGTAAATTACTACATTGACGACTATGCTGCTGGAGGGACGTGGAATATTAATCCAGCAGGCACGTGCTCTGCGTCTTCGGGGAACTTGTATCTCGCTGGTGCTGATACAGCGAAGCTCTCGGTTGGCACGCACACACTCAAGATCGACTGGCTGGGTGACAGCACCTACGGCCCTTCGCAATCCGTCATGACGTTTACAGTGACGTCACCAACGCCGACTGCTACGGCAACGCCGTTCCCCACCGCGACACCGTTCCCCACACCAACGCCGTTCCCCACACCAACGCCGTTCCCCGTAAGGACGCTTTAACCTTCTAACGTATATGTGGGGCTGAAAAATTGGTGAAGTTTCACTTGAATCCGAAAAAGGCATTAGAAGAAAGCAGAAGCCTGCGAGCTGCCCCGGAGCAAGATGATACAGGCCTCATTTTAGTGGCAAACGGCATTAGCGGGTCTTCGATCAAACTGTTTGCAGATCATGTCAGAGTCACGGAAGTGAAAAATCATAAGGTAACTGAGTTTCCGATCAAAAACGTCGTTGCGCTCAATCATCCTCTCGCATAGGCCCCGTTATATGCATTCGTCTAACAAGTTACCTTTTTCCGCTGCCAAAAAGTCGAGTCAGAAGCCAATCGTTGAGACATGCCGCCGCTGATTCACTGGTTCAGGACATATCGCGATCTTTTCAATAATCGCCAGCTAACGCCACTTACATCTCCCTGCGACGCGTAAGTACGATGGCCAACAGGAACGCGACGATGAAATACGCCGCCATTACGATAAGGCTCACCGTTACCGTGGGGTAGTACTGTGCGCCCGAAATCAACGCGCC
>PMIN01000099.1:1681-5669 GCA_003158275.1 Methanobacteriota archaeon
GCTAACGATCGGCAGGATGAGGAAGAAGGTGAAGAAGGTCAGTATGAGCGAATACACGGAACTGCGCATCACCGCACTGAACAGGTAGGCGACGGCGAGGATGGCGAACAAATACACGAGCGAGTAGGCGAACGACAAGCCTGTGTTTGCTGGAATGCTTCCGTCGATCACCCGCACCGATGCGACTGCGATCAGGTAGTAAAGCGCGATAGCGCCCACCGAAACAAGCGCGCTCGCGATGAACTTTCCGAGAAAGATCGTCGTCTTACGGATTGGATTAGGAAAGAGAAAGTAGCCCGTTTTCGATTCAAATTCTGACACGATGGCATCCGCGCCGAAGAACGTTGCGCTTAATATAGACAGTACGCTCAGGAACTGAAGCGTGTTCGTAACGAACTCTGTCGGGCCTTTGGAGTACTGAGAACCGGTGGCGGGAGGGACGACGAGAAAGATGGCGCTGACGATGACGGTCAGGAGAACGATGGCGAGCAACCGGCGCCCGCGGAGGTATTTTAGAAGCTCGTATCGCGCTACTATCCCAATTTGGCGAATGCGATTCGGTCGCATTGCTAGTAATCCCCCTCTGAAACGAGATGCAAGTACACGTCTTCGATAGCAGCGTGCTGGGGCGTATACGAAACAACGTTGACGCCTGAATTGAGAATCTCCCGCAGTAGTTTGGATTGTTCTTCCGCACCGCCGCTGAGGCGCAGGATGAGTGTATTGTTCTCTGTGCGTTTCACGGATGTAACGCACTTCAACGCTTTGATGACTTCAAACTCCGGTGGGGTAACCGGCTCCAACGTGGTAATAGTCAGCGTTACCTCCTGTCCCGCAGAGAGGTTCTCGAGTGAATCGTACGTCAAGAGGGGGCCCCGATCAATGATCGCCACTTTGTCGCATACCTCCTGCACTTCGTTCAGGAGGTGTGAACTCATTAAGATGGTGATGTCTGTTTTTTTGAGCTCTTTAATGATATCGCGAACCTCGACCATGCCGCGCGGGTCAAGGCCGGATGTAGGCTCGTCAAGGATCAATATAGACGGATCGTGCAGAAGCGCTTGCGCTATCGCCAGTCGTTGCTTCATGCCTTTCGAGAACTGGCCCGTGCGCTTGTCGGTGACTTCAAGGAGCTTGAGCTGTTCTAAAACGGCGTGTGAGCGCCTAGCGATCGCATCGCTGCTCATCCCCCGGATCCTCCCAATGTATGAGAGGCACTCTCTTGGCGTCAGCTGTGGATAGAATTCAGGCGTTTCAACGACCGCTCCAACGCCTTCGAGGGCAGCTTCGGGATGGCGGATGGCATCAATGCCGTTAAGGTAGGCGTCGCCGCTCGTCGCTCCGAGAAGATCCGTCAGAATCTTTATGGTGGTCGTTTTGCCCGCCCCGTTCGGACCGAGGTACCCGACGCACAGGCCAGACGAAACGGTTAGGCTAAGGTTGTTCAGCGCGACCTGCCCCCCGTAGTTCTTAGAAAGGTGCTCAATGACGATGGGGTCTGTTGTCTCTCTCATGTCACTCTAGCACATTGTTGCCAGTCTTTGGCAAGTGTTGACCGATCTCTCTCGTTAACACTTCTGCCAGAGGAATTCCTACTTGCGTACGTCTCCATTGCCTGTTGCAAATCCATAGCGTCGTTTGATAACGTTTTAAATCTGACTGGTGCACCACTCATCCCTACTCTGGAGTCCTTGTCGGCTTCGTAATCGTTGACAGCATTGACATGGTGGTCGTCGTCTTTCCCCTGCCGTTAGGCCTGAGCAACCCGCAGCATCTCCCCTCTACGGTGTCGAGGGTGACTCCGTTGACCGCCTCCTTGTCCTCATCTCGCGTCGCGAGATCCTTCGTTTCAATCGCCGACATCGTGACCATGATCCAAATTCACTGGTAGCTCAGCAGTAAATGAAGCTTTTGTAACTATTATCGGGTTACTCGTGACTTTTATTATGATGCACAAGTAATGCACAGTTATGTTATTCGATGTGAAAACGCTTGACACGCTGCAAAAACTAGGGCTTACAGCCTATGAGGCAAAGGCGTACACGGCCCTCGTGACGGTAGGCCCTACGACGGCCACGGTGCTTTCTGCTGAGTCAGAGATTCCCAGGACGAAGATTTATGGGGTGCTAAAAAGACTACAGGAGGAAAAGTGGATCACCGTGTCCAAAGGCAAGCCCAGCACCTACGCCCCGCGATATCCGAAAGAAGTCGTTGAACAGCGAAGGACCCTCTTCTGTTCTGAGCTCGAAGAGCTTTCGAACAACTTGACGTTTTTGTACGATCGACAGATCGAAAATGAAGCGCTTAATGCGCTACTTATCAGGGGTATCGATAGCATTTCGGCGAAGATGATGGAGATGATGGACAGGGTCCGGCGAAGCGTTATCATCATAGACTCGTTCTTGTCGCCCGTTGAAATCGGACGGCTCAACAAGAAGATCATAAAAGCGAAGAAGAGGGACGTTACCGTGCGCATCATCGTCACACCGCTTCTGACAGAGAACGATACCGACATCGGAAAAGCTTTCCTACCTATGAAAAACGATGTCCGGCTATTTGTACCTCCAAGCGAGGATCTTCGTATTCTTGACGACCGACTGGATGACCATCCCGGATTTATGCGGCAGGTGATCATCGATCGCCGGGAGATGCTTCTGGCGAGCGCGACGGCTAACGAGGGGGTACCCGACCTTGACAGCGCTATTGCGATATGGATATCGAGTGCGTCGATCGCTCAACTTATAATGCCGCCGATGTTTGACAGACTTTGGGACTTATCAAAGCCGATCAGCTAGACTCGCGTGCGACCGATATACCTAATAGCTCAGAATTGTGCCTCGTTTCGTACGCGCGAAACCATTCGCGTTAGCAAGCTGAAGGCAAACCTTGCCGTTGACGACTTTTAGGATCGCGAATGACGTCTTTGCCGTTCAGATATGCTCTGCCACTTGTCGCCCTCAGAAGGGTAGGCTTCAAGATTTCAATTAGTGTCTCACCGTCGGCCGTTGAATTCTTTCGCGCGTCGTAGTCTTCACATAGTCGCGGGCGGCTAAATCACAACGATTAAGTGTCAAGCGCCAACCTCACGCCTCATTATGTTAGCCGCTGGAAGTTATCAAAGCCTTTTTCCCAATATCGCGCTGCCAAAACACCAGCTATTAGAAGTCCATCACGGCCAAATCTCACTACATCAAGCAAAAGCAGGTTACGGTTATCCAACGATTCGTTTACCTCATACATTCAATAGCCTTGTCGGGCTGTCAACCAAGATATTTCAGACCGTGTGCGAAGGAGACGAAGAGACAGCCCAATTTGTTAGTTTCAGTGCACAGAATCCGCCACCGATATGTGCTATTCATCTCGGTTCCCCCCTTGATAAACGCGTCGTCGCCATAGAGAGCACGAGCGAGGTTGCTTGTTTCAGCGATTTCACCACTTTTAAGGGCTAGGCGCTCCTTTGAGATAATTATGGATAACAAAGACGCTGAGCCATCCGTTGAGACGGGACGACCTCAAGTCTCCACAGTAAAAGGCGAGGCGATGAACGCAGTAGATATGGTCGGGGAAGGCAAGGTAACAGCTCGCTTAGATCGCATAGCGGGAATCGTTGAAGGGATTGATAAACTCGTTAAAGAGACACGACTAGGGGTAGTTGTCGCTATCTTCGCCACGCTCGCAACTGCCATTGCGATCGTTTCAGAGACGTGGATAGGACCAGTCGGTGTTATCATAGCCATCTTCTTGATTGCTGTGGTTTTTGCGGTAATTCTGCTATACCTCTTCAAGTGGCGCCGGTAGAGTGCACTCACGCTCCGCCGGTGTTCAGATGAAGATAACAACTCTTAAGCCTCATTGACCCCGTCTTACGTATTTGTTTTACTTATAAGGGGGATGAATCGTGAATCCAATAACACGGATGATGAAGCGGCACATCAAAACGCCGCTCAAATATGCGTTGCCGTTACTTTTTATCGGCTCTCTCGTTCTC
>PMIN01000224.1:0-4056 GCA_003158275.1 Methanobacteriota archaeon
CGCGTTCGAAAGAGAGCGAAGCCGACATCATCAAGGCTTTCCGGCCGATAAAAAACGATGTCAGGCTACACGTCCCCCAACTTGAGGGCCCTAACAAACTTGACGACCGATATGGCGACGACGGTTCTGGAATTGCAAGATGGGTGATTATCGATCGTCGGGAAATCCTGCTAGCGCTTACGAGGCCCGATGAGAAGGTACCTGACTTGGNNGTCTTCGACAAACTGTGGGAGGACTCAGAGCAGATAGAGCAAATCAACTAAACTGGTGTGCGGCCGAGATCCCTAAACTGTGTTTTAAAGCCCAAGCAAAAAGGGTAGGGAAAAAGCAGATACAACCCGTTTCTATTTCGCTGATGCCACTTCGACAATTTTGGTCACGGAACCATTTATTTACGCATTGAAGCTTTTTTAACGCTAGCCGCCTGGAATGACGGCCAGTTTGACGTTATTATCGACGTCAGAAAAAACCGAATAAGCTATTATTGCGGTAGGTCAAGTAAAAAACAACGAAGTGTCAAGAGGACGAGACGGGGCATGCCGGCCAAAGCAAACAACCCCGACCCGTGCAGATTCTCAACAAGGGTTCCTTGAACGTCTCCCGATTTAACGTTTGGGATTCCTTTGTTGTTTTTTTTACCCGCCGCTCGTTCTCGGGAGATGAGAATGGACGAAACAGACCAAAACATTCTTGAAAGGCCCGAGCTTGACTGCTGGGGCGGCTCCGGTAGGAACCACGCTTCTGACTTTGAGGATGACCTCGATGCGCGTGGTGGGAGCATCGACCGATACGACGAGGGAAAGGATGATTGAGAAGAAACTGGTCTTAACAGGCAGCGACGCGGAGTTACTGAGCCGGGCGCTTGTGGAAGTCAAAACAAAAGTCTATGAGGATTCTGAGACCAGATTGGATGACAGTCAAGCGCTAGATGCACTCATTTCTAGTTTCAGGAATGCGGAGAAAGAAGGATGGGAGAAGGAAGGACGTCACGAGTATCGTAGCCTCTTAAGTAAACGCCTTGTCCTGGGCACGCTTCTCGACAGGGGTGGCGGCACAGAAGGAAAGTGACGCGCCGGACCGGCCAGCAGCATCGTGCTCACATTCCGAGCCAGTTAAGTGACGATTGGGAGTTTAGCATCTCCATTTCCTTTTTATGCTCGTATAAACTCACTACGTCCAGCCGGACCAACTGCTGAGGAATAGGTATTCTCCCCGAGGAAGCCGTTGCCACCGTGGACATACACGTCGGTCGTACAACCGGCGGCCATCTTACAGCTGCTGCTGGCGACGAGGTCAGGTATACCCCGCCAACGTTTTTCCAGCTGGACCACGGACCATTAGACTCCCATTTATGCCACAAGGCGCCGTCCGTACCTTCTACAAAGACGTCGAGACGGGTGGGTGCCCGCGTTAGCGGCTGGAGACAGAGTCCACGATCCGTTTCTTCATCTCACGAGCGGCGCGAGTGATGTCCGGTTGCGCGACAACCGCTGATATGACAGCGATTCCGTCAGCTCCTGCCTCCAGAACCTCCTGGACATTATGCAGCCCGATGCCGCCAATAGCCACGACTGGGACATCGACTGCCCTCTTGATTTGCCTGATTCCGGCGATGCCACAGGCGGCTCCCGCATCGGGTTTTGATGCGGTAGGAAAAACAGGACTTGCCGCGACGTAATCTGCCCCGTGCTGGACTGCGAGAATCGCATCCGCAGCACAACTCACCGAGGCGCCGATAATGAACTCACGGGGAGCGCGAGCGCGTGCCTCATGAACCTGCAGGTCGCCCTGACCTAAGTGAACGCCGTCGGCCCCGCAGGAGAGTGCCACGTCAAGCCAGTCGTTGACCACAAAAAGCACATTCGCATCCCGCGTCACCTTCCGCATGTGTCGCCCAGTTGCGACGAGGTGCTGCTTATCACATTTCTTGTCTCTAAGCTGCATTGCGTCAGCTCCGCCTTCAATTGCGAGCCGCGCGATCTCCTCATGAGAGAGCCCGCCCGCCAGTGTCGGGTCCGTTATCACGTAAAGTTCGTATCCCATGGCTCAGACAGACCGCACCCTCGCTTGCCGGATTACATCTTCTGGAAGAAGACCTGCGACCTCGTCCATTAACGCCGTCCGGAACGAATACGGCCCTGAAGTCTTTTGTGCTGCCCTCTCACCTGCAATCCCGAATGCAGCCAATGCTGCAGTAGATGATGTCACGTGGTCCGAGCAGACCGCCGCAAAGGCTGCTACTAAGGAAGCCGCCATGCAGCCTGTTCCTGAGAGCTTGCCCATCATTGCATGGCCATTCTCCACTATGGCCGAGCGGATTCCATCTGTGACAATGTCCTTAGCCCCACTAATGACCACGGTAAGGCCTGACTCTCGCGCAAACTCCTTGCCTATGTCCAACGGATCTCCATCGAGACCTCGCGAATCAACTCCGCGGACTCTGCCGCCCGCATTCGCAAGTGCACCGATCTCTCCGGCGTTGCCCTTCAGCACAGAAATTCTGACCCGCTTTATGAGCAATCGTGCGCTCTCTGTCCGCATCCTCGTCGCTCCTGCACCAACCGGGTCTAAAATGACGGGAATNNGCGCCGATCGAAAGCGTGACGTTTGCGCAATCATTGATCGTTACGCTATTGGTAATGTGGTGTATAAGTGGTCGCTTTGCCCGGATCTCGTCGATTAGGCTAGCGAATGTTTGGGGCGTCATGCAGGATCTCTTGAATATCTGTATAACGCGGTATATATCCACTACCTAGCGAATATACGTCCATGTTGCCGAGGCACACCTTTGTCCCGAGCGGGTTTTGTGGTGGCAATACAACGAATGGTAAAAACTGGACTGCCTGCGCCTCTCGTCGTGCAAAGCTCGAGAGCAGTATTCCGAGCCCCTCCGAAACGATCGCAAGCAGGGCGATGACCCCGAATGCCAGGAAAACGTCGCCAACGATGGTGATGTTAAACTGGAGCACGCCAACCGCGAGCAGCACCGCCGACTGGGTGGCACCAATCGCGCCGAACGCAACAGCGTACCCGGTGACCAGCTCGCTCTCCTTTAGCGGGGATGCAAGCAGTCGAAAGAGCGTTCCTGACGTCCGTTCACCAACAAACGCGATGAGCATTCGTCTATCCCCCAACGCGTCTTTTTGGCATTGGAGGCGTGGACAGCCGCAATATTTAAATAAGAACATTCGTATGTGCCCTATACGGGTGATGGAGTTCACCGTAACCGCATAAGGCTAATGACTCCTGCCGAATTCGCACGAAAACGGACGGAGTCACTGTGTATCCTGACGCAACCCCATTGCTTGTTGGCATCACTATTTTACTCGCAAGTTTGATCTCGTTACGGTTAGGCCTCTCAGTGGCCATAATCGAGCTCATCTTGGGCGCTCTTTTTGGAAATCTAGGTGTTATACACGTAGAGAGTTGGATGTCGCTTGTGGCCGGGTTTGGGGGCATCCTTTTGACGTTTCTCGCAGGAACCGAGATCGATACCGACCTGATGAGAGAGAAGTTTACACAGGCCTTCTTAATCGGTTTCCTCTCCTTTCTGGTGCCGTTCATCGGGGTGTTTCTCTTTGCCTATTTCGGTGCGCAGTGGGGTCTCGAAGCGTCTTTGATTGCGGGAACGGCCCTATCAACCACATCGCTGGCCGTCGTATACTCCGTGCTGATCGAGACCAACCTGTCAGGAACAGACGTCGGCAAGCTACTGATGGCGTCGTGCTTCGTCACTGACATGTCAACGGTCATCGCGCTCACCGTGTTGTTCATCAAGCCGACCGTGTACACCGCCGTCTTCATCGCGGTGTCCGTAGTGGTAATCGTTCTCGCGGCGAAATTCTCCCACATCGTCTTTGACCATCCGGAGCTGAAAAACAAGGTCATTGAGCCTGAAATAAAATACCTCTTAGTTCTCCTGCTCATATTCATGTATTTTGCCAGTTTAGGTGACGGTCAGGCGGTGTTGCCTGCGTTCCTCCTGGGGCTGTTTATGTCAAAACAGTTCGTAGGGAGCTCTGAGACAAAACGTGTGCGCAATCGGCTACGCACCGT
>PMIN01000224.1:4092-6173 GCA_003158275.1 Methanobacteriota archaeon
CCTACACCACCCTCCTAATGAGCACAGGGCTGACCTTCGGCACGATCGCGAGCGTCTTCGGCTTGACTGCGGGATACATCAATCAGGTACAGTATTCGGTGCTGGTGGGCGTCGTGGTAGCAACGGCAGTGATCCCCACTTTCATCGCTCAAAAGTGGTTCATGCCCGTCCACTCTGAGGATGTGGTTGATCTCACCGGAGGTGCGAATGCGACGCAATGAGAGCCGTACCGGGTCACGTTGCTCATCGGCTTACGGGTGAGCTTGCAAAGGATGAAGACACTACTGGTGACGGGAGTGAACAAGAAACTGTTACGGTTTGGCGTGCGTCAGCTCGTCGGATACGTCGAGAGCACGCGGAGCGATGACGGCGGGTACTGCTTCTATCGCCTCAACGAGTCGAACGCAGCTGACACCTTCTATGCAGTGTACGTGCTCACCGCGCTTAATCGACCGGTGCCTGAGCCTGAGCTGACGGCAGACTTCCTGCAACAGCTCCAAGGCAGCGATGGCGCCTTCCAGAGCATCTACAGCGCAGATTACGTTCTCCGTGGACTCGATCTCTTAGGGATGACGCCGCTCTTCGATCCGGACGGCTTTCTGCACAGCCAGTTGAAGGGTACGCTCAATATCGTATCTCAGCCGTACTACGAGCTTGGCACCTCGTTCCTTCAATCTCTGGGCAGGGCCGTTGCGCTCCTCGCCCTCCGGCACAAAGAGCCATCGCCAGCGGTCAAGACTGAGGTCGTCAAAGCGGTACGTCAGTACAAGCGTCCCGAGGGAGGATTCGGCGCTGACCACGCGTCGGTCTATTCGACTTACAATGCGGTACAGGCGCTCTCCTTCTGCCCAGTAGACTGCCTCGCGGGCGTCTCCCAGTGGATACGGCGATGCGAGTGGAAGACGGGCGGATTCTCGCAGACGCCCGTGAATACGCCCAACTACCTCGATGAGATCCACCGAGGGCTCTCCATTTTGCGGGCGGCGAACGAGCGTCCCCGTTACCCGCAGGAGACCGCGCGGTTCATCGGCCAGCTCCAGAACGCCAACGGCGGGTTTCGGCGGGCTGTCGATTCAGGCATCTCGAGCCTCCAGAACGCCTACTACGCGCTCACGGCGCTCGTTGAGCTCGGTTATTGGAAGAGATAACATGAGAGACACCAAAAGAGCAGCGTTGGTGCGACCCTACACGTGGCACTTGATAACCTGAGTAGGATTGAAGCCACGCTCGAACAATCCTCAGACTTCCACGAGATCGTCTCCAATGATGTGTCCGTCCCGAGGCGTGCGGCGATTCGCGACGAGGTGCACGAGCTCCGAAGGATCATCGAAGACACCGTTTTAAGCGCGACCCGGTTGCTGCGCTTGCGCTACGCTCGAATCGCACGCGAAGTTTTCTTGATTATCGAGAGATAAAGCAATAGGTGTATCCCTGCCACGTACTTCCAACCAATGCGCTTTTCGACGTACGCCAACGCCCGTTGCGCATATCGTTCCCTAATTTGCCTGTTAGAGAGCAGCAGCACGATGTACCCCTTAAGCTGCTCCAAGTCTCCCCGCGGAACGACGACCCCGCCGCCGCTAGCCTCAACTTCCGCCCGCAAACCCCCAACGTCTGTGACGACGGCAGGCTTGCCCAGCGAAAATGCGTGAGCCAATACCCCTGACTGACTGCTTTGCTCATACGGCAACACAACGATATCTGCCGTATTTTCCACCGTTAGATACTCCTTTGGTTGGAAAGAACCTTGGATGACAAAGATGCTATCCTTTGCAGGGCTGTCAGCCACAGCCTTCAACAACGCAGGTTTGTAGTGCACCCCGCCCGGGGACCCTGGCCGCGCATCTCCGGCGATAACCAGAGCGGCATTAGGCACTTCGCTCACTACTTGTGGCCATATCTCGACAACGTCGTCAAAGCGCTTGTACTGCTCCCACCAGCCCAAACACATGGCGACGTCCTTACCCTGAAGACCGTACTCTTTTTTCGACTCGATGACGTCAGGCACGCCCCCCGCCTCGAGCACTTTAGCCCCGTGCGGTATTACGGCGACGTTTTGGGGCACCCAGCCCAAATTCACC
>PMIN01000005.1 GCA_003158275.1 Methanobacteriota archaeon
GTACCATAAAACGAATAGCATTTTTTTTCTCCACTTCCATTACGCAGTTGAATTCAACACGCTCGTCCTTGAGCGCGTCGCTCTCGATCTAAAAAACCCCTGCGACGTTCGGAATAGCTTACGCTATCTGGTTTTTGACGAGAGCATCGCTAAAAGAATAACATTCTGAAACAATAACTCTTTCTCAGCTTTTCTTGCGTTCCGGCTTTATCGAAGCGGAGGGGTTTCGTCTGCGGTGCGGGCGGTCAACTGCCATCATCAAAACTTATATGCGTGAAAGAGACGGTACGCACGCAGCGCGGAGGTGAGAAAATAGCGCAAATGCTGCCGCAGTGTTTCAATTGTAGACATTTCCATACGGGGCGGGACAAATGTGATGCCTACCCGACTGAAAGGTTGTACAACTGCGACGCTTTCCCTGATCCAAAGCGCCAGATACCCGGAGACATTCTTTCGAATACGGTCCTCCACAAGACACCATACTCAGGAGACCACGGCATCCTCTATGACCCAATAGACCCTAACGTATCTTATTAAGCTATAACTCGCGAGTCTTCATCTTGCCCTTGCCCTGATTA
Source organism: Methanobacteriota archaeon (assembly GCA_003158275.1). Lineage (GTDB taxonomy): Archaea > Halobacteriota > Bog-38 > Methanoflorentales > Methanoflorentaceae > Methanoflorens > Methanoflorens stordalenmirensis. The sequence goes on from PMIN01000005.1 coordinate 579, forward strand.
TCAATCCCGAAAGATTAAGTGCAAACACATTTTCGCCGTAAGATTGTGGCTCGCACTTAAAGAGAAGTTGACAGTTCGACAAGTCGAAGAGAACGAAACGATAGCCTGCAAGTGCTGCAACTCGCTCGAAGTCGTCAAATACGGCACGAAGAACGGCAAGCAGAACTACTACTGCAAGAGCTGTAAAGCGGAAGTTCGTAAACAACGGGGACTTCCTGAAGCTGAAGTTTAGCCCTCAGACGATTTCGCTCACGCTTGACCTTTACTTTAAGGGTGTCAGTCTAAGAAAGATAAGTGACCACCTGCGGCAGTTCCACAGCCTCGGCGTCAGCTACGGAACGATTCACAACTGGCTTGAGAGGTATGTCGGTATCCTCAACGAGTACGTGAGCACTCTAGAGCTTGACACGTCGAGCGTGTGGCACGCTGACGAAACCATTTTTTAACAACGCTCATTTTAACAGAACCGGATCGAGGCTTTGTTGCATAACTCCCTTCTGTTGCAAAAGTCGCGGTTGTGTTGCATAAGTGACCGGAAAACAATACTTCTGCAACAAAGCTCCGGATCGAGGCTTTGTAAAATAAGTAGGAAAATGAGTCGGAATGTGCCGACTTTTTTAACATGCGGCGGACTTTTTTAACAGAACGGGTAGGAGCGATAAATGATTAACATAGAAAAAATAGATGAGAAATACGTAATAGCTGCGCGTGAGGGTAAGGGGTATATATCCACAATCAGACTATATTTAAAGTCTTCAGACTTGAGGATGGAAGTGACCATGGCTGACCCGAAGCGTGTAAGAGGATATACTGAAGCACTTACAGACAATATTCTTTTAATGCACATAATTTCCAAGGCGAGAAGAGGTGACTTGGGAACCACAAAACTAGCAAAATTAGTCTATTTAATAGAATGTAAATTAGCCAAAGATAAAATAAAGACATTCAATTATCACTTTAAGAGAGACAACTTTGGCCCGTTTACCAAGGAAATATACGAAGATTTGGAAGCCCTTGAAGAGAATGACCTTATCGTCCCTGAGACACTGAAGCTCACCGAAAGAGGTAAGGATATTTTAAAGCAATGTTCTGAACTATTTGAGTCCGACGTTGCGCCCAAGATTGATGGGATAATTGAAAGATATGATAAATTATCGCTTGACGAGATTAAAAAGCTGATATATAACAGTAAAGCGCCCCTAGAATTCGGAGCACCAAAGAAAATCAAGAATATCCCCCTAGGTACTGACCTCAAAATCGGCATATCAGAGAAGGATGCAAAAGCTAAGTTTATGCCAGATTGGTGGGGCGAGACGCTTGATATCTATCTCGACGATGAATCCTGTGCTTCCCTCAACGAAGCGATGCGGGATGCAAGAGAAGGGAGGTTTTGTACACTTAACGGGGCTTTCTAGTGTACGACTACTACGACTACCGTGCGGTAGCCCATTTTGATAAAAAGATGAAAACGTTCAAGAAAAATAAATTTGTTTTTAATAATATTTTGAAGGCAATAGAGAAGCTCCGCACCAACCCATATTACAACAGCGAGCAGTTAAGCGGAAAGAAAGGTAAACGGAAGCACGATTTACGACCAAACTACAGACTCATTTTCGCTATCTGTGAAGAATGTAGGAATCTAAACTTTATCCGCAATAATGGTTGTTCAAATTGTGAAGAAAACGACGATAATACACTAGTGCTTTTTGATGTTGGCCCTAGAGAGAATTTTTACAACAAACTGAATATGTAGTAGAGGCTTAAGCCGAAAAGAAATCCGGCTCAATCCCCAACTCAAACATCTCTTGAATGACCACGCATATGTTGTGACACAGCACCTTTAGCAATACCTCATTCACCTGAGCAACCTCAGTCTTACTCCGCACTGAATCTCCAAATTTGCTCTTTATCATGTGAAACGTCGTCTCGGCGTTGCTTCGCTTGTGGTAGTGCTCTAAGAATTCTTCATTCTTGAACTCGAAATAGTGATACATCTTCTTCCACGTCGGCGCATTCTTCGCTCTTCCCGTCGTTCCTTTCTTGAATGGAATATACGGCACAGCTCCTAATTCATTAATCAGCTCCAAGTTAGCTCTCGAAGAATACGCCTTATCTCCCGAAACCTCTTTGACGGTGAAATTCTGAGCTGTCTGCATTACAAGCTCCGGCAGAAACTTGCTGTCGTGCTCGTTGGTCATTGTCAGTTCAACAGCCGTCACGACGTTCGTTTTAACACCACAAACCAAATGTGCCTTAACCCACGCTCTAGTGTCAACTTCCTTGCCGTACTTGTGGTCGAACCACTTAACGAACCTTGAGGTTCCGAATCCTGAGCTGTCTATTGTAAAGTCGCATTCTACAGTCGTCAGCGGAAGGCTTGTCAGCTTTATCAGCTCTTGAATGACCGGCGTCACGTCAGGATTTTCCATATAGTGAGCAACAGAGACATACGTTGGCACTTTCTCAATGTAACCGCGTTCTTTTGCTATCTCCGCGTCTGTCAGGAACCGTCTCAGCGAAAAGGTGCTGAACACCTTGAGGGCTGATAGGAACACCATGTCAGATAATGGCAGCTTCGGTCGCCCAAACGTGTATTCGGGCTGCGGCACACGGCTGCACACGTCTTGAAGCAACTGCATGAACAGTTCTTTTTGGTGTATCTGAGCGTGGTCGTACGCTTGCCAGTTCTGCGTGTAGCTTACTTTCTTAGTGACTGTCTGCGTCACAGTGCCTTGCTCGTCTATCTCTTCCGTGACAATTAACTCAACTGCGAAGATGTGTTTGCACTTTATTTTCCGGTATTGGTAATCAGGGCAGTTGCATGAGTGCTTGTGTTCAAACTCTGAGAATTTTACATTGTATGAAGTGCCGTTTGACTGAGAAGGAACTAACCAACCGTTACCGTTTTTCTTGATTTGACCAGCTTGCGCTATCTCGAAGCCTCTTGCCTTGCGAACATCTAACAATTCTTGAGCTTGCATCATTATCACTTCTTGTGGTGAATTCACCACAAGTATATTAGGTCGGAAAGAACATATAGTTTGTGGTGACAATGACACAAGTGGTGAATATGTCAAAACCGTTTGTTGTGCAAGTAAAAAATGATAGGCAAAGACGCATTATAATCGACAAAGAAGCTTGGGAAGAAGAGGAATTGCAGAAAGGAGATTATATTGAAGTTAAAATACGAAAAATCACCTTAGACGCGCAGGATTAGTGCGAGCGGCAGGAGGAAAACTTCAAGTAGAATGGTGACAATTATGTTCCATGCCAAAAAAGGAGTTAGACAGCCGCCCACTCAGGACGACCATCTATGATTACCTTGAACAGGCAAACCATAACGCCGATTCCAATAAATACTGCGAGAGAGCGAATTTAAGCAACGAATCGAGCGTTGAGACTTTTTTTGCTAATAGACTTTTAGAAGACCTTGGCTATGCCGATAAAGAGATAAAGACCAAAGAGAGCATAGATGAGCTAACCATCTCTTTGGGAAAGCGCAAGGAACCCTACAAACCCGACTACGTACTATCCTGCAATGGCAAACCGCGATGGTTGCTTGACGCGAAAGAGACTGTCGAGGACGTAGATAAGTGGGTTACGAAATGCGTTGAATATGCACATTTCCTGAATCGAAAGTATACAGGGGAGAATCCCGTCCAGTATTACGGCATTACGAATGGCATAGTTCTCAAGTTGTTCAAGTGGGACGAGATGGAGCCCGAACTTACACTGCATTTTTCTGATTTCACTGATGATAACCAGAAGTTTCGATCGCTTAAGTTCAAAATAGGCGCTGACATTGCCCGAAAGGGTTTCAAAGAAGTTCAGAAACGATCACAGGACGTGATGAGGCTCACGAAGCCAACGAAGGAAAACGTCATCAAACTGTTCAACAGTTGCCATCGGGTCATCTGGAAGGCAGAGAAACATGCCCCGATCCCTGCATTCTTTGGATTTGTGAAGATCGTGTTCGTGAAACTGTGGAAAGACCGAGAGCTGCACGAAGACCCAGACATTTCAGAGGCGCTGAATGACGGAGAACCAATTCCGAAAGAGAAGGTCATGTTCTCAACGCATTGGATCGATTCTCAACCTGTGGACAATCCGATAGATACGATCCTCTTTCAACCTCTCATCAGAAAGATTGAAGAGAGCGTAAGCAGGCACGACAAGAAACGCATGTTTGATGCCGACGAAAATATTAGCCTTCATCCGGGCACTATCCGACTTGTCGTATCGAAGCTTGAGTCTTCTGATCTCTACGGCGTTGATGAAGACCTAAACGGCAGATTATTTGAGACATTCCTAAGCGCCACGATGCGGGGTGCCAAATTAGGTCAATACTTCACTCCGCGTACGATAGTGAAATTGATGATCGAACTAGCGCAGCCAAAGGTTGATAGGGAACATATTGATACGGTTCTTGATGGATGCTGTGGGACTGGTGGATTTCTCATCGAGGCATTAACTCAGATGCGAAATCAAGTGAGAGCAAACACTTCTCTTTCAGACGATGAGAGACTTGGATTGCTTAACAAAATTGCCAATGAATCGCTTGTGGGCGTCGATGCTGGAAGCGACCCGCCAATCGCCCGAATAGCGCGGATAAATATGTATCTCCATGGCGACGGGGGGAGCCAGATCTACCACGCTGATGCTTTGGATAAAGTTCTGTATATCCCTGAGTATGAAGAAAAAGAGCTGAAGCTTGAGCTTGAAGAGCTTCAGAAATTGCTAAAAAATAAGCAATTTAACGTAGTTCTGACGAACCCTCCCTTCTCTATGGATTACTCATACCTCCTTCCTGATGAGGAGCGGATATTACATATGTATAATCTCGCCCGATGGAAGTTTAACAAAGACAAAAAAAAGTGGGAGTTTCATAAGGACAACAAGGCGCGCCCTACGCTTCGATCAAGCGTCATGTTCTTAGAACGCTATGCCGACCTTCTAGAACCCGGAGGACGTCTCTTGACAGTTATAGACGATTCGATTTTAAGCGGCAAGAACAACGACTTCGTCAGGGCATTTATTCGTGAAAGATTTATCGTTAGGGGTATTATTAGCCTATCGGGAGACGCATTCCAACGTGTCGGAGCGCGGGTAAAGACTTCAATCCTGTATCTGGTACGACGAAGCAAAGGCGACACAAGTCAGCCGGATGTTTTCATGTATGAAAGTGAATTCGTTGGGTTGGATGACGTGCCGCCAAAGACCCCTCCAAGCGTAGCCGCAGAGGCTAAGCAGAAAGCAGAAGAAGAAGTATACAAGATCGCTGAGGAATTTAAGCGATACTTACGAGGGGAAAAAGGCACTTGGCGAGTGCCCTCTTCTCAGATACTCGATAGACTTGACGTTAAGTTCTGCCTTCCAAGAGAAGGAGATATTGTAGAAGAATGGAGATCAACGGGTTATGAGGTGATACCACTTATGAAAGTCGTTGATCCGATTACTATAGATAATAACCCTGAGGGCGTCGTGAGTCCTAAAAAAGACCCGGAGAAGACATATACATTCCTAAAAGTCACCTACGCGGGAATCCCACTGCGCGGGGAAAGTAGACTTGGCAAAGAACTTTCATATTCAAAAGTTATGCGGGTTCAATCCGGCGACATCGCAATCAGCAACATCGCTGCCGCCCTTGGTGCTACAGGGATTATCACTGACGATTTAACTGATGTACTGGTTTCTTCAGAATTCACGATACTTCGCATGAAAGATGACCGTTTCGACCCGATGTTCCTATGGGGTTTTCTACGAAGTGCGGAAGTGAGGGCACGCCTACTATCAAAATCTTCAGGTTTAAGTAGACACCGTGTAGGATGGGAGGAGCTTAAAGAGGTCCCCGTCCCAATGTTGCCCGATCTTCAGAATAAAATAGCGCAGCAATATAGGGAATTCCTTGAAGCGGAGATCCGGGCGAATAAAGCGGAAGTCACTGGAAACCATCTGCTAAACGATGCTCTAGGTACGGACAACGAATGGGCAAAGAAGCGGTTGAAGGTGGCAAAGCCACCGAGATGACCGTACTAACTTTTGCACTTTTTCAACAGACCGCTTCTAATAGAAAAGTATTTCATGAAGAAGAGCATATATATAAAAATTGTATCGGCAGCGGAGGGAATCGAACCCTCGTCACATGGTCTACAGCCACATATACTGCCATTGTACTACGCTGCCATTTGATACAATGAAAACGCCCGGGTCGGGGCTTGAACCCGCATCTTGGCCTTAGTAGGGCCTTGCTCTTTCCCATTGAGCTACCCGGGCAGCTCTCTTTTATTAATGTTTTTTATATTTCTTTACATATCAGTATCCTGTAAACTCGTTTGCATCGGCTTTTTTGCTATACCTAACCGTTTCCGCATTGCCTCTAAAAGCATCTGTGCTATCTCGAATGATAACTCATCCTTAATTTGGATTGAAACGCCTGATTCAGGATAGGTAACTGTTCCAACGACGGTTTTTGGCAAAGCGGATTCTAATATGTCGCTTGGTAGTTTTTCGGCTACCGCTCCTTTCTCGTTCTGATTGATTGGCGTTATAAAACGACTGGATAATTGGTCATTAAGGAACTGCAAGTCGTCGTGAAAACGTCTTTTAATCCGTTCGCATGTGTTTTCGTCAGGTGGTTTTTCCTCAGCAACGTCTTCCAATACCTGTGCGAAACCACTGAGTTCATTCGCATCGGTAAATCGTTCTCGCAATTTCTTCCATAATTCAAAGTTATCAAATACATTCTCGATGGCTCTTCGTCTTTGGACTGTATCTCCTTCTATTGCACGCCACGCTAACGGTGTAATTTGAATCTCAAGACGTCGCCCTCTTGTTCTTATTTCGATTAAACCAAAAGCTTCTAAGTCGTCTCTGTTCTTATAAAAAGACTCACTTGCCGCTTTATTCCCTAATATAGTCATTATCTGGGCGTTACCTGCCGGTCCTTCGCCAATTTCTTCATGAATTTTTCTTGTCTGGCCAAGTAACTTAGACAAGGGGTAATTAGGGAGAGTGTATAGTCCAAGTGTGATTATTGCTATAGCCATACCAATCTACACATAATATCATGCGCTAATGGTATATATGGCTTATGATGAACAAATACCAGCGGCATATGTAAATTCGATGAGTCTTTTGCTCAAATACAAAATCTGAACATTATGATTACACTTTTTCAACAGACAGTCTACTTTTTTAACAAACGGCACTTATTTTACAAAGCCCCGGATCGAGGGTGCTGTTAAAATGAGCGTTGTTAAAAGTGGGTTGTTAAATTTGGGTTGGCGGCTCAAGTCCGCTCTCGAATCAAAAGCGTATTATATAGTTAACCGCGTTAAATGCTATTTTTGTATGGAAGAATCTCAACCTTCCAAGAGCCGTGACGTGTTATCAGACCGGCTTCTTTTGGCGTACTTAATTTACAAAGCACGAGCGCGGGACTTAGGTAAAACGAAAATCCAGAAGCTCGTCTATTTCATCCAATCAGAGCTAGCGGAACAGAATATAAAAACTTTTGATTACGATTTTGAAAAATGGTATTGGGGGCCATACGCTAAGGACATGAATGATGACTTAAACGAGCTAAGGGCGTGCAATGTACTCACTGCCAAGGTCTCTCATCGAGACCGCAACCGTGATTCCATCTTTAGTCGTATTAATGAGTTTTACGAGATAACAGACAATGGCAAAGAAATTATTGAGGAAACTCGTGAGCTATTTGAAGAAAATAAAGTATTAATGCAAAAAATAGACGCAATTCTGCAAAAATATGATATGGTTCCATTACGTCAAATTGAAGATGATGTCCACGACAGAAAAATAGACTCCGGGCGCAGGGCAGTTCGGATTAAAGACCTACATAACGGCACTAAATTGGCCGTCCGCGTTATGGACGCCGGAAATAGGCTAAAAATGGATGACGATTGGAAAGAGACTTTTTGTATCCTTTTTGACAGAGATGAATGTAAGTCACATAACGCAGGGTTGAGGGACGCTCAGGAGGGTCGATTCTCCACTTATGAAGTGGGCTGATGACCCATAACTTCAGGCGCACGCGTCAATTTGATAAGGACATTGCGAGGCTCCTGAGAGGAAACGCTAAGCTTAACCAAAAAATCGAGGCAGCTCTCGCAACCATCCACTCAGCGCCCAAGCAGTCAATTACAGACGTCGCGTACAAGTTACACAGCAAACTAGAGGGCCAGCGCGTGTACAAAGTTGCAATAAATACAATGCTTAGCTATGCGATTTGCAGCGAATGTAGGCCCGCGGGGGCGAAACTTAAATGTCTAGATTGCGTGAACACCCCCGATAACACAATAACCATGGTGAGCGCAGGTGACCATAAGCACGTTTTGGGCAGGGGCTAATTAAGAATTACCCCTTCCCGTTCTCCACCGCCTTCTTAAGCAACCCCAACCACTTATTCTCCCCTAGCTCCAAATCCACACCCGCCACCTCCGCCGGTGTCATGCCGTCAAACCGCTGATGTGGCCTAATGAAGTTGTAATAAATCCGCTCTCCGTCTATCGTTGGCGAAGCGTCTTTCTTTAACCCGCGCTGAACCTTATTTCGCTCCCTCAGCGTTCCGTGTAACCGTTCGATAACGTTGTTGTTCACTTTTGACCTGATTCCAACGCCCTTAATATGTGTCGTGCTCCCTTGCCGCGTATGGAACTCTCTCTTAACCGCTTTCTCATAGGATTTAAGCCCGTCAGTCACTACGTATTTAGGCTTCTTCCCTCCTACACTCTTCGCTACCTGAAACACCTTTCGAGCGTCTTCTATCTTCCTTTCCTCGCTAATCACGCTTGCCAACTGAAACCGAGTGCCTTCGTCTATCACGTTCCAGAGGTATTTCCAGTTTCCACCGACGTTGACCATCATTTCGTCGGCATGCCACACGCTCGATGTGTCAAGTTCTAGGGTGCTCACATACTCATTGAGGATTCCGACATACTTTTCAAGCCAGTTGTGGATAGTTCCGTAACTAACGCTGAGGCTGTGGAACTGCCGCAGGTGGTCGCTGATTTTTCTCAGAGAGACGCCTTTGAAATAAAGGTCAAGCGTGAGCGAAATAGTCTGAGAGCTAAACTTCAGCTTCTGGAAGTCTCCGTTGTTAACGAACTTCCGCTTGCACGATTTGCAGTAGTAGTTCTGCTTGCCGTTCTTCGTGCCGTATTTGACGACTTCAAGCGAGTTGCAGAACTTGCAGGCCACTATTTCGTTCTCTTCGACTTTCCGAGTTACTAGCTTCTCTTTAAGGGCAAGCCACAATCTTACGGCTACAATGTGCTTGCACTGTGTCTTTCGGTATGTGTGGTCGGGACAGGTGCAGCTAGCCTCTTGGCGTGAAATGCTGACTTCGTACTGCTTATCGCTGGACTGTGAAGGCACGAGAAACGAATGAGAATTACGTTGTGTGATAGGGTAAGTAGCAACAATTTCATAACCCCTCATCATTCGGGGTTCCAAAGTTTGGGTATCTTCTATCATAATATTTACCTACAAATTTACCTATATACTTACCTGTTTATATATTTGTTGGTAACACTGCTAGGCTACCAATAGGTAAATATTTAAGAAAGAAGTTGGTATATACCAACTAAGAGGTAAATTATGGGGCAAACAACAAAACTCACCCCTGCAACATCAAAGAAGGAATCCCTTAGAACAACTGTGCCAAGAAGCATCGTCCAGCAGTTCGACCTGACGAGCGGCGATTCGCTTGAGTGGAAAATTGAGGCGAGAGACGGAAAGCTCATTATTATAGTAAGTCCGGTGAAAAAGTAAAGGTAAAGTTGCTTCAGCTCATCAAGAGATACGTGGAGAACAACACGAAATGAACAAACCAACTGCTCAACAAGACCTTGTGAATCAATCAATTTCCAAAGATTGGACTATGGCTAGCGAAGACGACCAACAGGGCATTCACAGCATCCACATTTATCCTGCAAGAATGGTCCCTCAAGTAGCTAGGGATTTGATAAAGTTGTATGGCCGAGAAGGCGAACCAATCGGAGATTTGAGTGTCGGGTCGGGGACGGTCGCCGTGGAAGCGTTGAAGTTGGGGTATGATATGGTGTGTGCCGACACAAATCCACTAGCACAGCTTCTCACTAAAGTCAAAACAACATACCTCGACCCATCTATATTAGAGGATTACCGCGACGTAATATTGAAGGCATATCATTCATCTATTGTTACCCCTGATGAAGTTGAAAAAGCAAAAGAAATCATTCCGCGCGTTGAATATTGGTTTAAACCGGCTGTAATTGAGGACTTGATAAGAGTTCGTAAAGCTATCGCCGGTGTTGATAACCCCACGATTAAGGATTTCTTTAATGTATGTTTTTCTGTCACAGTCCGAAAAGCAAGCAATGTTAGAACAAGAGAGTTCAAACTGTACAGAAGGTCGAAAGATGAACTTAAGACCTATTCGCCGAATGTTTTGGCCATATTTTCATCAAGCATCAAAAAAGGCATATTAGGCATGTCTTACATAGAGGAAATCGAAAAGACGCCCATTATTTTGGATGAAGACGGCAGAAAAACTACGGTAGGCTCAAACTCTTTGGGGATGATACTTACGAGCCCCCCGTACGGCGATAGCAGTACAACAGTCGCATACGGTCAATTTTCCAAGTACCCTCTGTTGTGGTTAGGCTACGACATTACAAAAGTGCGCGAAATAGACCAAGTATCGTTTGGGGGAAAGGCAAGCGGAGACGGCGATGTATCAAGTGTCTTGAGGAAGTCCGAATCCTTGAATAACGTTGCGAAACTCGTTAGAGCAAAGGATGAAGACCGGAGCAATGTTCTTTCGCGGTTCTTTAGGGATTTGGATGACGGATTAAAAGAGATGAGGCGAGTTCTCAAAGACGGTCGGTTCTGCATAATTATTATTGGAAATCGTACAATGCGAGGAATACGTGTTCCGACAATTGACATCACAAAAGAACTTACGGAGTCTGGATGGACTATTGAAGGTAGAAAAAAGAAGTTTGAATGTTTAGACATCAAAGAGAGGCACATTTATCAGAAACGCTTACCGTACGTTGGGGCGCCCCAAGGCAGAACAGGTCAATGGGAACCATGCGATTTAATTATGAATGAGGGTATAATCGTCCTCAAGTCAGTTTGAGGTCGCTTGGGAGGTCAGAGAGATTCCTAATCCACGCCATAGAACTTAAATCTGGGTGGGCTTTTACGTCATCCCTAATATATGCAACTAAGTTATGAGTGTTGAGTCTTCTTGCCTTGTCGTTTGACAATCGCTTATCTATAGTCACAATATAACCTCTTCTCCCACCTCTTGAAATAGCTGTAGATGACCACCATCTTTCTGCTAGTGTCCTCTGACAAGCAATGAAAATCGCTTTATCTGGCGTAGCAATTGCCGTTTGTAAATCCGGGGCCACAATGTCAGTGTGACCAAGTTCTGCCTCCATTACGCCCTTGGCTTTTTGGCACGGAACATCTATTCTTTGGAGAAGTCTGAGTATAATCTCTTGAAAGGTCTCGCCGGCCCTTTTCTTTCTCATCTGACTTACACTTATCTGGAATTTCTGAATTGTCGGATAAGACTCGTGCATTACATTTCTTACGACAGCTTTCAAAGCGTCCCCTAAAGATTTATCCGTTTGGAGCGAGCTAAGTATCCCCTTTTCATACTGCTCGTCTATCCTTGCACTATGTGCTTCATACCATAACACGACAAGTTCGGGGAACGCTTTTGATTCATAATCGGAAAATGTCTCATAAGCCTTTTTTTCCACCTGCAAGACTGCATCGCAAAAGTTTGTACGGATGTATTCTTTAGTCAGTTTGTTATCCAAACTTTTTAGAGCATCGTCAAGAATTACAACCCAAGATGGAAAGATAGCCTTAGCCTTTTCTACGATTTCAATTTCGGGAGCTGCTGCCATATCCACAGGGTTATCAAACAGCGACATAGTAAAGCTTTGGTATTCCTACCAACCCAAATTTAACAACCCACTTTTAACAACGCTCATTTTAACAGCACCGGATCGAGAAACATATTTATACTGTTAACGCCGTTAATTTATTTGGTGAATACCATGAACAGTGTGATTGCAGAAGCAATTTCGAACAACGAGCCCTTCACAAAGAGGCTTAGAGAGTACCCTCCGAGTGTGAAATTGGTATTTAAGACGCTTGAGAACAACGGAACAATGACTTTAAACGATATCGAAAAGGAGACATATTTACCATATAGAACGGTGAGATACGCAGTTAAGCGACTCAAGGAGGGCGGGTTTGTAGCGCGCATCTTTCATATAGAAGATGCACGGCAAAGCCTCTATCGCCTCGCGAAGTAGTTTGGTAAACACGACAATGTACAGGTATGTAAGCAATTTGTCTTCCAGTTCGTTCATGTGTAGTTCGCCTGGTTTTGCCTTTTTTTGGTGAATTTAGTTTCACTCCCAGTGTCTACTATTCTTTTTGGCGAGCAGCCTTTTGCAAAAGCGACCGTCCCTCTGATTACGACCCTCTTCTCAATAATGCTTTGATTTCCGGGCTCTTGACGACGTCCGGGATCCCCCGTGCACGTATTGGGCATTCACAACTCTTATTGGGCTCCCGCGCCTGCTTTTCTGCAGCCACGCGGGCGAGGAGGCGTCTGAAGAGGGCTGCGAGTTTAGCCTTGCCGTCTATGGTACCATCCGCGCACTTCGGCTTGCACTTTCTGCTATTCGACCATTGCTCTAAGAATGTCTAATAGCACAAGTCGATGGCAAGGCCAATCCTTCTCGCGGCTATAAAGTAGAATAGTGAATCCTCGCCGAGCCCTAACTAAAATGCGGTGAAGCTCTGCTTGTGCCTCAGGTCTGCCAGCTATCTCTTGCCGATATCGTTCTTCGTAGTTTGTGAGGTCCCACGCATACAAGCGAGCTTTCTTTTTTACCTCTTCGGAAGGGTTTGGTCCTGCAACCTGCAAATAGTCACCAAAAAAATGCATGAATTCAGCCAAGAGCATTTTACTGGGCCCCAAGGGGCTTGGATACGCTACGCTAATCTTCTCATCAGCTCGAATACTGCCTTTAATACCAAGGCAACCTAGCTTGATGCGGTCCAAGTCGCTGAGCCGCTCAGTGGTTATCATTGTCTGCTCGTGTCCCATGTGTCGTACTCGTAATAGAACAATAGAAGCAGGCCAAATTTGCCCTCCGGCTTGAAACGTTAGGCTAGCCTCGTTGTTTGTCAGCCGCGCTTCGCCCAGGTCAAGGGGCTGTGCTTGCGTGCACCTCTCCTCTGGGAAACGCCGGTCGTACGGAGTACCATCAATTAGCCTTCG
>PMIN01000150.1 GCA_003158275.1 Methanobacteriota archaeon
CGCAACAGTTTCGCCAGCCCATTGGTGGTCATCGACCCAGTAGACACAAATCGAAACGTAGCCGCTGCGGTCTCGCTGGATAGTTTTTCTATTTTCCTTGACTCTGCAAGGAGCTTCCTAGAAAGCCCGTGTATTAAGTGTTTTTTTCCCCAGCCGATCCCGCCACTCGACGTTAGCGCCTTCAGCGCCATTGTCAAGAAACGAAAAACGACCGTATTTGGCGTGAAGTTTGACTTGCCAGATCTCGTTGACGATATCGCTTATCCGCAGCTCGAGCGAGCTCACAAGGGAATGCTAATCGCGCTGCAGCGGCACGGCTTTTCGGCGCTGCGAGGCGACATTTATTATGATCAAGGGGAGGCTGTTTTGCTCTTTGAAATGCTAGTTTCGCAACTCCCTGCAGTGAAAAGACACGAGGGCCCGCCTGTCGACTCAAAACGGCACGCCAACAAGTTCAAGAAGAAATACGTCAGCAACCCTGCGGTGTTGTCAGGACCATATATAGGCAATGGCCGCTACGTCGTTGAGCTTCGACGCAAGTATCTCACACTCCCCGAATACGTTGAAGCCGAGTTCAAGAACGTGCGTTCGAGCAAAGCAATCTTAAGCGCAATGGAAAAGGAGTTTCAGATCCTCAAAAACGAAGAGCTTTTATATTGCGACAGCATGCGACTTTTTCTAGCGCGTTACTTTGACAAGACGCTCAGCAATTGCGACTAGAATCACACTTCCCAGTACTTTGATTGCACCTTGATCGCCCTCTCAACCCGATCGCTGACGTGCTTCGATATGCCGCTGTTGACGGGGCCTTCGTCCACTTGAGTCGGAAAATCGAATAACGATCCGCATATCGTGAGCGTAGAATCAGCTAGGGCTTGGAGATCATATCCTCCTTCCAGGCAGGCGATGACCTGTCCCTGGGGGGTCACAGATTTCACCCGTTCAGTCAATCCTCTAAATGCGTTCGAGGTGGCAAGCATGCCGCCGATTGGGTCTGCGTAGTGTATATCCTGTCCAGCCGACACGAACGTGAGTTCAGGGTCGAACTGTTGTGCAATTGGAATGAAGAGGCGGTCATACGCGTAGAAGAAGCCATCATCATTCACGCCTGGCGGAAGTGGCAGATTCACGGTGAACCCCTCGCCTTCTCCCGATCCTACCTCCTCAAAATCGCCAGTTCCTGGATAAAAAGGTCGTTGGTGCGTTGACATATACAACACGCGCGAATCGCCATAGAAGGATGNNGAGATGGCGTACTTCGCCGCGCAAGCAACATTATTAAAGATGCAAAACCCCATTGCCTTGTTCCAGACTGCGTGATGGCCAGGGGGCCTGACAATCGCCATCACGTTGTGCACGTCCGCCATAACGGCATCAACAGCACAAATGACCCCTCCGACGGCCAGGAGCGCTACTTCATAGCTTTTCGGGGAACAATACGTATCCGAGTCGAGCCACCCGCCCCCTGCTTCAGCAAGTCGGCGCACGCTCGCGATATATTGGACGTCATGATTGGCTCCTACTTGGTCGAGAGCCGCTCTAAACGGTTTAAGTATCTGAACACGTCTCGCCCTTGCATCTTCTCGTATACGTTCCATAATTGCTTCTATTCGGCTTTTGGATTCGATATGATCCCCCGTGTCGTGGTCTCTGTACGCAGGATCGTAAACGATCGCGCCTGCTGGCATAATGATGAAAGGGCTTCGTAAGATTATTAACGTTATCTAACGACTGTCGCAGAAGCTGCGATGCCCGTTACCGGTCTGCAGTTAGGTTCATTTACTTGTACACCGCAATAATGAGTAGAAAATGAGTTCTCTCAAAGTCGAAGACTACATGACGCGCGAGGTGGTAACCGTTTCAGTCTCGGACACGGTCAAAGACGTCATAAGTCTTATAAAAAAGACAAAACACGACGGGTTTCCGGTGGTTAAAGACCACAAGATACTTGGCTACGTCTCATCACTCGACATCTTGCTTTGTGATCCTTCGGTCAAAGTTTCCGATATCATGTCAGTAGATTTAGTCGTTGCCCGTCGTGACATGGATTTGTTTGATGCCGCGCGGGTGTTGTTTAGATCAGACAGCAAGAAACTGCCCGTAATTGATGATGAGAGCAATGTAATTGGCATAATATCAAACACGGATGTCATTAGGTCGCAGATTGAACGGGCCACACCTGACAAGGTGTGGATGCTTATGCGCACACTACGAACGATTCACAAAGTCCAAGTCGAAGAGCACTTTGGCCGAGTGAGGATTGTCGACCTAGTCCCAACGCAGTCAAAGATATATGCGGATGAGCTTGAAGGCAGAAAATATGAGCTTGAGAAAGGTCTAGCTGAACCATTAATCGTTATCCAGAAGCGCAACAAGATCTTGCTGGTAGATGGCCATCACAGGGCAGTAGCAGCTAAGCGCTTAAAGCTGAAAGAGGTCGACGCTTACGTCATTACGATAGATCGAGATGTTTTTTTGGGGATGGAGCGAACGGCCGAGAACGTTGGACTAAAATCGCTGGCAGATATCCAGATCCTGGAGAGCGGCAGTCACCCTCTCATCGAAATTACGAAACGAAGCGGCTCGCGAAATGTGTGAGCTTCACGTAAGCATCACAGAGTCGAAGATCTCGCGCAGCACGTCGGCTCGCGTGATGACTCCCGTCGGCGAGCCGTTGTTCGTTACCAGCAGTCTGCCGACGTGATGTTTCTGGAGGAGACGTATGGCCTCATAAACGGGCCTATTATCTTCCACCGACAGTAAGTTTCGGCTCATGATATCTCCTGCGGAGCCGCGGTTTCCGAATGCAACGGCTTTCCCCAGATCCTTTAGCGTGACCACTCCTACCAGTTTTTCGCCCTGCTTTACCGGAGCCCCTTGAATATTGTGGTCGATTAGGGTCCTGGCAACTTCCTGAAGCGGCGCGTCGACATCGATCGTGACTAAAACATTCGAAGCATACTCACTCACCGGCGCTTTCGGGAGAGATATCATCTCAGAGACCAAAACGATGAGTTTGTTCTCCGCGTCGTTTCTGCCGCAAACCGTGCCTTTTATGGTCAGGTGATTCACGGAAGTCGGACCGAGCTTAAGAGTGTCGCCAATGGCGAACTCGCGCATGTTTCCAATTACCTTGATCGCTGCGCTGCATACGTCTGGATGTGCAACTGTCATAAAGTCGATTTCCTCAATGAGGACATCGCTTACTTCGACGCCATTTTTAATCAAAACAACGTGAGCTTCTTCCGCCATCGTGTCCAGTTCCAATTCCCGGTATGCGGCGCTCGTGGCCTTGTATCCGCCTTTAGGCCCTGGAACACCTTCAACAAGCTGAAGGGCTTTGAGCGATTGCATTTGATTTCGTATTGTGCCTGGATTTCGGCCAAGAATCTCGGCTATCTCTTCTCCTCTAATTGAGCGCGGCTTGCGACGATATAAGCTGATAAGAGTGCTCAATATCTCTTTTTGCACGGACGTGAGTTCCATATCTGCAATTAGTATGATTAATTATGAGATATAAGGTTTATTAGCTCGCGATGTCTAGGAGTAAGAAATGTTCAATATTCCGACTGTCCCCACTGCAGACGAGCTACTGGGAAAAGCATTCAGAAAGAGTGTCAGAGCAAGAGCAGGAAAATCGCCAGGGCGAACGGCAGAAAAGACGATGATTTTGACAGCGTCAAATATCCTTGCGGACAATCTTAGAGCAGTCGTGAGACGATTTCCGAACTTCAACGAGATCAGCGCGTTCTACGCCGAGACAATCGACATCGTCGTTGGACTGGATCAACTTAGAATATCACTGGCTTCAGTCACCTGGGCATCGACAAAAATCCATCAACTCTCTAGGGCCGCAATCGGGAAAATGGCTCGCGTGTCTGACGCAAAAGCGGTTAGGAAGCAGACGTTTGGGCGAACCGCTTCTATCATGAGAGAGATAGCGCCAGATCTCGATTTTTTGAATCGCGCCCGAAACACGATTAACGCGCTTCCCGCACTGGAAGATGCGCCAACTATACTAGTCGCGGGATATCCAAATGTTGGTAAGTCGAGTTTCGTCGCTTTTGTGACTAGCGCCAAACCCGAGATCGCACGTTACCCATTTACCACGAAGGGCATCATCGTCGGACACATACAGTACTGCGATCGACGTTATCAGATTGTCGATTTGCCCGGACTGCTCGACCGCCCCGTTTCAAAAAGAAACGCCATAGAACTTCAGGCGATTTCAGCTCTAAAAAACCTCGGGGACGCGGTATTGTTCATTGTTGATCCTTCGGGCACCTCTGGATATGAAGTGTCTGACCAACTAAACCTTCTGCGCGAGCTGAAATCTCTAGTCGGCCTTCCCGTCATAGTCGTAGCAAATAAGATGGACCTCGAGCCGACAGAACCAGTGAACGAAGCTTTCGGGGTCTCAACAATATCTGGCGAAGGAATTGCGGCGGTGCTTAAAGCTTCAATTGATCTAGCGAGTAGCGCACACCACGCCCCCTTGACAAAGCAGGTCGACGAAACTGCGTGACGCTAGAATGGCTTGACTCCCACAAGATAGCTTGCTACCAGCAATCCAGCGATTGCGCCTGAGTTTAAGAACGGCAAGCCCGCTTGCGGCTTTCCCTTAAGGACAAGCAACATCAGTCCCACATACCCCACGAGTGTGCCAATAGCCGCGCCTAAGGCAGGAACATTAATGAGCCCAAACATTGGGGCACTCAAGAACGTATTTGCAGATATTACCAAAACGGTCGGGATTACTGCATCGCCCAGCCCCATAAAAAACGCTTCGCGCTTCTCTAGTTTTTCTTCGCCGGTCGCTTCAGAAGCTTCCTGTGACCATTTCACGTGAGAATACCCCCTATTACGGGGGAGAACAAACAAGACCGGCAGGTTTAAATCGACGACACCCTCGGCGAGGCTAACCATATGTTTAGTCTCGTATACGGAGATAAAGTCGTAGATGGCGAGTGCTATTAGAAGTACCAGCGCAGGCAGGACCGCGAAAGAGATTCCAAATATTGCAGCCGCGCCAGCACCTATTAGGATTCCAACGAGATCGATCACGTACCATTCTGGATAATAGAATAGGAAAAAAGCGGTCACGGCCGTTGCCGCGATCGCGATGAGCCACCCACTGTCAAGATTGAGTAGGACTGACGAATAAACGAAGTAGAGTGTTGAGATGATTACGAGGCCAATGATAACTTGTAGCACCCACCGTTTGCCGAGCCTGATGATGAGGAGCAAAAATCCTGTGAACACCAAAATAAGCACAAGATAATAGAGCGGATTGAACACGGATTGTGGATTGTTGAACGCTTTGATGTCCGATGCTTGAAACGGGTTAGCCAATAGAAGCGCGATAACCTGGATTGCGATGATGAAGAGCACCATGGCAAACGGCGAAATGCGCTTCAGTATCTCATTCACGAAAAGAGCCCTCCCGAGCACCGACTGCTAAAAACTTGTTCCCCAAAATCAGCAAAATGTGGCCCCACTTCTACCGTGGCCGTATGCGCTTCTGATATATAGAGTTGCGCGCACAAGGCGCCCTCTTGGTTTTGGAACTTGAGGACGCGATAGAAGGATCCGTGAAGCGCGAGGAGGAAACTAATAAACGGCGGATAGAGACGACTGCTGCTTAATGTGAGGCGTTATCTTTCATTAGTCGGGTTCGGCAAAGTTTATCCTTACGTAGGTTTAATGTGGCAGTTCGCATAGCAATAAAAATGCACTGAGTTGATAGCATGGGGGTTCCCTTCGGAGATCTTCTTCCGCGGACCAAGATAGACCTTGAACATATCGACACTGTCGCCATTGACGCGTACAATGCGATATACCAGTTTTTAAGCATCATTCGGCAGAGGGACGGGACGCCCTTGATGGATAGTACTGGGGGAGTTACCTCTCACCTCTCGGGGCTGTTTTATCGAACCGCCAACATCATAGAAGCCGGAGTCCGCCCAGTCTACGTTTTTGACGGCAAACCGCCAGAAATGAAAAAGGATACCGTGATCAGGCGCAGGGAAACGCGCGAGCGCGCGACGCAAGAATGGGTACAGGCTCGAGCAGAGGGAAGAGCTGACGCTTTTAAATACGCTCAAGCGTCGGCTCGAATTGATAACCAAGTGCTTGAGAGCTCTATTGCCTTGCTACGTTACCTAGGAATCCCGGTAGTTCTTGCTCCGAGCGAAGGAGAAGCACAAGCCGCGTATATGACAATCAAAGGAGACGTCTCGTACACCGGATCTCAAGACGCGGACGCGCTGCTTTTTGGCACACCTCGGCTAGTCAGAAACCTCACCATAACCGGACGGCGCAAACTGCCGGGAAAGAATGTTTACGTGAGTATCAGTCCTGAATTATTCGAGCTCGACTTCATTCTCTCCTCTTTGGAACTTACTCGGGAGCAGCTCATTGAGGTCGGCATCCTTGTCGGCACCGATTACAACAAAGGCGTAAAAGGGATCGGACCAAAAAAAGCCCTCAGAATGATTAAAAGCGTTGGCATTGCAGAAGCGCTGGATAATCTCGGAGCGAGCATTGACTATGGTCCTATTAAACAATTCTTCCTCGAGCCTGACGTTACTGACGAATATAGTTTAGCGTGGACCCCGCCAAAAGAGCAAGAACTTTTCAGTTTCCTTTGCGACGAGCACGGTTTTTCGCGAGATAGGGTTGAAAACACGTTAAAGAGGATCACTACCGCTCAACAGGGTGCAGATCAGAGGTCACTCGCCCAGTGGCTGTGAAGGTAGCCCGTGCGCTTAGAAACGGAAACGATTCGCTCGGCCACTGTCACGCGCTTCACCAAACCCATATTCGCCGACAAGCAAGACGAAAGCAACGCCACCGTGCGCTTCCTTAGTTATCTCGTGGTTTTTGCAAACTAAGTATAATTCTTGAAGCTCTCTTCCCAACGGTATTACCATCCGACCTCCAGCTTTCAACTGTGCAAGCAACGGAGGCGGAATGTCAGGAGCCGAACAAGTCACAAGAATCCTGTCGAACGGAGCTTTTTCCGCGAACCCCAAAGACCCGTCGCCAGTGTTAACGACCACATTCGAAGGCACACGCTTCCTAGCTTCTAGCGCTAACTGCTCAAATCTTTCGATCGTGTAAACAATTCCGTCCCCCACAAGCTGCGCTAGCACAGCAGCGTGATAACCCGAACCGGTTCCTACCTCAAGTACATTTGACGACGGCTCAACGCTTAGGAGGTCACACATTATAGCAACCATATGGGGAGCAGAAATCGTCTGCCCGTTTCCAATTGGCAGCGGCTCATCGTGGTATGCATAATCGTGCGAGTTGTGAAGGATATAATCTTCGCGCTTGACCTTGCTCATTGCGCTTACTACTCGCTCACTTATACCTCGGCGCTTTAAGCTCTGCAGCAGCGAAATTCGTTCAGACTCCAGGGACCCTGTTTGCTTACCGCCTAAACTCCGACTTGCGAGCTCTCGGGTGGGCTGACCTGTATCGCTCATTTCCCCTCGACCCTTTGACATAGACCCTCCCAACGTCTTTCGCCTTTGCGCTTTGTCCTGCGCGGTCAAGAACAGGGCCCCCCCTGACCTTAACCCGCACAATTTTTCCGAGTTGTTCTTCGTGCCCAACGACGAATTCCTTTTCGCCGTCAAACGGCACTTTATGCGATCTTGTGATACCGCCTGTGTGAACTGCTATCTTAACGACTACCTTATCGATCTTTTGCGCCCAAACCGCTCTAATCGTCTCAGCTACAGCTTCAGTCGCTCGCACTCCGTCGCTAAGTTCAATGGCAGTGATCCGCACGGCGTCAATTGACCCATTTTCCACGATCATCTCGTCTCGCACCCGCAATCGCTCATCCACTCCCACCTCAAACCATCGCACGTATGATTGATCGTAGTCGCTCACGACGACCTTGAGCCTCGCCATCGGGGTGCGATCTGCTGGTTCAGCTTGATGCGTTGCCTGGCACAGCGTGCAGCGAACCACGAGTTTCTTACCGCTGTGCAGGACTTCGTGCAGCACTTTTTTATCTGGCGAGCACGAGTAGCATTCAAGGTCGATCTCTTGACTCATCGCCATCAACCAATACTTGCACAGAGGAGTATAAATATAGGATGATAAGCGACACCATCCGAGCCAAGGGCCATTGCAATATCACAGCCAGGCACAAAACGACCCTTCAAATCACCAAAGACGCACATATCTCAAAAAGGGCAGATTGCATTGTCGGAGTTTTAGCCGACAAAGCTTTAAGCGATCTGACCAGCGAAGTCAAAGCTGCCTTGAAGACCAACGCAGCGAAAGTCAGCTTTGAGATACATGCAGGACACGCGAGCGAAGTTATCACGGGTTTCGGAAGCGCTCATTTAGCGCAATCCGATGCGAACGACATGGTTGTCAGGAAGAGTGGGTTCACCTCAGGGCGCACGCTTATGATCGGTGCAGACAAGGCAGCAGCGGATCTCGATCGCCGGTTTGTCGAAAAGTTGAAAAAGTCTGAGAATATAATTATAATTGTAAAAGTTGATTTTGAATAGCACCAATCGAGCGTGCAATTTGGATTCAGTGCAATTTTGCGAATCTTTGCCGATTATCAGCATATAGATAGGTTTAAATAGAAACGTAAAGAACTAGGGAGTGTTTACTGGTTTTTGTTTACTATTTGCTGAGGACGTAAAATGACTAATGTCGATCACTATAAAGGCACGACTACGATAGGTATAGTCTGCAAGGACGGTGTTGTGCTCGCATCGGAAAGTCGCGTGACTATGGGCAACTTCATATCCAGCAAAGAAGGCAAGAAGATTTATCAGATTGATAATCTCGTCGGGATGACGATCGCTGGAGGCGTAGGCGATGCGCAGAGCCTTGTGCGCACCATAACTGTAGAGGCTAAATTATACAAGATGAGACAGGGCAAACCGATGACCGTCGGAGCGATAGCAACTTTGTTGTCAAACATTCTGAACGGCAACCGTTACTACCCGTATTTTGTGCAGCTTATGATAGGCGGCTTCGATAAGAACGCCTCGTCGCTGTATTCTTTGGACGCCGTAGGAGGTCAAATTGAAGAGCGCTTGGCTACTGCGCAGGGATCGGGATCTCCAATAGCTTTTGGCGTCATGGAAGATCGATACAGCGACAAAATCTCCGTCGACGAGGGTGTAGACCTCGCTATTAGAGCGCTTTCGTCCGCAATGAAGAGGGATTCGGCTTCTGGAAACGACATGCGGATCGTGCAGATCACTGCAAAGGGATATGTCGAAGTAAACAAGGATGAGATAGACAAAAGAAAAGCCGCTCTAGCAACCTAACAATCTGTTTCTTGCCATCTTCTATTTTTCGTATTTTTTTGTTTTTCTGGAAGTCACACAATGCCAGTTGAAGAAGCACTTACTGAGTTGACACAGCGTGTCAAAGAACGATTGCCTTCTAACATCAAGATTACCGAACTTGAGTTTGCAGGGCCCGAAGTCGTGATCTACACTGACGATCCTAGGGCGTTCGCAGACAACGGAGAGATAGTTAAAAAACTCGCCCGAGAACTGCGTAAGCGTATAGTAGTAAGGCCAGATCCCAGCGTTCTGGCAGACCCCGAGAAGTCAATAGAAGAAATAAGCGATGTCGTGCCCGAAGAGGCTGGTATCACAAACCACTATTTTGACTTAGATACCGGTGAGATCGTTATTGAGGCGAAAAAACCGGGACTTGTAATCGGAAGGCATGGCGCCACACTCCGAGAGATTACAAAGCAGATAGGGTGGACGCCACGAGTGGTGCGAACCCCTCCAATCGAATCGGTTACTGTGAAGGAGATACGCCAGTACTTACGCTCTTTCAGCGACGAGCGCAAAGAGCTTCTTAAAGCGATGGGCCGAAAGATTCACAGGGAGATCACCTCGAAAGACCAATGGTTACGGGCGACTACTCTTGGCGGATGTCGTGAAGTCGGTAGAACCTCTTTTGTGCTCTCGACGCCTGAATCGAGGATACTAGTCGACTGCGGTGTTAACGTAGGATCGGAAGATAATGCAACGCCCTATCTTTACGCGCCTGAAGTGAGCCCCCTCGACCAGATTGACGCAGTTGTAGTCACGCACGCACACCTCGATCACGCGGGCCTGGTTCCGCTCCTGTTCAAGTACGGATATGAAGGTCCGATATATTGCACGCCGCCAACGCGTGACCTCATGTCGCTTCTACAACTCGACTACATTGACGTGGCTGCCCGCGAAGGCCATAGGATCCCCTACGATTCAGCTAAAATACGCGAAGTCATAAAACACTCGATTGCATTGAACTATGGCGGAGTCACCGAT
>PMIN01000232.1 GCA_003158275.1 Methanobacteriota archaeon
ACCGGCAGAAAGATCTTTTGGAGCTCTTCGTGCACGATCCCGGCATCAATTAGCTGCAAACTCAGGTTCATAAATACATGCTCCTTGTCGCCGAGGGTGCTGTACACTGAATGATACGTCACGACGGTGGGGATTCTTTGCAGGTTCAACCGCACGAGAAGGTCAAGCAGATCAGTGCTAAGTCTGCCGTCGATATCGTAAAGACCGTATTCGTGTTGGATATGTACAACATCTGGGTTCAGCTTGTTGATGATGTCAAGAACGTCCTGAGACCAGCCCGCTTTCTGGGGATCCCTCGCAGCAAAAACGTTTTCCTGTCCTAAGTGCCCACCTGCATCGAGATCCGAATTGCAGATGACGTACACCGTGTGCCCAAGCTTCTTGATTGCTTCAACGAGTTCGTACGAATACGTCGCTATGCCATCAAATCTTGGCGGATACGGAGAGACAAAACAGATCCGCAAACGGGAGACCGCTTTATTGGTCTGCGCTTTTGATTCGTCGGGGCACATTAGCCACACCTGCTGCGTCGCATGCTTTGTACAACCTATAAAAACCTTCTGAAAAATATAATTGATTATCAAAGGGCACTGATACGACTTGTATTTCGCTTACTGGAAGTGACGTAGCTTTTATACACGCCGCGAAAATAGTACCAGAGGCGATCCGTGTCGCATGGCAAACATTCTCATAACAGGTTGCAGGGGCGGCATAGGGCTCGATGTGGCCTGCCGGCTCCTAAAAAGAGGACACACGGTGTATGCTACCGTTCACCGTGAGAGCTCAGTCAATGACGTGCGAACTGCCTTGCAGTCGTGTGGCGAGAACTTCGTAATAGACACACTTGATATAACGGAATCCTGCGACATCGACAAAGTGGACAACTGGGACATTGACGTCCTAATCAACAATGCAGCGATCGGCGATTCCGGGCCTTTAGCAGAGATAGATCTTGAAAGAGTTAAGGCCGTATGTGAGACCAACGTGTTTTCAGCGTTACGGCTGACGCAAAAAGTCGTGCCGAAGCTCATCGCAAAGGGCCAGGGGAGGGTTATATTTATGGGCTCAATGGCAGGGCTTACTCCCTCGCCCTTTTACGCGCCCTATGGGATGACCAAATTCGCACTCGAAAGCGTTGCGTCCTCCTTACGAACGGAGTTGAAACCCTTTGGCATCAAAGTCATCATCATCAACCCTGGGGTGTACAAGACGGGCTTCAATGAGAACTTCATGTCACGGAAATATGAATGGATGGGCGCACAGAGCCTGTACAAAGATCACATGGCATATATGCGGCGCAAGGAGTGGGTCCTGAAGCTCGAGTTACCAGGCACTTGGAGCATCGCACGACAAGTGGTGAAAGCTGTGGAAGCCCGGTGGCCCAAGCGCAGGTACGTCGCTCCCGCGTGGGAGTGGGTTTTTCTTCCACTCCTCCGCTGGTTTGGGTAAAACCTCTAAACGCGCGCTACCCGCTTTGCAATTTCGTGGCAAGCAATACCACTTTTTTCGCCAAACTGCCACTCATCGTTTGTGCGGAAGTGATAGCCTTCGTTTTCTATGGGCATCAGTACGCATTCAGCCCGCAACTATCCTTCTTTTTTGCACTCGCAGCAACGGTATATGTTGTTTTTCTAAGCTACACGTGGCTTGCGGCATCGGTCGGTGCGAGCGGAGCAAAAATGAGTGCTTTTTGCAACGTCCTTGCGCTGCTCGTGTTGATAGGCCTGGACGTAGTATTAATTCCGCGCATTGGCATCCTGGGCGCAGCGATCACGCTCATTTTTTCATATTTAGTGCTCCACCGTGTTTCTTTATTCGAGAGAGCAATTTTGGGCGCGGATTTAAAAACGAGCCAGAGTAGTCTCGAATCACAACCCCTATGTATCGCAGCGCAGAGTGGCATTTCAATAATCCCGGTTTTGTTCTGCGATGTGCACAGGCGCGGGGCGTATCACCATGACGCACGTGCGTGCGTTTTGCATTACGTGGGTTACAGTGCTGCCCACGAGCAGTCTCGACGCTGAGAAAGACCGTGCGCCTCCAAGCATGACGATATCGTAGTGTCCTTCGCGCACCTCGTCCAGGATCTCTTCGGCAGCGTGCCCCTCCCGCACAACCGCGCGGACCGTGAGCCCTTGTTCTCGCATATATGCGCATAGAGGGCCGAGGAAGATCCGTCTCGCGGCTTTTTTCTCTGAGTCAACGTCTCCAACGAGCGCTTCGATCCGCTCCAAATCTTCCCGAAATATGCGCTTGTAACTCTCGTAGATGCC
The DNA here is from genome assembly GCA_003158275.1 of Methanobacteriota archaeon. GTDB lineage: Archaea > Halobacteriota > Bog-38 > Methanoflorentales > Methanoflorentaceae > Methanoflorens > Methanoflorens stordalenmirensis. The sequence continues at coordinate 2,274 of PMIN01000232.1, forward strand.
GTGCTCAGTGAGCACGTACAGCAGCGTGTAGTCGATATCGCGCCGGAGCGCGTTTACGGCACATTTCACGCCCTCCATAACTGAGGGCGATCCATCAAAACAGACGAGGACTTTCATGGTTACCACCATCGATTCAGAAGAATCCCATATATTTGACGTAGAGCAGGAGATCACAAAGTATGAGCGCCGCCACGGTCGGCGGGAGCGCTATTTTTATCCATCGCACCCATCCCATGCGCATCCCGTGCGTCTCCAGTGAGCTGTACGCGACAACGTTCGACGAGGCGCCGATGGGCGTGAGATTGCCCCCGATGTTGGCGCCCAGCGATACCGCCCAGACCATCAGGGCCGTGGCGAGAACTGACGGAATGAGCGACAGATCTCGGATAACGTAGCTCATCATCACGGCGAAGGGGACGGTGTTGATCAGCCCGCTTATGAAGGCCGACCCGAAAAGCAGCAACGAGAGTAGTACGGCGTTGTTCCCCATGGACGCCCCTGCCAGGCCGGTTGCAAACACGCCGAGGATTCCGGTCTTTTCAAGTCCGCCAACTAACACAAAGAGACCGATAAAGAACAGCAGCAGTTCGTAATCGACCTTCTTGAGAGTGTCCTCGATACCTCCTCTGCCGACAAGGAGCAGGGCAAAGGCGGGAATGAGGGCGGCGAGGGCGGTATTCAGCGGGATGCCGAATGCCGCCTCGAGATAACCCCCGCTGACGAGGAGTACCACAGCAGCGATGAGGGCGGCGAGGCCGAGATGGAGCATCCGTTTGCTGATGATGGCGCTCTCAGGAGCGATTCTCGAGAGCGCCTGCGTGTCAACCATCGAGGAAGGCGTCAGCGCCCTCCGCTGCA
>PMIN01000238.1 GCA_003158275.1 Methanobacteriota archaeon
CCTGATCCCCGCCGTGTAAAGGCGTGGTGCATCAGTGCTGTTGGCGTTTTCAGTTCGTGGCGAGACAACCACGAGAAACGCAAGCGCCCCATCGTGAACCGTCTGGTAGATTCGCGTCGACAGCCCTATGAGGCCTGAGAACGCGAACGGAAGGCGAATCGTCGGATAGTCGTATCCGGGTCTCGCGCGGGTGAGTCCGATTTTACTGCGATGGACTTCCAGCGGTTGCGCCGCGTGGTGAGCGTAGAAATAGGGTTCAGTGGCAGTGGCTAACATAATACGTGCAAAGTCGGCGCTGCCATTTAGTCGTTATGATTCGCCTTCAGCGACTGAGGGCAAATGAAGACGCAACGTGTCCGTTATTCCGAAACGGTAGTCTTACTGCTTCGCTCACGGCAGGTGAGAGAGGATCCGCCGTCGTGCTAGAGGGCAATCCCGGTGGTTTGCTAGACTGCTCATGATTGCATAAAGCATCGATAGCAGAAAGAACTGTAGGGTACTAAGGAATTCAGATGTCGATGCGCGGTCAGTTAGCTTTTGCGCGTTTCATTACTCCAAATAATCAATTCTGGCAACAGCTTTCATAGCAGCTTCGCGGACATTTGGGTCCTCATCTTCTCTAGCCCTCATCAGAAAGGGTACTGCGGGTTTACCAACTTGTTCGAGAATAACCGCTATGCTTGATCTTACACGGCCAATTGGGTCTTTCAGAGCTTCTATTAGGAGAGATAAGGCAGGTTCTCCGATTTCTGTCACAATTTCCACGAGAGTTGACATAACGCTCTTCTCGATTGTCTCTTCTTCTGTTCGTATTGTTCGTAGTATCTGTATCAATGGTTGGACTGCTGGCTCGCCCAATCTCACTATTTCAGGGAACCGCAGTGCTGCGATATAATAAAAAGCTCTGTCCGTGTCAGTATCTGGAATCCAATGTAGTTCGTCAAGCGAATTGGCAGCTTCCATTCGCACAGATGAATTCTGATCTGCCAACGCTTGTGTGAGAGGCTTTATAGCTTTCGCAAAACGCAACTTGCCGAGTGACTGTGCTGCGCTCTGCCTGACGAACCGATTCTCATCATTTAGGGCGTTAATCAAAGGCTCTAAAGCTCTTTGATCTCTGATCTTTCCCAAGGAAGCCGCCGCGGCCTGTCTTAGAAACCAGTCTTGATCGCCCAAAGTTTGAATGAGAGCCTCACAAGCTACTGAACCTCCGATATCGCCCAATGTCTCAGCCGCTTTTCCGTGTTCATCAGAATAGAAGTCGAAGTTCAGCGCTTTTATCAGCGGTTTGACAGCAGGCTCACCTAATATTATCAATTCACTCCAATCTGATTGCGCAATCAAGTAATACGCCCGTTGGACGTCGTTTTTGGGCGTCCAGCCGTGACTGCGGAGAATGCCAGCCACGTCCTTGCGTACTTTAGGCTCGCGGTCACATAAGGCCTGTTTCAGCGCGTCCACAGCTTCATCAGTTTTAACGTCACTAAGCGCTTTAATCGCTTTCATGCGAACATAAATGTCATCATTTCCTAATGCTAACTTAAGAGCTGCCGCGGTATCTTCGTTTCTCATTTTTCCTTGAGCCTCAATTGCGCTGCTCCCAGCGAAGCGTTGCTCTTGCAATTTTGCCTGCTCATCATTCACGTTGCGATCGTCAATTCTGTCCTCAAATGGTTTCTTAGGCGCTTCGTAGCTGTCCTTGCTAGGCTTGTCTTGCTGCGCAAAGTGTCTGCTCAAGCGCAAAACGAGAACGCCGATGATAATGAGGGCGACGATAATCAAGAAGAAGAGTACCGCTGGAACATATGCCGAAACGCCAAGGGCAGAATAGCTCTCAGCGATGCCAAGTGCAGCACCGATAAATGCTAGGACAAGTAAAATGTCCGCAAGCCAGTCTCGAAGCATAGCGTCTCTCAGGTCGCGCAGACAGCAAATAATTCTAGTTTAAAACAGTTCTTACCAGCTTAAGCGTTTTCTTTGGGTCGTTGACAATAAATGAGCGCCTCGACTTTAGTGTACTTCTGTAAGCTTCGTCGACTATCGCCACGCAGCTTACGATGGGCGTATTTCTCGCACCTTTGGCAGTTCATCATGCTTGCACTTCATGAATAGCAGCGTAAAGGGGCGTATCCGAGCGGGGGAAACTAACCGCAGCCAATTTTTTGCGGTTTGACCTTAGTCAATAAACTGAACATAAACTAAATAAAAACTTAAGAAATGTAACTAAAGAAAATAACTATTACAAAATTAACATAGCTATATATAATCATAAAAACATTAAGAACCGATACGAAATGATAGATGAACTCTACACACCACTCGAAGTCGCAAAGATGTTGCGGGTTACACGAACCACAATATATGAGCATATCAAGAACGGACAGTTGAAAGCGATTCGGATAGGAAACCGGTACCGTATCTCAAAAGCCCATCTTGAGGAGTACATACAGCAGAACGCGGTCAACGGGACAGAGAGTTATGTTGACCCAAAGGGGGACGGAGAACGAACTATCATTTGAACGGAGTTGTAAACTATGGCACTATTTGGAAAAAAAGGAACGGACTTCTCATACAAAGCAAAATATCTTGGTGGGCATTCTGGGTATCCAAAGGAAATGGATGTGAATTTGGCGCTCAATCCAGATTATCTGGAAATACCTGAGTTTCCGACCATGATACCTTACCTTAACATAACAAACGTTTCGAGCATGTCGCAAGACAAGCTAACGAAGACACGATTGCTGTTGACAGGTCTTTTCGCATTTGCGTGGAAGAAGAAACAGATGTTCATGCTGCTAACGTACGAAGACGACCTCGGTATCACACAAAATCCCGTATTTCATATTGCGAAGGACAAAATCAACGAGGTTCAGCCCACCATTTATCAGCGGATGATGAATCAGAGAATGTTGCAAAAGCGGGATCAACAACAACCGCAGCCGGCTCTATAGATTTAGACCGGCATCTTTTTTTCTTTTTCTTGAACACATATAACGGAGCATATACAAGACGACTTATCGCGGGTCGTCGCTGTCATCGCTCGCTGTCCGCTGCGCTGTTGCTATACTCACCGCTTGCCGCTATCGCTATCGCTTACCGACGCCACTCCATTGCTATCGCCTCGGTCGCTATCGCTTGAGCTATCGGCTATCGCTGCAGAGCCAAACGACAACATTTAAGCTGTAACACACCATTGCCGCAACCAATGGTTTTGTGCCGTGCTAGTTAGGCACATAGTCACAGTCTCAACCCAAGGGGGGAATATATGGGCAGAGCATTTTGGATAGCAATAATTGGAGGAATCTTAGGAATCCTCGTAGCCATGGGTGTGTATTTAATCGCGTTCAATTACGTGTCATCGTACTACACAAACGCAGCAGCAGCATTCGTCTTTTCTATAGTCGGAATCGCTGGAGGGATATTCGAAGAACGGAAAATCCTCGGCGCAGTTCTAATGTTCATAGGAGCGATTGGAATCATCTTTTCACTTGGGTTTTACGGCATTCTTACCTTCATATTGTTTCTTGTCGGAGCTATCGTCATTCTACTGCAGAAGAAGGAGCAGGCCATTCCGTCAAGAGGAGCCGATACACAAATGGACGAACGCAAACGATACTGTAAGAATTGTGGCGCCGAAATTGTACCAGACTCTAAGTATTGTTCTCGTTGTGGCACAGGGCAGCTAAAAGATAACATTTAAGCTATTACGCACCTTTTCTACAACCCAATGTTTTGCGTCGCACTTGTGGCGTAGAGTCACAGCTTGAGCAAAACAGGGGGGAAGAATATGAATCCAATAGTTAGGATGATGAAACGGTACATCAAGACGCCGCTCAAATATGCATTGCCTTTGCTTTTTATCGGCTCTCTTGTTCTTGTATCTATTAGTGGTTGCACATCGAGCACTACGCAGAATGCAAATAGTAGTGGAGGCAGTGGGAGCATAGGAGTTAAGATCAATTCGCAGACGACAGTGGCTCAGATCAGTAGCACTTTCGGCACTATGACAACGCCGCAAGCGGGTAACGTATTTGTGGTGTTTAACGTGACGTGCACGAATAACAACCAGAAGAATCAGGCGCTTGGCGATCCGCTTTTCTTTAAGCTGACGACCAAAGACGGAACAGCGTACGAGGCAAGCGGGGTATGGACGACCGATCCTAGCGCGATAAAGACGGTATCAAACTCGAATCCGGGAGAACACGTAACGGGAAATGTCGCGTTTGAGATTCCACAGAGTGCGGTTCCGCAGACCTTGACATACAGCGACGGTTTAAATCAAGTCATAACGAACTTGTGAGGGTCAAAGTAGCCCCTCCTTTTTTTAATTTTAGCGTAACAGCTTCGGGAACTGTACGCTCATTTGGATACAGCGCCCCGCTGAAAATTGCTTGCGTGATGATTTTAGGGCCGTGAATCATACTTTAATGTCACGCGGTCAACTGGCCGCGCTGTGTGATTCTAGGCCCGTTTTAACATTGTGAAAATGCCGCTAATGTCGTCAATAGCTGACATAAAAAAACAAAATATGAACGGAAAAAGGGTGAGGGGCGAGAAAGCATGCCCCTCGACATGGCCCTGTTCGTTTTGGGACCGCGCTTAAGAGTACATGAAACGCGGTCCCGTTGTTATCAGAGCGCGGGGCGACGAAGGTAACTTTAACTCCGCGCTCTCGATACGCCTCGACCGAAATGGAAAAATCGAGGCCCAAAATTTCATTGCCCTCCATTCGACGCCTTCCGCCGTAGGTCAAATATCCTTATTACAGGCTGCTGAGATAGTAGCACCAGAGGCGATCGGGATCATCGCACGTATTCTCATAACGGGATGCAGAGGGGGCATAGGGCTTGATGTAGCGTGCAGGCTACTCAAGAGAGGACATAGTGTCTATGCAACCGTTCACAGAGAGACCTCAGTTGATGAATTGCGATCTGTTTTGACCTCTTTTGGCGAGAACTTCGTAGTGGACAAGCTCGACGTCACCGAAGCCAACGACGTCAACAAAGTCGACGATTGGGACATCGATGTCTTAATCAACAACGCCGCTATCGGCGACTCCGGACCGTTGGCCGAAATAGACCCTCAGCGAATAAGCGCCGTGTTTGAGACAAACGTGTTTTCAGCACTGCGACTGACGCAGAAAGTATTGCCTCAGATGATCGCAAAGGGTGGAGGACGCATTGTGTTCATGGGCTCAATGGCAGGCCTTATTCCCATGCCATTTTACGCACCCTATGCCATGACAAAATCTACCCTCGAATGTGTCGCTTCCTCCTTGCGAACGGAACTGAAACCATTTGGCATCAAAGTGATTACCATCAACCCCGGGGGCTATAACACAGGCTTCAATCAGAAAAACCTGGCGAAAAAATACGAGTGGATGGACGTAAACGGTCTGTATAAAGATCACATGAGATACGTTCGCGAATCGGAAGAGCGACTCGTGAAGCGCGAGGT
>PMIN01000138.1 GCA_003158275.1 Methanobacteriota archaeon
ATTTTGAAGATACGCCATCAGCTGTGAGGTCTTGAGGTACACTTCAACTAGCCGTTGTTTCACGTTTGTAACGTCTGTTTGGTCGTCGCCGGTATATACATAAAGGGGCATTTCGGTCAGAATATCTGCAACGTCTTCGTTTGGAAGCACCGAAAACAAGTCGTTGCGATAGTGGTTGTACTGTTTCACGTACTGATTCGCATCGATATACGGTTCAGTCAACGATCGGTCTAAGGTGCCATCGAGTGACGCATACAACTCATTAACTCCGCGTAGCGTCTTTTCAAGCTCCGCTTTCGTTCTCAGCTCCATCGGCGTCAATTCCCTTCACTAGCTCGCTGCAAAATAAGCAGTCGCGGCCACAAACGTAGGCGTTGCGTCCGTTTAGTAATTGTGTTCCGGTGCGTTTTTTCCTTGCACCTTTCCCAAGATTTCGAACGTAGTGTCTCGCACCTTGTCGAGAGACTCGTCAGTGCTTCGCACGCTGATTATTACCGTTCCAATGCTCATTGAAACCTCGTTTATTTTTTTAAACTGCAAGGGTTTCTCTGCCGCCGTGTCAATTTCGTCCATGATATCTACAACACACTGGAGCTCTTCAAACTTCTAACTTTCGTTTGGATAGTAGTTCGACAGCCCCCGAAGCGCAGGTGCTTCGAGATATCGTCAGCGTTATAGACGATCAGCGCGTGTATACGCCGATGATCAAGATCGGAATCGCAGGTGTGCCTTTAGCGCTCAAAGGCAAGAGTACGGCAGAGGGCATCGCGTATGCCTCTCGTATTGGACTTGACGCGCTTGAAGTTCAGTTTGTCAGGCGTGTTTCAATGAAAGAGGAAACAGCGATAGAGGTGGGCGACGTAGCGCGCAAGGCCAAGATTGATCTCTCGGTTCACGCTCCGTACATGATAAACCTCGCTTCAGAAGATCCGCAGATCATCGAAGACAGCATGAATCGCATAAGGCTCTCTATTGACCGGGGTCAGGCGCTCGGAGCAAGCATCGTCGTTTTTCATTCGGCATACTATACAGCGAAGTATACCAAAGACGAGACGTACGAGTTAGTCAAAGACGCGTGCGTCGGTTTGCTGGATTATGTGCGCGACCGCGGCATTAGGCGACCGCAGCTCGGTGTCGAACTCTTAGGTCGGCAAAGTCAGTTCGGGACGGTTGAAGAGTTGCAAAGACTGCATCAGGAGCTGCCAGACATACGCCCCGTTATTGATTTTGCACATTTGCACGCACGGTGCAATGGGTGCTTGCACACCGTTGAGGACTATGCGCGCCCCCTTCGGGCACTGTTCAGTGACCACAGTCACCTGCACAGCCACTTTTCTGGGATTGAGTTTTCGAAGGGAAACGAACGCCGACATCTGCCCATCGATCTCACCCAGTTTAGGCTACTTGTCAGCGCGCTTAAAGAAAACGCTTGCGGCGCCACCATAATCTGTGAATCACCGCTGCTCGAACAAGACGCCGTAAAGATGAAGCCGTTTGTCGAATAGTGGCCAATCTAAGCATTTTTTGGTTGAAGCACACCAAATTTAGTTAGAAAGTTTTATCTATCATAGTGCTTTTGTGTCTGTTAGAACCTCAAGGGAGGCACAGTATGACAGACGACAACATAATCTACGTAGGCAACAAACCTGTAATGAATTACGTGCTAGCCGTGGTAACGCAGTTTAACAACGGAGCCGACGAGGTCTTGATTAAAGCTCGGGGGAGAGCTATTTCGCGGGCAGTTGACGTAGAACAGATTGCTATAAACCGCTTCCTCTCAGACGTCACGACGAAAAAAATAGAGACTTCCACCGAGAGTCTTAGCACCGAGACCGGTAACACAAACGTCTCGGCCATCGAAATAATCGTAGGAAAATAGAAGGACTCGCACTAGGTTTTTTTAAGACGAAGTTAAAAAGGCGCTCTGCGCTTGCCGGGCGCCATTTTCAACCACGTCTGGCTGCCGCAATCGCATCGCTGGCGCGACCGAGCGCCCGCGTGGTTCGTGCGCTTGATCAGCCGCGTAATTCTCTAAGGTCACGCAGAAGGCCCTTTCTCCCGCCAAGCTGCGCGACAGATTTTGACGCCACGAAGTTGCCATAAAGACCCGAATCGTGCAGGTCCTTGCCGATCAGCTGCCCGTACAGGAACCCTGCCGCGAATGCGTCTCCTGCCCCCACGGTGTCAGTTATCTGAGATTCGTAGGGAGCGACATAGAAGCTCTCGCTTCGCGTTGCCACGTAAGACCCAGCATCGCCGAGCGTGACGGCAATGATGTTTGCTCCGAGGTCGAGGAGAGTCGCTGCGTCTTCGACGCGTTCTGATCCGGTCAAGTGTTGCGCTTCTTCCTTGTTGAGAAATAGTGTGAAAGTGCGTTCAATTAGTGGTTTCAGTTGGTCCAGTCCGAGCTTTGTATAAATGCTGCCCGGGCTAAACGATACTTTTGTTCGCGACCTGCGTAGATGTCGAACGTACGAGATTTGCATTCTGAATTGATCAATGCCCATAAAAGAGCTGACGTGCAATATTTCGGCCTGCTGAGCATAATCGTGATTTGCGGCGAAGAATGCATCGTTTACGCTTGGGAGGACATAGATAGCTCTTTCTCCGCGCGAATCGACGAATATTAACGCTGAGCCAGTATCTCCCTCTGATATCGTGATGCCGTGCACATCAACGCCTTCACGCCGCAAATCGTCCAATAACTGTGCTCCTTCTCTGTCATCGCCTACCGTTCCGAGAAATCCAGTTTTGACGCCTAAGCGAGCGAGTCCGACGATGGTATTTGCTGCAGAGCCGCCCGGCTGCCTGACGGCCGAAACCACGCCTATCTCTCGGCCTGGGAGTGCTAAATCATCCACCCGGCAAATTCTGTCGCAGTTCAGCGCCCCAAAGCCGATAACCTCAGCGTTGTGCTCCATGTCGCAGCTCCTATTCGCATGATCGTTGCCCTTTTTGAGACTTAACTGTATTGCTGAGCGTTATTCAATCGAATCAGCGTGACACGCTTGCTGGCAGACGGTTGCCGTCTTCCGCTACGAGACTTCCTCGCACATGCTCCCCAAGCATGGGCGCGCGGTTTTTTTTAGGCTATTGTCGCCCACTCTCTGTTGATGATAGGGCGTTATTGTTACTTGGAGGCGACTCGAACGTTTTGAGGACGCCGAGCAGCAGATAAGCGGCGGCGTATCGAGTCGGGAGAAACTTAAAATACGGATTACGTCCTCCTTATGGACGATGTATGTCAGAAATGTGGAGATTACAGACATCAAAACTGAATCAAGAGACGTCAATACCCTCTTTTTCGATCACTCCTTTCGTTTTATTCCTGGGCAGTACGTCATGGTGTGGATTCGAGGCGTCGACGAGATACCGATGAGTCTGTCGTACGTAAATGGCATCACCGTTAGAGCGGTCGGTGATGCCACGGCGGCGATTTGCGCGCTGCGCGTCGGTGATACACTCGGTGTCAGAGGCCCTTTCGGAAATGGGTTCCGCGTGACCAAGCCGCCTGTGCTGCTTGTGGCCGGAGGTGTGGGCGCTGCCCCACTGGCGCCACTTGCTGAGTCGCTAAAAAACAATATNNTACAACGAAATAATGTCGTGCGGCCCTGAAAAGATGATGCGCAAAGTGTTAGACCACGCAATCGTTGCTGGGGTGCCGAGTCAGTTCAGCTTGCAGCGATACATTAAGTGCGGCGTCGGGTTGTGTGGCTCATGCTGCATAGATCCTTCAGGTCTGCGCGTGTGCTCGGACGGTCCTGTTTTTGCAGGAGCGCAGCTACAAGAGGGCGATTTTGGGGCATATATGCGCGATACGACGGGCAGAAAGGTGAATTTGTGATCGGTAGGTTCAACCTCCACGATGAGACATTTTTGGGGACTGTGGAAGGAACGCGCGTGCACGGCAACGGGAGCACCTATAAGTTGTCTGAGTTACGAGTGCTCGCGCCTACATGCCCTGGCAAGATTGTGGGCGTCGGTTTGAACTACACCGACCACGCGCGAGAACTTGCAACCAAGGTCCCGGAACAGCCCACTATATTTCTCAAACCGTCCACGAGTGTGATTGGCCCAGGAGAAAGCATCGTGCATCCAGCCATCAGCTCTCGGGTGGACTTCGAGGGGGAGCTGGCTTTCGTTATTGGCCAGAGATGCGCAAACGTAGAGGATTCCAACCGCGTTGTACTTGGCTACACGTGCCTCAATGACGTGACCGCTAGAGACCTTCAGATCGAGGACGGCCAGTGGACGCGCTCAAAAAGCTTTGACACGTTTGCTCCTCTCGGACCGTTTATCGCCACCGAGCTAGATCCTCGAAACGCCCGCATTGTGACACGTGTCAACGGCCGCCAGCGGCAGAGCTCAAACACAAGAGAGCTCATATTTGACGTGGACTATCTAGTCAGATTTATATCGCGCATCATGACCCTTGAAGTCGGGGACGTGATCACTACTGGCACGCCCGCAGGTGTGGGACAACTCAGAGCTGGCGATTCTGTCGATGTAGACATTACCGGCATAGGAACCCTTTCAAACAACGTTATTAGTGAGCAAGACGAGAAGTTATCAGCTACGAACTGTCTGAAGCCACACGTGTGAGGTAGCATGTCCATACCGAAGAATTACGAGCACGAGTATGTCGAGTCGAAATGGCTTACTATGTGGAATGCGGACATGTATCGGTATCGCGGAAAACCCGACGCAGACAGTTTCATAATCGATACGCCTCCGCCATATCCGACGGGTAATTTTCATTTAGGAAACGCTCTCAACTGGTGCTATATCGATTTTGTCGCACGATACAAGCGCATGAAGGGCTTCGACGTGATGTTTCCCCAGGGATGGGATTGTCACGGACTGCCTACGGAGGTGAAGGTCGAAACTACCTACAACGTAACAAAAAATCAGATCCCCCGCTACGAGTTCAGAGGACTTTGTGAAAGCTTGACGCGGGANNTACTTTGAAAAGACGCAGAAATCGTTCGTGCGAATGTACCGCGGCGACCGCATTTATAAAAGCGACCATCCTGTGAACTGGTGTCCTCGATGTGAAACCGCCATCGCATTTGCCGAGGTAAATTACGATTCGAGGTCAACGGTTCTCTATTACGTCATTTTCAAAGGGGGCGACGCAGAATCGGTGCAGATAGCAACTACGCGCCCCGAGCTCTTGGGCGCCTGCGTCGCTGTCGCCGTAAACCCGAGCGACGAACGGCACGAACGTCTGATCGGCAAAAGAATTCGAACGCCGCTCTACGACGAGGAGGTACCGGTTATAGGGGATGAAGCAGTCGATCCTGCATTTGGCACGGGAGCCGTGATGATCTGTACGTTTGGTGACAAGCAGGATGTGCGATGGTGGAAGAAGCACAACCTACCGCTGAAAAAAGTCATTGGTAAGGATGGCCGCGTCACTGACTCTAAGAACAACGGCGTAAGTATCAGTGAAGCAAAAGAGCGCATCATTGGAGAGCTGCTCGAAAATAAGCTCGTGACGAAACAGGAACGAATCGAGCAGAACGTCGGGATTCACGACAGATGCGAAACCGCAATCGAGATTCTTTCAGAGAACCAGTGGTTTGTCAAGATCGATAAGGACGTTATTCTCCAGCGTGCGGCTGAAATTCAGTGGATTCCGCCGTACGCATTTTACCGACTGAAGAATTGGACAGAGAGCGTCGAATGGGACTGGTGTATCTCGCGTCAGCGCATTTTCGCAACGCCCATCCCGGCATGGTACTGTGACGAGTGTGGACGCGTTTTAGTTGCCGACGAAGGCTGGCTGCCTTTGGACCCCACTGAAGAAGCACCGAGAAGCGCGTGTGCGTGCGGTTCGTCCAGCTTCACGCCCGAACAAGACGTCCTCGACACGTGGATGGACTCGTCGATCTCGGCCTTAAACGTTGCAGGCTGGCCCGACGCCGCGTATCGAGAGCATTTTCCCACTCAATTGCGCCCCCAGGGTCACGATATCATTAGGACCTGGGCGTTTTATTCCATACTGCGATCTGATGCCCTGGCGGGGAGCAAACCCTGGGAGTACGTCGTCGTCAACGGAATGGTACTCGGTGAAGACAGCCAAAAAATGAGCAAGTCGCTCGGCAACATCATCGCTCCGGAGAGCTTAATAGAGCAGTACGGAACCGACGCTGTTCGACAATGGGCAGCAATCGGCGGCTCAGTCGGATCCGACGTCGCGTACAACACAAAAGATCTCACGGCTTCTTCACGGTTTTTGACGAAACTGTGGAACGTTTTCAGGTTCGCGATGATACACCTAAGTCAAGGCGTGGAGCCAGTCATTTATGGGCCGAAAAATTCGACTGAAATCTGGCTAATCTATGAGCTTGCAGGTCTGGTAAAATCAGTCACCTCGAGCTTGGATCATTTTAGCTTTGACGAGGCCCTTAAGGATATCCGATCGTTCGTGTGGAACTCGTTGGCGGACCATTACGTAGAGGCCGCCAAAGGTAGACTATACGAACGAGACCGTTACAGCGTTGCCGCTTTGCATCTCGCCCTTGATACGATAGCGAAGCTGCTAGCGCCCTTTTGTCCTTTCTTTGCAGAAGAGTTGTTTTCGCACATCAACCCGGGCGCGGAAAGCGTTCACGTGCAGGCATGGCCTGAGTTTAACATAAAATTGCAGGAAAGTATCGCAGGGGAACCGGAAGTCACGTTCAGCGCCGCTTCCGAAAGCATCGTTATTGCGGCATCCGCCTCAGCGGTAAGAGAGGCGCGGCACAAGGGTGAGCTAATCAAAGAAATAATTAGCAGCGTCAGGCGTTGGAAATCTGAACAGCGCATTGCGCTGAACTCCCGAATTGAGGGTGTTTACATCTACACGGACTGTGACCTTGCGGATGGGGCGCTAGATATCGACAATGCGCTCAACGCGGACATAACCTACAAACGAGGAAAACCAGATATCCACGAAATGGTCACTGAAGTTAGGCCCAATCTCGGCTCACTGGGCCCGCGTTTCAAGTCGGAAGCGAAGTACATAGTGCAGCTCATACGCGAAACACCCGCTCAGGAGATCGCAGATCAAATCGAGAAGGGATCGGTGACAATTGGGGACATCCAACTCGACCTGGAAGATTTCATTATCAAAAAGGAGCGTGCCATAGAAGGTGTCGCCGCTGATGTGATCGAACTGCGCGAGGCGACAATCATCATCAAGCACAAGTAGGATTCCTCACCACCCTTCGGCAACGAGTTCGTACTTTTTTATGCACGTTAGTACTTCTTCGTCAGTCAAATCGTAGAATCGTTCATAAAAGCTTGCCACGGCAAACCACGGTCTATTGCTCGTTAAAGGACAAATGTATTCATCGACCTCAGATCTGACAAGCATTTCAGCGCCTTTCGAAGCAACTGGCGCCGCCAAAATCACCCGTTTGGGTTTTCTTTTTTTTACGTAATTTATTGCTGCAAGTGCGGTATATCCGGTAGCTAGTCCATCGTCGACGACTATTGCGATGCGATCCGTCAATTCGGGGAAAGGCCTGTCGCCTCGGTATCTGGTTTCGCGCCGCTTTACCTCTGCTAGCACCTGCGCCGCAATCTCATCGATTTCTGAGTCTGTCAATCCTAGATAGGTGATGAGGTCGTCGTTCAGTGCTCTAGATCCGTCAGCGGTGATCGCTCCAAACCCCGCTTCGGCATTAGATGGAATCGGGAGTTTCCGCGGTATGACTAAATCGAGTGGAACGCGCAGCCGCACAGCGACAGGAAATGCGACTTGAACGCCGCCGCGCGGAATCGCTAAAACCACTGCGCTTTGACCTTCATATCGTGCCAACAAGTCAGCAAGTACATGCCCTGCTTGTATGCGATCCTTAAACATGCTGGTCACTGCGCGTTGTACGTTTTTATAGTTATATACTGGAATATGGACCTGCGCTGCTCGTAACGCGGTATGCGCCTTAAACTCAGGGTTACCGCGCAAAGTATATAAGAGATGAATAGACATTAGAGTATAAATAATATCTTTAAAGTATAATAAAGTACATTGTGATAAACATGAGCGATTTTAAGATTCTATTAGACGAAGACGAGATGCCTAGAAGCTGGTATAATATTCAATCTGATCTGCCGGCAAAGCTGCCTCCTCCGTTGAACCCGCACACGCAAGAGCCCGCGACACTCGACGAAATGCTTGCGCTGTTTTCGAGTTCGTTGGTCAAACAGGAAGTGTCTACCAGCCGGTACATCGATATCCCAGATGAGGTTTTTGAAGCGTATTTAAGAGTCGGGCGGCCTACGCCGCTTTACCGAGCGAAGAGGCTTGAGGACTATCTGAAAACGCCTGCCCGGATTTATTACAAGAGGGAAGACGTTTCGTTTGCNNAAACCGGTGCCGGCCAGTGGGGCACCGCTCTGGCGCTCGGGTGTTCAATTTTTGACCTGTCGTGCAAGGTGTTTATGGTCAGGGTGAGCTACGATCAAAAGCCTGCACGAAAAACGCTCATGCGACTCTACGGGGCCGAAGTCATCCCTTCGCCTTCAACTTTGACGCAAAGCGGACGACAAGCACTCGCCAAATCTCCTAATCATCCAGGTTCTCTTGGGCTTGCCATAAGCGAGGCAGCTGAAACAAGTTTGGCCTCTGCACAGACCAAATACTCGTTGGGGTCGGTACTGGAACACGTTCTGCTTCATCAGACCATTATTGGAGAAGAGACGGTTGCTCAGCTCAAGAAGGCAGATGAAAATCCAGACATTATGATCGGGTGCGTTGGCGGGGGTTCGAACTTTTCCGGGTTCGCATATCCGCTTCTTGGCGAGCACATCAGAAATGGAAATGGCACGCAGTTCATAGGCGTGGAGCCGACGAGTTGCCCTACGCTTACAAAGGGCGAGTACAAGTACGACCTCGGTGACGTGGCTGGTTTTGCGCCGATGATCAA
>PMIN01000029.1 GCA_003158275.1 Methanobacteriota archaeon
AATGCAAAATTGAGTTGTAGTACGCTGACCCGTGGCTCTCCAAAGACGCCGGCTACGGGATTCTCGGTGTATTGATTCACGAGCCGCGTGAGCACATCTTGAGAGATGCCTGTCAAATTCGAAATGCGCGGAACTTGCAGCAAGGCGCTGCTAGATGCAATATTTGGATCAACGCCTGAGCCAGATTGCGTCACCAAATCGATCGGTACGAGATTGATAGACGGATTGAGCTGCTTCTGATAGGCTACCTGTTGACTGACATTCTCGATGAGGGCAGGATTGTTTGGTCCCCAATTGGACACCCCAGATGGCCTCGATTGAAAGTGCATCGGATCGACAAACGACTGCCCGATTAGGCTCGAACCAACAACTGTGCCATTTTGTGTCAGCACGCTTCCTTCTGCAGCCGGCCTATCCGCGATTTGCCCTATGCCTACGAGTACCAGAGGGAAAACTAGTCCGCACAATACTAAAAAGATCACAGTCGTCTTAAACGCTGCAAACAGGTCACTTCTTAGCATTGATGCCGCATTGAAACGTATTCGTTTAAATATCTTGCGCGGCAGCTGCAGTGAACGTGACTACCCACTAATGCGTGTGTTATGGCGCTCGCGAATCCGCATCAATGCACTGCTAAACCTGCGGCTCTAGGACATCGAATACCACAATCACGTGATCAATATCGTGAGGGCGAAGGGCGGCAAGCAGCGGCGGCTCCCTCTTGATGTGATAACGCTGGCTGAGCTGCGTGACTACGTGGCTAAACATACCATCGCGAGCGATGCGCCCCTTCCCCATATCTCAGCAGTGGGCCTGGGAGCTGGTGAAGCGGTATGGAGCGGTGATCGGCAAACACGAGGTAAGAGGGATCCATCGAACCCTATGATAGGTGTATTGTTCTATAAACTAAGCTCGGCTTGCGTTTTGCGCCTTAGATCGCACAGCAAATGAGCGCAGGATTGGCGAAAAGAGCGTTGAAACTTCTGGGTGCCAGAGAGGAATTAAGAAAAGCCACCCTCAGCGCATCCGCGCAGGCCTAAAACCGTTCTGGGCGAATCAGCACGTAAGTGAGATATCCAACTAGGATAATTCCGAGAATAACAAAAGCAATGTAAATTAGGGTAGTGCTCGAAGCGATGATATCCATAAATATCTGTGACGCAAGCATATACATAACCTAATTGGCCAATCCTATGAAGTACATCGTCCAGTTACGGGGTGTTACCCCACAATATGCAGGTAATTTATTAACAGATCGATGGCTTTGATGGCGATGAACGGGGTGAGCAATCCGCCTACACCGTAAACCGCGACGTTTCTTATCAGCGTTGAAGTAGCATCTTTTGGCTTATATTTTACTCCTCTCATAGCGAGCGGAATCAATGCGAGAATGACGAACGTGTTAAAGATAACGGCCGCCAATATCGCACTATCTGGTGACTGCAGGTTTATGAAGTCGAGCTTGCTAATCGCCGGAAGCGTTGCAGCAAATATGGCCGGCAGTATCGTAAAATATTTGGCGAAATCGGTTACAACGCTGAAAGTCGTGATGGACCCTCGCGTCATAAGAAGCTGTTTTCCGATCCCTACGACATCGATCAATTTAGTTGGATCGCTATCGAGGTCGACCATATTTGCAGCCTCCTTAGCCGCCTGCGTTCCGCTGTTCATTGCAAGCCCCACGTCGGCCTGAGCAAGCGCGGGGGCGTCGTTCGTCCCGTCTCCGGTCATCGCGACAATTTTCCCCTGCTTTTGTTCGGCTTCCACGATCTTTATTTTGTCCTCTGGCTTGCTTTCGGCCACGTATTCGTCGACGCCCGCTTCAGCCGCGATCGTCGCTGCGGTGAGCCGGTTATCACCGGTTACCATGATAGTTTTAATGCCCATATCCCGTAGCTCTTGTAAGCGCTCGCGCATGCCCGGTTTAACAGTGTCTTTGAGATGTATGACTCCTACCGGCTCTCTGTCCACGGATACGACGAGTGGCGTCGCTCCGCGCTGCGCGATTCCGTCGATAATTTCCCTAAACCCTTGTGGGACGTAGCGCACATAGTCGCTCATGACGTCGAAGGCACCCTTCCGCACCTCCCTGCCGTCAGCTAGGTCAACCCCACTCATCTTTGTCGATGCCGAGAAATCGATGACGTTTTTGACGTCAGGGCGTGTCAAGTCGGGAATCAGCTTTTGCGCGAGGGCAACGATGGACCTTCCCTCTGGGGTCTCGTCGCTGACCGACGAGAGAAACGATGCGCGCGTGACGTCAGCCTCCGTTTTATCGCCTAAGGGGATAAACTCCTGTGCCAATCGGTTCCCAATGGTTATGGTGCCTGTTTTGTCGAGTATGATGGTGGTCACATCACCTGCAGCTTCAACGGCTCTCCCGGAAGTGGCGATGACGTTGAACTGCGTCACCCGATCCATGCCGGCGATGCCGATTGCCGGCAATAGCCCGCCAATGGTCGTCGGGGCAAGACATGCGAGCAACCCGTATAACACCGTAATGTCACTTGTGACGCCTAAGAAGCTGCCCAGGGTGTTGAAGGTGATGATGATGACCGTGAGTATCCACGTAAAACCTGCGAGGACAGTGGTCAGGGCGAGCTCGTTGGGCGTCTTTTGTCTTGTCGCCCCCTCGACCAGAGTGATCATCCTGTCTAGGAACGACTCGCCCGGATTTGCTGTGATCTCTATTAACAGCTCATCGCTCAGAAGCGTCGTGCCGCCGGTCACCGAGGTAAAGTCCCCACCACTCTCTCGTATCACAGGCGCTGATTCGCCGGTTATCGCGGACTCATCGACGGAGCCACTGCCTTTGATCACGTCGCCGTCATTGGGGATTGTGTCGCCTGCCCGAACCAGAACCTTGTCACCTTTCACCAGTTCGGATGAATCCACCTCAGTTATCGTGCCATCATCGGCTATTTTTTGGGCGCGCACCTCTTTCCTCGTCTTTCTGAGGCTTTCTGCTTGTGCTCTACCCCTCCCCTCTGAAAGCGCTTCTGCGAACGTTGAAAACCATACGGTAAGCAGCAAGAGTATTGATATTTCCGAGTCGAACACAGCAACGCTCGATCCGAAAATCCAGGCGCCGATAGATAGAATGAGCGCGAAGAAGAAGGTAACCTCGACGACAAACATGACGGGGTTGCCCATCACGTGTCGAGGGTTCAGTTTCTTGATCGAGTCAGCAAACGCTTCGATCAGAATTCTTCTGCTGTAAACTCCCTTGTTCATTGTGCCTCCTAAATACTGGCAAGCGCTTGTCCGAGGGATCCAAAGATGAGGAGTGGGAAGAACGTCAGAAGGTTAAGGATGACGACGACCCCGATGAAGACGGCCCCGAAAATCCACGTGTCTGTTCGCATCGTGCCAATATCGAAGGGCACTATTTTCTTGTGCAAGAAGATCTCAGCGACGAACAACATGAGGATGAACGTGCCATAGCGCCCCACGGCAAACACGATGGCCATCGAATAATTCAAGAAGGGCGATACCGAAAGTCCCGCAAATGCCGACCCGTTGTTTGCAGCCGCTGAGAGGTACGCATACGCAAGCTCGGCAAAGCCCTGAAATCCTGGGTTTAAGGTCTGACTCGCCGCAAAAAGGACGCCGAGCGTTGTGAACGTAAATACGAGGAAAGGGTGAATCAAGAAGGAAAACACCACCAGTTTCGTCTCATGCCCTTCGATTTTCCGCCCCAGATATTGCGGCGTTCTCCCGACCATCAGGCCCACGATGAATACCGAGAGTATGACGAAGATTAAGATGTTAATCATCCCGCACCCAACGCCCCCAAATACGCAATTTAACATCATTAGCGCCTGCAGAGAGGCCCCCCCCCACGGGCCCCAGCTGTCATGCATGCTGTTCACCGCCCCGACCGCACCGGCGGTCGTCCACGTCCCGAACTGAGCGGAGCTGACGTCACCGAAGCGTACCTCTTTCCCCTCCATATTTCCCGCAGATTGGTTCACAGCGAGGCCTGATAGCGCGGGGTTTGACGATTCGGAAATCATGTTAATGACAAGCGCTGCGCTGAGTATGACTAAAAGTGCGCAGATCAAGACCCACCCCTCTTTGGTATTTCCCACCATCGTGCCGTATGCGACTATAAATCCTGACGCTATCAAGAGCATGGCGAGGATTTCCACCGCATTGGTTACCGGCGTTGGGTTCTCATAGGGGTTGGCTGAGTTTTGTCCGTAGTACCCGCCTCCGTTTGAGCCGGTCATTTTTACCGACTCGAGTGAGGCGACAGGCCCTAGGTACAGCGGCGTCGCGGTTTGATTCTCAATCGTGGTGTACTGAACCGGCCCGTTCAACGTCTGTGGAACGCCCTGGGCGACCAGAAAAAGTGAAAAGATGAGGCAAAGGGGCACGAGTATCCGGACTATGGATCGCACAAAGTCGAAGTAGAAGTTGCCCATGTTTTCGATCTTCTTGAACCCGGCCCGTGGCTCTTTGCTCGCAAACCCCCTGATGACCGCCGCTCCGATGGACATTCCCGTCGCCGCCGCGGCGAACATGAGAAACGTGAGCATCATCTGGCTGAGGTACGATGCTTGCGTCTCGCCCGCGTAAAACTGCCACTGGGTATTTGTGATGAAGCTTGTGGCGGTATTCACCGCCAGATCAAGACTCATGCCGGGCGCTTGGGTAGGGTTCAGGGGGAGGGATCCTTGATAAAGGAGAATGAAAAAAACGGGTACCCACATGCACGCGTTGGCCAGCAAGAGATTGCCGACGTAGCGTTTGGCGCTCATCCCCTCATTCGGATTGACGCCGAGTGCTCGAAACAGAAGGCGCTCGATAGGTCCAAAAAACGCATCGAGTCTGCTCCGCTCTTTGTAATAAGTGAGGAGCATGTATTCGCCCATAGGGCGCATCAAGAGTATCCAAACGACGATAATGACTACAACCGCGATGATTGACGTCAGATCCATTTAGGACCACCCATGCTTTGCACCTATCCGTCGGATTTGACAGCTGCAGGTTAGGGATGCCAACGATCTGGATAACCAGGAGGCATACGGGCCGCAGTTGTAACGGCAGCGTGTACTAGAAGACGTTGGCGCCAACTCGCCCTCGATGCCCTTATTCCGGATGAAACTCGCCTGCGAAAAAACAGGTTTGTCTGCGGGTTTATGCAGGACTCTCGGCATTCTGTTTCAGCAGCAATTTAGGTAAAACGGGCGGGGGCTGCAAGCGCCGTTACACTTCGTGGGAAGCGTATATATAGGATGTGTCTTGAAACTTTAGGAGCAAAAAGGGAGGGCTGCTAAGAAATGTATAAACGCATATTATTACCGGTCTCAAACCCGCAAAACGCTGAATACACGCTTAAGGCAGCTTTACAGTTGCTCGACCCTGATGGCACGATCGTTTTATTAAGTGTGGTCGGAACGCGCGAGGATTATCCCGATCGTACTAGGAGCTATCGGAAAAAGACTAATCTCGTAACGGGGCTGATGAAGTCAGTAGCGCCAGACAGAGCCGAGGTCGTGCCCGAAATTATACTCTCATCATCGATTCGTGATACCATCCTCAGTCAAATATCAACACATAATATCGACCTAACTATTCTCGGGTACAGCCTTCAATCGACCCTGCACAAGATTCGGTACGGGGATGTTATTTACCCACTTATGAAAGACGCTCCGTCGGACGTGATCCTAGCCAATCTTAAATACGAATGCACATTCAACCGGATTTTGGTTCCATCAGCGGGATACAAGCACTCCCTCCATGCGGTGGACGTATCGAGAGCTCTTGCCGAGAAGACACAGGGACATATCACCCTTCTTCATGTTACTGAGGGTAGCGGGAACGACGCAAAGGCTGACTTGCAGCGGCTCGCTTCGAAGTACGAGAACGTCGACATCGCCATTCAGTCGGGTCCGGTCGCAGACCAGATAATAGAAACAGCAAAAGACTATGATATAATAATCATGGGCGCTTCAGAGCGACCTCGCGGGGCGAGCGTTATTTTCGGAACAGTCGTCGACAGAGTCATCGACCAGGTCAGCAACAACATTTTCGTAGTGCGGGCTTAGAGATCTAAGCCACTTACGTGGCCGTTGTGGCCGTTGTGTTCGTAGCAGAAGCGTTGAGCGCTATTGCATTCAAAGCCGTTGCATTGTTCTCCGCCGCGTGCAGAGCTGTTGTATTCATTAGTCCGTCCAATGCAATGTTGATCTCTAGAACGTTCACTCGAGGCTCCCCGAAAATGCCGGCAGTCGGGTTCTCCGTATACTGGTCGACAAGCGCAGTAAGTCTGCTTTGAGTGATACTCGTGACGTTCGATATGCGCGGAATCTGGAGGAGGGCACTCGCCACTGAGATATCGGGATCCGTTCCCGACCCGGATTGCGTTGCCAAGTCGATCGGTACCAAGCTCATAGATGGGTTCAGCGCTTTCTCGTATGCAACCTGTTGACTCACGTTCGAGATGAGAGCTGGATTGTACGGTCCCCAGTTCGAAAAACCAGGCGGTCGTGACATAAAATGCATCGGATCGCTAAAGGGCTGCCCGACTAGGCTCGATCCAACGGCTGTGCCGTTTCGCACGAGCACACTCCCTTCGGCAGCTTGTTTCATCGTAACTTGTGATATCCCTACGAGCACGAGCGGGAACACCAGGCCGCACAATAC
The DNA here is from genome assembly GCA_003158275.1 of Methanobacteriota archaeon. GTDB lineage: Archaea > Halobacteriota > Bog-38 > Methanoflorentales > Methanoflorentaceae > Methanoflorens > Methanoflorens stordalenmirensis. Next base: position 6,652 of record PMIN01000029.1, read on the forward strand.
TAGAAAGACGACTGTCGTTTTAACCGCGGAGAGCAGGTCACTCTTTGGCATTGATTCCAACGATTGTGTTGTTATTGCTTAAATAGTTTGCGAGGGCGGCCCGATGATCAACCCGTCTTAGCCCCAACGACAGGCGCGGAACATCGTCAGGCGCTATGGTTCGGTCAGTGGAAAGGACGTTTACCCACATATCTTCCGACACTCACACGCGATCCACTCTGTGCGAAACGGATGGGATATTATGCGGCTGCAGCAGGTGTTGGGACTCGCGTCGGTGAGCACGACTGCAGTGTACCAGCAGTTCAATGATGAGGCTCCTGCACGACGTATATGAAAAGGGCCGTTTTGCATGACCACCTCTGGTCAATAACCGAAAATGAGACCCGAGGGCCCAGAAATCGAGCGGTTTGACCTAATCAGTAGGTGTGACTCCTGCGCCGCACCTCGAAAGAAGAGGAGCCCGCTAAGAAAGAGGAGGCACCAGTTAAGCGGCTGTAACGAAGGCCGTGGAAAAAAGAAGGGCAATCTAGTATCGCCAAGCGCGCTCGTCTTAGCTAGCGACTTGGTTGCGCCATACAAATCTGAGGCTCATTAGGTAACGAAATCCAAATGCGACTATGATAGCCATTAGTTCTGAAATGATGTAAAAAATATTTAAGAATGTTGTGAAGGCGAATAACAAAGCTAAATTGATGATGATGCCCCCCAAGGCTACCAATTGGTACTTCCCTAGCGCCGGAAATAGATTGTCGGATTTTTTGAACTTGTAGCGAAAAGTAATCTTGGTGTTCAAAGCAAATGCCCAAAAGACGCTAATCTCCATCGCCAAGGCTGCGGAAAGAAGATAGAACAAGCCGATGTATTCCGTAAATATCCACGTTAAGAATAGAACCAACAAAACCCCGCTTGCACCCACAAAGGCAAATCTGAAGACTTGCTTTACACGTGCGTCGTTCAAGACGCTGAAGAGTGCATAGAGTTTATTTGAACCCGTTTTAAGAATTTTCCGCGGCGCATATATTTGCTGCACGCTGCCCGTTCGTTTATCCTCGTTTTTATTGTTCATTTCCGAATGAGTCCACTTCAAACTGTCTTACACGAATCTGAGCTGCCACCGTGTCGCTGGCAAAGTAGCGTCAAACTAAACCTATCGAGCTGTTCCTAGGTTGCCTGTGAGATCGACATCTCCCCAGCTACTCATATAGATGCTGTCGACGTTTTCAGGTAGAGGATGCTTAAGTAGTTCCAATCGACCCCTCACGCCGTGTGTCATAATATAGGCGCGATTTGATTGATCCCATACGTTAACGACTTCATTTATGAAAAAAATCTCATAGTCAGTGACAGCAATCAAAAACTGCAAACGCCAAACTCGCAGGTGAACAACGTTCATCATTCCATTTCTGTCGGAGAAATCTATCCATCTCTTGCTCGACCTACCCCCCCGCAGGGTCTCGTGAAACGTCTTTGAACAGTGGAAACTGATCTAAGACGTCGACGCGCGTATCCCTTACTGTTATATACGTTTTTTATCAAGTATCCATCATTTCTAGATTTTTTAAACTTCTTGATGTGTATTTACGGAATATCCATTCAATTAGGAATGACAATAATACGACTGCTGATAGTAAATACAAGGTCAAGGGGGAGTTGAATATTTCATAGTAAACCAGGACAGTCAATAAAAAGAAACATCCTATGATAGCCAGGCATATTATGTACTTGTTTGCATCAGTTTTTTTGTATAGTTTAAGGTGTGATAGGCTTACACCCGCGTAGACAAGTAAAAAAATTGAACTCCCCAGCATGGCCACGTTACTTAAATTCAAAAAAAGAATTAGGAGAATGACAGTGGCGCTGGTAATAAGTAAACCCTCCCTACTATCGTGCCAGGATTTTCGATTAAAAAATTTGGGTAGTTCACCTTTTTTTGCCATCAAATAGCTGACATTAGCTCCACCATAAAGGGTAGCATTTATGGCTGAAGAAGTAGAAAAAAGCGCTGCTATAGCTATAATGGTAAATCCAATTGCTCCCGCAAAGGGTTCTGCAGCGGCTGCCAATGCATAGTCTGCGGCTTGTGCAATTTCAGGGAGTGGCAGGTTACCCACTACTGCAATGGAAACTGCCACGTATAGCACCATTGCAAGTATTACAGCTAAATATAGAGCTCTAGGAATATTTTTCTGAGGATTATCAATATCTTCGGCAGTGTTGGTAATTAAACCAAAACCTTCGTATCCCAAGAAAAGCACTGCCGCTCCTGTGAATACGTTGCCTATTGGTATCAAGTGAGAAACTGATAGTAACGATATTTTGACAAAGAAAAATCCAACTATTGCAAATGTTACTAATATCCCTACTTTTATAGCCACAATTAACGTTTCGGATTTTCCTACAGCCTTAGCGCCTAAAAAGTTAATAAATGTGAATATCAGGATAATGAAGATGGCTAAGATTGTTGCGGTTGCGGGTGATGGATGTGAAGATAGAAACGTAGCTGCATAATAGCCAAAAGCTTCTGCGTAAACACTTAAGGCAATAACGTAACCAAAATACAAAAGAAAGTTAAAACCACCACTTAGAATTCCATCGCCAAATCCTCTGATTAGAAATTCAACTGGCCCTCCTGCAGAGGGATATTTAGATCCTAATTTAGCGTAGGAATAAGCACTGAGGAGTGCAATACCACCTCCAATGATGAATGAAACATAAACCAGATTACCGGCAATCTCGGTGGAAAAACATAAGATAGAGAAGATACCGGCTCCTAACATCCCCCCTATTCCAATGGCAATTGCCGACCACAAACCTATAGG
>PMIN01000164.1 GCA_003158275.1 Methanobacteriota archaeon
ATTATTTTGATTGCAGTAAAATGCGCAGCCATTTTCGCTGCAGCATTCCTCAATGAAGACGGCTCTGAGAGTCTAGCCTGTGACTGGTGCTTTTTTGCAGCCCGGCTTTACATGACAGTTGCTAATGGCGAGTCACATTCTCGAGATCCAAGAGCGATACGTTAATCGTGCGACGTTGAGAAATATCCCCTGAATCGTTCGAGCCTTAAAATGGAAATTGATGTGAACGTTAAAGCACACGACCTGCTCTGGCGGAGTATGTCTATTGGGGCCAAGAAAACCTACCACGAAAGCTACGGCGTGGCGCGAGATGCGCTCGTAGACCAGGAACTGCTTCGCATCATTGAAGCCGGCTACGCCACGAAGAGAGGCAGCGACATCGAGCTTACGCCGGTAGGTGCAGAGCTGTACAAGAAAATGACGACAATCTGCAAGAAGTCAGAGTAACGGCTGTTCGACGAACGCGGCCTCGACGATCGGTTTGATATCATCGATCAATCGAATCGCCTCATCTTCAGATTCGGCGCGGCGCACGTCTATCCTGCCGCTTCGATACAGCGTGAACATGCATCCCTCGTGGGAGAATCGTGCAACGCCGAGCTTCTCCGAGCATTGCGCGATGCCTTCCAAGAGCCTGCAGAGCGCTTCCATGGAGAATCTTTTTTCAAAGTGCGCCTCGATGACGAACCCCCCACCAACGCACGGCCTCAGCGTCTTGACGTTATACTTCCCACTCATCATAATCCAGTTATGGGATTCGACGTTAAAGATTGTCAGCCATCGACGAAGCGAGAACTGATCAACATATTCCGAAAAAAACTACGTCGGGGTAGGCTCTCTGAGTTTGAACTGCAGTCGGTACAATGCGTCAATGCGCTCAAGCGTTTCAGCGTCGTCGGGGCCCTTATCGTCTCGTATCCGTACGATACGCGGAAATCGCAGCGCGTATCCCGAGCTGTAGTTCTGGCTCTTCTGAATCTCGTTGAACTTCACTTCAAGGACGATCTGCGGTTCGAGGTCCACCATGCGCCCGTGCTCGCCAACAATGAGCGGTTTTATCTGCTCGGTGAGTTCCTTGAGCTGTTCGTCAGAGGCGCCGCTCGAAACGCGCCCTACGGGCGCCCACTGCTCGTTGTCCTGGTCACGCGCCGCGAGCTCGTACGAGGTGATCCACCCGGCCTTTCTTCCGTGTCCGTACTCTGCGGCGATTATGACAAGGTCAAGGCTCTCTAGAGTCTCCTTGAGCTTCACCATTTTCCGCCCGCGAATCCCGGGGCTGTAGTCGGCGTTGAGATCCTTCGCCATCAGTCCTTCGTGTCCCGCATCGATCGACTGTGTGAAGAACGCGGCTACGGCTTCAGGATCAGCAAGGATCTTGAATTCAGAGGGCTTGCAGCGCTCGTTGAGCGGCACGACGGTCTTGTCTAGGAGCTCGCGTCGCTCGACAAAGGGTCGATCGATTAGACTTTCTCCGTCCAAATAGAGGATATCAAACGGGCGCAGCTGCATCGGTATCTGATCGCTGAGCTCTCTTACCCTGTACTTGCGCCGGATGCGGTTGAGGACGTTTTGAAATGGTATCACTTTGCCTGTGCCCTTGTCCACGGCTATCGCCTCGCAGTCGAGGATGAGCGAATCTGCGTGAACGCTTTCGTTCACCGCCGCGCGGATGTCGGGCAGCGCTTCGGTCAGATCCTCTGTTTTGCTAGAGTAGAGCCTAATCTCTGCACCGGCCTTGTGGACCTGAACTCGCGCGCCGTCATACTTCGTTTCAAACGCTGCCCGGCCTCCCATCACCTCTAGCGCCTCTGTGGCGTCGGCGACGTTCAGCGCGAGCATAGGCCTGACGGGCCGCATGGGTTCGATATTGAGCGCCTGTAAACCCGATAATCCCTTAGTTTTGGCGATTCGCGCGACAAGACCGATGTCATCGGTCACCATAAACGCGCGCCGCACCGCGTCGGCCGGCACGCTGAAGCCCTTGGCGATAGCTTCTTCAGTTACGCCATGCTTTGAGCCAATGAGGAGGTTGCGAGTGGCAAGACTGACGATATAATACGCCTCTCGAGGCGCGGCCCTACTTAACAGACTCGAGAGCATTCGCTGCTTCTTCTGGGCCGACCCTTTCCCCCAAGTCACGGCCAGCTCTTCGAAATAATGGTACAGGGCAACGACAGTGAGGGGCTCCTGAAACGTCGCAAGGCTCATTGCGACTTTCTTCTGAAGAAGCCGTTCCGCTGTAATGCCGAGGTTTCCCGTGTCGCGATAGCTCTCTACGACCTCCTCGCTACTCTTACCACTGATGTTCGCAATTACTTTGTCCAGCGTCTTACCAGCCACCCCTATATCGCGCGTATCCCACGCCGGAAATATTCGGCCGGTCAGAAATGTGCACACGATTTCGATATCATCTTCAGAAGCCCCAGTCAAAAAACCAGCTATGATTTCAGCTTTCTTGAGCCTCGACGAATAGGTGATTAGCTCATCGAACAGAGAGACAAGCTCCTTAAAATACATCGCGTAAACCAATACGGCCTGGAGAGCTTAATAATAACGGGCGCGGTGCGACGGGCTTGGCCGAAAGACCAAGGCGGAGCTCTGACTCAGTTGCGCTATTCGGTGCATACCTGCCAACGCAAAAAAAAAGCGCTGCCGCGCAAGCCGAAACCGAAACGCCAAACCGACGAAGAGCTACTGAAACTCAGGGCAGTTCTTCGGACGAACGACGAATGCCCTCCGCGCCCAGCGTTTAATATGATGGCTAGCAGAGGGCGCCGCTCGTTTGCGCGGAATGGGACGCTATCGACTCCTAATTATCAGCACCGGAACCTTAGCGCCCCGCACGACCTTGTCAGCCACACTGCCGATCAGTAGACGATCTAATCCTTTTCGCCCGTGTGATCCGATGATAATGAGGTCAATATCATGGCTCCCGGCGTACGTGTCCAGTTCTTCTGCGGGGTGTCCGTCGAGCACTGTAGTAATGATCCGGTCGTCATTTGTGCCGCGCGACGCCAGATCTTTTTTGGCGCTTGCGACAATGTTCTTTCCCTCAGCGAGGAGGACGTCGTACATGTTTTCCCACGATGAGTCGACGGGGTAGGCGGTAAACCCAGCGACGTCGAGCACGTACGCGATGTGCACAGTCGCGTCGGTCAGTCGCGCGAAATAGGCCGCGTTATCATACACGGGGGCCATCAGGTCCCCACCATCGGTTCCGATCAGGATGTTTTTGTATTCCATCGTATCACCAACGATCAAAAGGCTGCAGCTGCCCCTTCAACAGGCTCATACGCCCCTATCTCTCCCGCTCGGCTCGCAACGAATAGCGTCACAAGCACCCCCACGAGTGAGATGTCAAGCGCAGAGGGGAAGACGCAGTTAAGCGCCGTTGCATTCGGTAAGAGTGGGCCGGGGGCGGGACCTCGTGGCGTCTGAATCACGACTGGCGAAACGCACTCTGCGAGCAGAGCGCCTCCTATGGCCTGTCCCACTACTCCACCAGTAGTTCTGTACAGTGTGTTCATCGCCGTCGCCATACCAGTTTCCCGCTAGCGCACAGATAAATAATGATGTTTATCATCGACACCATCATAAAGCCCACGCCAACTGGAGCAAATTTGACTGGCTCATGCCTTGCCTCTTAATATTCGTCTAGACCGCTCTACCAACCGTAACGCAGGGTACTGGGTAATAGCTTTGTATACAGGTCTAACATATCAGTAAATGTTATATCAGCAGTTTATATAACAGCAATTGTTATATATGAAAAATGACGCATGCTTGAATAATGATCGAACGAGAACCGCTTGAGCGGCACGCCCTTAAAGTGTACTCGCTCTTCGTGCTCTACTTTCTGCTCACTGAAGGCCCTATGAGCGGTTACGAACTGGCGCAGCTCATCAAGGAACGCAGTCGTGGGCATTTCCGTGCGACTGCCGGCAACGTCTACCCGCGTCTTCACGAACTGAAAGAGGCGGGCGACGTCAGCGCTGGAGAGCCGACGGGGGGGCGCGAAAAGATCGTTTACGAGATCACCGAGCAAGGAAAGCAGACGCTCCGAGAGGGGGCGCTCAAACGGCGGCAGCACGTCGAAAACTTGCTCAAAACTATCGATGATGTGCTGGCCATTACTGCGCCTGCAAAACCTTTTTCATAAACGCGAGCACGCACATTGCCTATCCGACGCATGCTGCCCAATAACGCCTGCAGTGCGAAGCGCGTCAAGCCGAACCTTTCTAGTTCAGGGAAGCCCCGACTCACTTATCAGACCGCAACCGTAACAACCGCTATATCCGTATGACCCGCGTTGTGGGGGTCAGCGTTGGTGTGCGGGTCGGCGTCGGTGTGGGGGTCTGTGTGGGGGTCG
>PMIN01000159.1:0-6416 GCA_003158275.1 Methanobacteriota archaeon
CCGGGGAGCTTGTCAAACGGGAGCACTACTTCTTTCACGGCAACGTGCCCGATCGTGGGCTCTGTCGGATAAAGGTCGCGCAACCGCTGCCCCATTATCACTTTGGCGGCGATCTTTGCCAACGGCAAGCCCGTGGCTTTTGAGACATAGGGAATCGTTCTGCTTGAGCGTGGATTTGCTTCTAGAACGTAAACCGTCCCGTCTTTTATCGCCAGTTGAAGGTTGATGAGCCCAACGACGTTAAGCGCACGGGCAATCCTCTTCACGTAGTTCTTAATAATTCCCTGTGTCTCTGCGTCAATCGATTGAGCTGGGATGACCACCGCTGAGTCGCCGGAGTGAATCCCTGCCTCTTCGATATGTTCCATTATGGCGGGCACTAGGACTTCATCTCCGTCACTGACTGCGTCGACATCGATCTCGACTGCGTGCTGCAAGAACTTGTCGATCAGTACCGGATGTTGTCTGGACACCCTCACCGCTTCGTCAATATAACGGTCCAACTCGGATTCGTCGTAGACGATCTCCATGGCGCGGCCCCCGAGCACGTATGAAGGTCGTACGAGAAGCGGATAACCTATCTCTCGCGCGATTTTTGTTGCTCCCTCGCGCGAGGTCGCAGAACCGCTTTCCGGTTGCGGAATAGCGAGCTGCTCCAACAGTCTCGAAAACCGATCGCGATCTTCTGCAATGTCAATGGAGTCGGGGGATGTGCCGAGGACCCTTGTTGAAAACCCTCTTCGTTTGATCTCTCTCTCAAGAGGGATAGCGAGGTTTACGGAAGTTTGGCCCCCGAACTGAACGAGAACGCCGTAAGGTTCTTCTTTTTCAATGATATTCATCACGTCTTCTAGCGTTAGAGGTTCAAAGAAGAGCTTATCTGACGTGTCATAGTCGGTCGAAACCGTCTCGGGATTGTTGTTTATGATATGCGCTTCTATGTTTTCCTCTCGTAGCGAGAGCACCGCGTGGACCGTACAGTAATCGAATTCAATTCCTTGTCCTATTCTGATAGGGCCTGCCCCTACGATGAGCACTTTCGTTCGGTCTGTAGGAACAACCTCGTTCTGTTGTTCGTAAGTGGAGTAGTAGTATGGCGTCTGCGCTCGAAACTCGGCAGCGCACGTATCGACCATCTTGTACGTCGCCGTTACATTGTGCGTTTTGCGATGTCTGAGGTCTGTGACCTTCGTTCGTTCAAGACCGGCCAGGTCAGCAATCTGCTGGTCGGTGAATCCGAGGCGCTTTGCTCGTCGCAGATCTTCAGCGCTCATCTGCTTAGTGTGCCGGTTCAGGTACTTGCCTTCGAGGTAAGCCTCAAAATCAACTATATTCTTGATTTTCCGTATGAAAAATGGATCAATGTCCGTGCGTTGTGCTATTTCCGCTACAGCGTGCCCTTTCTTGAGGGCGCTGTAGATCTGAAACAGTCGCTTGTCAGTGGGGGTTGATATCAAATCAATGGGATCTTCAGCGATGGAAACTGCGATATCCAAATCGAGCGATCGGATCGCTTTCTGGAGCGACTCCTCGAGCGTTCGACCAATGGCCATGACTTCGCCCGTGCTCTTCATAGCCGTTCCTAGGGTATTATCTGCCCTGGTGAACTTGTCAAACGGCCATCGCGGTATTTTGACGACCGTATAATCTATGGTCGGCTCAAATGAGGCTGGCGTTTCGTTGGTAACTCGGTTGGGGATCTCGCTCAGTCGCATCCCGATTGCGATCTTTGCTGAGATGCGCGCGATAGGATATCCCGTCGCTTTTGATGCAAGCGCCGATGAACGTGATACACGCGGATTTACTTCGATAACGCGGTACTCCCCGTTTTTCAGGGCGAACTGTATGTTGCAGCCGCCCTCGATCCGCAGGGCACGAATGATTCGAATCGAGGCGCTTCGTAGCATCTGGTGTTCAACATCGGAAAGGGTTTGCGACGGCGTCACGACGATCGACTCGCCCGTGTGCACGCCCATGGGGTCGACGTTTTCCATGTTGCAGATGGTGATGCAGGTATCCCCGGAATCGCGCATCACTTCGTATTCAAATTCCTTCCATCCGAGGACGCTTTCTTCTACTAAGACTTGGCCGATGCGCGATTTTTTGATCCCGTTCTCGATGATGGCCTTCAATTGCTCCTCATTTCTGGCTATGCCGCTGCCACCTCCCCCGAGGGTGTATGCGGATCGGACGATTGCAGGCAAGCCGAGTTCCGCTGCCAGCCATTGGTAGTCATTCGAGTCATAGACCGCGTGGCTTTTGGGGACTCTTTCTCCGATGCCTTCCATCGTTGTCCGGAACCGTTCCCTGTCCTCGGCCACATAAATGGTCTCGAGTGGTGTGCCTAGGGGTTTGACGTTACATTCTGCCAAGACGCCCATCTCTGCCAGTTCGGCCGTGATATTGAGGCCCGTTTGCCCTCCAAGACCCGCAATTATTCCGTCAGGTTGTTCCTTTCGAACGATTGCAGCTACAATGTCAGGCTTCAGCGGTTCAATGTATACCGCGTCCGCCATGTTCGGGTCGGTCATTATCGTTGCGGGATTTGAGTTCACCAAAGTGACCGACACCCCCTCTTCTCGCAAAGAGGTGCAGGCTTGGCTCCCGCTGAAGTCGAACTCGGCCGCTTGCCCGATCACTATTGGACCGGAGCCGATGAGTAGCACTTTTCCTATGTCTGCTCTTTTTGGCATTCTTCTTGGGCGCACACTAGGGCGTTTAGGCCGTCACATGCTGCGACCTGCGACATCGGTAATCTGGTCGAAAAACGATTTCTCAAGGTCGTGTGGACCAGGGGATGCTTCGGGGTGATATTGTACGCTCATGATATGCAGGTATTCATTTTCAATGCCTTCGACGGTGTTATCGTTGGCGTTGACCTGTGTAACGGTCATTTTATCCCTTTGGTCGTAGCGAACTGCGTAACCGTGATTTTGCGCCGTGATGTATACGCGCTGCGTGCGAAGGTCCAAAACGGGTTGGTTCGCACCTCGATGTCCAAATTTGAGTTTATACGTCTCTCCATCAAGTGCGAGGGCGATCAGCTGATGTCCAAGACATATCCCAAAGATGGGCAGTTGTCCCGCGAGCTCGCGGACCACGCGAATCCCGTTCTTGGCTTGAGCGGGATCTCCCGGGCCGTTGGAAAGCAGTATCGCGTCAGGCTCATAGTCTACTATTCTTTTTCCTGGCGTGTCTGCAGGCACGACGATGAGGTCGACGTCGCGACGTTGCAGATTCTTAATTGTGTTTTGCTTGACGCCAAAGTCCATGAGAACGAAACGCGTCCCCTTACCGGGAATGCGGTAGGCGTTTGCGCAGGTAACCTCTGATACTAGGTCGGTGGCGATGTCTGGAGCGCGGCGTGCAAGGTCAAGAGCCTTTCGAATGTCGGCGCGCGACCCTTTAGCGCTTGGCAAGAGGCTTGCCTGCATTGCACCTTCGTCGCGTATCATGATAGTGATCATCCGGGTGTCAATGTCCCATATGCCGGGAATTTCGTAAGCCTTGAGGAACGCATCGAGGGTCTGGTCGTTAGTAGGGTGTTCACACAGCTCTCTGATGACGAATGCTTCGGCTTTTATGCCTGCCGACTGGCAGTCGTCATAGTTTACGCCGTAATTTCCGACCAAAGGATAGGTGAACAGCAAGATTTGGCCGTTGTACGAGGGATCGGTCAGCGCCTCTACGTAGCCCGTGTAGGGGGTGGCGAAAACAAGCTCGCCCGTCGCAGCGCGCTTAGCTCCAAACCGTTTTCCCACCACTGCAACGCCATTTTCAAACGCGAGAATCGCTTTCATGATCGTTCTACGGGAAGACGCGGGTTCTAGCTTGACGGTCGTGCATCTTTTATGCTAATCACGAGTATCTGGTAAATAAGTTATTGCGTTCAGCGCGGCACACAGGCACGACCATTGGTGGCTGTTTATCCTCAACCAACATTGGTGCGAAAGCAGCAAGCGAGGGATCGTTGAGAAGCGTTCCTGTAAGCGGCTGAAAGTCTTAAATTGCGCGATCGCCCCATGGAATTGAAGCTACCTATAGAAAAATCGAAAGTTGCCATGCGGCTTGCATATGTGGGAACTGCGTACGCAGGTTTTCAGACACAACCGGGCCGTGCAACCGTACAAGCGGCGGTTGTCGAAGCTTTGCGCCGCGCGCGACTCTTTGACGAGCCTCGTGCTGCTCATTTTACGGCCTCTGGCAGAACAGACAAAGGAGTTCACGCTCTCGATGCGGTGATAGCGTTCGAAACTGATGTTAGTGAGTTAGCCCTCCCTCGTCACATTAATACTCATCTGCCTGCAGAGATTTGGACGTGGGCGCGCGCGGATGTGCCCCTTACGTTCGATGCCCGACGGGATGCTCTCCTGCGCGAATACCAATACATTTTGTGCGATGGGCAGTTCGATGTACACGCTATGCGTGAGGCAGCGGACCTTTTATACGGCGTACACGATTTTCACAATTTCAGCCTCGAGAAACGGCGGCCGACCGTCCGGACGGTCTTTTCTTCGAGCGTGCGAGTATCGGGCAACTTTATCGTTGTGGACATCGCCGCCAATAGTTTCGTGTGGAACATGATGAGAAAACTCGTTACCGGGCTGGCTCTTGTAGGAAACGGACACCGAAGCGTTGCGTGGTTTAGGAACATGTTGGAGCGAAGTCACGTCGAAGGGATCAGGTCAGCGCCCGCTTCGGGACTCATACTCACGCGGGTCGAATATGACGGCATTGACTTCGTCGAGGATACGTACGCGAAGAAGCGTGCACAGCAGCGCATAAAAGAAGCACTTGCGCACAACGGTGTGATGATGCAAATTCTGAAGCGATTTAACGAACGAATGGCGGGGACGCTTTAAAACGCGGGCTCAGTACTCATCGAGGTATTTTTGCTCGCGATGTGAGTCCGTTTTGAGTATTTCCTCGCGATTGCCTGCACGTTGGTTACCGCCGCGCTTAACGGGCAATTCTGAAGGCGTATCACCCTGATTTTCAGATGGAGAGTGCAACGCGTCTAAACTAACCGGCATCTTGCGCTCTGAAATCGGTTGATGTACGGGCGTCTCCCCGCTGTTTAATCCTTGCGCTACTTGTAACGCGGTTTTTACCGCTGGGCTATCCTTTTTGGCATCCATTAGAAACGCAAGTTCGTCGGCAGTGAGATGCAGTGCTGCCGTTATGCCTGCTGGGTTCCTCTCTGCAAGCTCTTTGTACAGTGGAATAGTATCTTGCCGCGCTTTGGTGACTGAGATGTGGTTTGCGGTGCCGATTTTAGTTGCCACCGCGTCCCGCAAAGCGCGTTTAGACCGGGTCTGCCCGAGGCGCATCCAGTGCGTCGGTGGGGAATACTTGGCCGTGGCATAGCGTTCTCCACGGTTTTGGCGACTCACTACGTTCACTCCCGCGGTCATCAGTTCGGCGGCGTATCTCCAAAGGCCGTAGTTTTGTCTCTTTCGCGTTCTTCCGAGGTAGATATCAGCTCTACGCAGTACCTGAAATGCACGAGCGAGGCCCCCATCTTTCAAAGAACGTGGGAGGTTTTCGTCTACCCAGTGTATAAGGTCTTCAGGCGTCTGATCGACCCCGTACGAAATAGTGAGGGGCTTGATCATGTCGGTGTCGTTAAAAATGCTTCTCATTAGGTCGAATGCTGATTGGGCGCGATCGCGAGCTGCGGTTTCCACCTGAGTCCCTCCGACGTATGCTTGAAAGTCGGTTATCGCCGATCTCAGATCTCCTTTAGCGTTCTTCACGATCTTTTGAATGGAGACCATGTCGACAGCACTCAGCGACCGGCCAATGTCCGACAGTGTCTCGCGTAGCGTCTCTAGCTCGCGCACCGAATCCGTGAGAATCTCAAGATCAGCGCTGATCGCCTCCAGTGCTGCCGTATCTCGTGAAGCCCGTTCAGGCTGCTCGAGCCGGGCGATGAAGTCAGCAACGGCTTCCTGAGCGTCGCAAATCGCTGGCCTATCGAGGTCAAAGCCGAGTCGTGTGAGAATCTCAAGATCAGCGCTGATCGCCTCCAGTGCTGCCGTATCTCGTGAAGCCCGTTCAGGCTGCTCGAGCCGGGCGATGAAGTCAGCAACGGCCTCGCGGGCGTGCGAAGCTTCTCTCCTCTCGTTGTGCCAGATATCTACCAGCGCTTTTTGCGCACTTTCCTCCCTGATGGCGACAAAAGCGATGAGTTTGCATCGTCCACGTAGTGTGGATGAGACACCGTGTAGGTCGTTGGCCGTCAGAATCACAGGCTCGCGCGTTTTTTTTGCGAGCTCTGTCACTGCTTTTGCCCCGCCGCGATCAGAATTGCCGTGTAGGTTGTCAATTTCGTCAAGCAGTATTAGCTTCTGAGCATTTTGGAGTGACGCGTTTCGTGACGCTGCTCCTGCCGTCGCGTTAATAGTTCCTTGAGT
>PMIN01000159.1:6516-7822 GCA_003158275.1 Methanobacteriota archaeon
GGCAGTATACGGATATAAGAACCCCTTGTGCCTATTAATGTTTTGTGAACGACATGAAACTGGACGAATTGGCTCAGTCGCTTCGTGACTTTGAAGGCATCGCAAGGAAGCGCTCAATCGGTTCGCTTGTGAAGTGGTTTGACGAGGACCTCAGCACAGGAAACTTTGGGGAGGATGCCGCGGTAATCGAGCGAGGCGACGAGTCCCTGCTTATAGCCGCTGATGGCATCTGGTCAAAGCTTATGGATGCGGACCCTGAATGGGCCGGGTACTGCGCTGTTCTCGTGAATATTCACGACATTTTGGCTATGGGGGGGACCCCGCTTGCGATGGTCGACGTGTTCTCTGCCAACTCGCCCGACGTCTGCAACCGGGTTCTGGCAGGTATGAGCGAGGCGATAAAAAAATTTGGTGTGCCGGTCGTTGGTGGGCACGTCCATCCCGACACGGTTTATAATGCACTTGATGTCGCTATCATAGGCACCGCACAGACCGATTCGATCATTTATAGCTGCAAGGCGCGTGATGGGCAAGATGTTCTTGCTGCAATAGATTTGGACGGCAGGGTACACCCCTCGTGCAGTCTCTGTTGGGACACAACCACAATGAAGCACCCGGAGGTATTGCGCAAGCAGCTCGAGACGATGAAGCGCGTCGGGGAACAGCACTTGGCCGGGGCTGCGAAAGACATTAGCAATCCAGGGTTGCTCGGCACACTCGGAATGATGCTCGAAGTGTCGGAAGTTGGCGCTGTCATAGAACTGGAACAGATACCCATCCCTGAGGGCATGGATATGCACCTGTGGTTGCGCATGTATCCCGGGATGGGATTTTTGTTGACAGCCCAACCTGAGCACGTGCAAGAGGTGATACGCATCTTTGAAGAGGCCGGCATGCAAGCCGCGAAAATCGGCGAGATCACCGGAACGAAAAAGCTGGAGATCACGAACAATGCCGAAAGTGTGGTTGTATGGGATTTTGCTCGGGACACCATTATGGGTATCGGTCCCGTTACGTGCAGATAGGCCTCAGCGGTGCTAAGGCGTAAAAAAGTAAGTCGGTAATAATAGGCAAATAGGCAAAAAAAGAGGGGGGAGATAAGGCAAAAATGCCTTATCGACTCTATCTAGTAGTTGGTGTACGTTCTGGTTCTTCTGTTGGGCCCCACAAGTTCAAGTTTGACTGGCCAACGTCCGTCAATCGTGTGGGTTGCACACGAGAAGCACGGGTCAAACGCACGGATGACCATTTCGAGCCGATTGAGTAATCCTTCCTGTGGTTCGCCGTCCTTTATCAGGAGTTTCGC
>PMIN01000140.1:0-236 GCA_003158275.1 Methanobacteriota archaeon
GTGTGGTGGCGCAACAATGGCTGTTGAGTTGCTCGACGATAAAAAGCGCTGGGACCAGTTTGTCGAAAACAGCCCACAGGGGACGCTATTTCACACGTGGGATTTTTTGAAGATCGTTGAGAGACATTCTGGATCCCAGCTTATGCCGTATGCCGTATTTTCGGGTACCAAACTCAGGTGCATATTCCCTTTTTTTGTTACTCGACGCCTGGGACTGACGGTAATGCGCTCCCCGC
>PMIN01000140.1:320-13765 GCA_003158275.1 Methanobacteriota archaeon
GGCATCAAACACGTAAGCGCACTGTCACCTGAAGTAGAGCAAACACACGATGTCAGCTTGGTGCTTGGCATGTGGCGAGAACGAAGAAAAGAACGTGGGGAAAGACAGAATCTGTTTAGTGATAAGTATCTAAAGGAGCTTGCGGCTGCATTTCCCCACCGTGTGACGGTGCACAGCGTCAGCATTGACGGAAGGATTGCTGGCGCAACCGTGTGCTGTGTGCTGCGTGAGGATCGGTATGGCTATTGGATCGGTAACGTTAACGCGCGCAGAGACCTGAGTACGAACGAGTTTCTCGTATGGGAGGTCATTCAGCACGCAAAATCAAAGGGCTTCAAGAAGCTGGATTTGTTTGGCATGCTCGACCCTGAGAGTCTTTCTAGATTCAAATCGAAATTTGATCCAGTGCTAGAACCGTTTTGCTCTGTTGACAAAACCGACGCGCTCTATAAAATATATAGTCTTGTTTACTCAAAGCTCTCAATGCCGAGAAAAACTAGATACGCCTCGGTAGCCTTATTTCGGCGGCGTGGACGTGAGGCGAACGGCGCACGATGAAAACCTGGAGTCTTGACCGTGTTGTGGCATAACTATGCCCCTAGCTCTTTCCAAAACCTGTTCGGACGGCCTGGCGGTTCAGGTGTGACGGCGGGGAAGCGGCTGCAACTATGAAAGGCAACGTCAGTTGGGGTACGGTTGCGATGCTGTGGGTGCAGTGAAACGTACCGCAAACTACGCGACCTGACGACACCACACGAGTTGGAAGAAACCCAGGAAGCCAGTCTCAAGGCCCTGCACTTGCACGCGCGCGCTAAGATGCCTTACTACCAGCGGGTTCTTAAAGAGATCCGACCCATTCACGGCGGAGCCGTTGATATGTCGAAAAACAGTGTTGAGGAATAGTTTTGCGTCTCCCTGACAGCACACGACCTGCGCTAGCTCCTGCAGCTAGGAAATCGATTGTCTTCAACTTGGCTTGGTATGAGCTCCTCGCCATATTCCTTATCATCGCGGGCGAGGGCTTACTCTTTGCAGGCCACATTGTGCTCGACGTCGCCTTGCAAGTGCTCAACATCATCGCCGTTGCCGTTATCGTGGTGGCGCTGCGCGACGAGCGGGTGCAGCTCGTCCAAGCGCTCGCTCTGCTATCGGTGTTTCGTGTGGTCTACCTCTCATTTGCGCTCCTGCCGGCTATCTGCTGGTTCGCCATCGTCTGGGTGATGTGCGCCCCCCTCCTCTTGGTCATCCCGACGGCGACCTTGTACTTGTGGGTGGCGAGCTACGGCGTGATGTTCATCCCGATTATAGCGATCGTTGCACGCCGAAAGCTCAGCCGCTACGATCTTGGGCTCACCGGAGGTCTCCGATTGACGTACCTCATTCCGTTTGGCATCCTTGTTGGCGCGGGGATCGGGCTTCTTGAATACGCCATTCTTGCGAATAACCCGCTTATCCCAAATGCTTCAGTCTCAGAGCTCACTCGGTTGAGCATCGTTATGATCTTCTTTGCGGTGCTCGTTGAGGAGCTGCTCTATCGTGTTCTACTGCAGCCGCAGCTCATTGAGCGAAGCGGTGCAGTTGCTGGAATCCTTATCACGAGCGTGATCTTCGGCGCCATGCACGCGGGCTACGCCAACATCTACGAGACCCTCTTCACGTTTGGAGCCAGTATCGTCTTTGGCGTCGCATTTTACAAGACAAAAAACCTGCCTTTTGTCGTCACGATGCACGCGGTGGACGACATACTCCTGTTCGGGGTGCTACCGTTTTTGACACTAGTCCTGCCACATTGAGCGCCCTCGCTAGGAATGTGCTGCTGTGAACACGAGGAATGCGCAAAACGCTACAATAAGGGGCGCACAGGCCCCCCTTACTTAGGACTCGCTCCTGATCCCAGCGTGGCCGGGCTGAGGGCACATAAAAATGGCAAATCTTTCAGCACGTAACGGATAAGGTTTTTCGTGTCACTCGATGTAGCGTAAAAAAATTTATTACAATTCAATAAATACCAAAAAACACCTATTTACTTGGTGATTGTGACTAAAAATTTCTCTGTTTGCATGGTGACCTGCTGGTATCATAATATTTCCATGGCCAATTATTCGGAGAATCTTATTAATGCATTAATAAAAAGAGACGTTTCAGTGAAGGTTGTAACGAGTCATTGTGTGTGTAAATATAAATATCGTGGCTCTTCTTCCCTTTTTGATGGCAAATACTGCCTCGTTACCACGCCGTTTGATTCTTATGGAGATGAACCTGACCGATCCAGGATTCACGGCATCACCTATCGTACAAGCAGGATTCCTCTTGGACTGCGCTACGCAAAGCAGTGTAGAGACTCCGATATTCTCCATTACCAACAAAGCTCAATTTTCTCTTTTGGAGAGTTGCCCCTTCTAACTCTTCTCACGCAAACGAAAGTACCGTATAAGGTGGTGACCATTCACAATCTGTATAACTATAGGCCAGGTGTACGGTTGCTTCACCGAGTCTATCAATATGCTGATGCTGTCATCGTTCATTCCGAGCAACAAAAGGATAGCATGATGCAGATTGGAATTCCAGAAGACAAAATTCACGTGGTATTCCATGGCGGTCCCCAGGTTAGCCTCCGGGGGCTGGTGAGGGCCAGAGTTACTTTTTTTGGGAGCCCTGTAAAACATAAAGGCTTCTTTGACCTTCTCAAGGCGCTTCGAATCTTGCGTGATGACGGGATCAAGATCAACCTCGAAGTGTACGGCATCTATGGCAAGGAGGAAGAACAAACAGCAAAAAAGGAGGCACAACGGAATAACGTGGAGGATCAGATCCAGTGGTATGGTAGGGTGAGTGAGTTAGAATTTGATGAAAAAATGCAGGAGAGCATGTTCACATTCGCCGTCTATACCCATCCAGTGTGGGGGAGCGCTACTATAACACGAGCTATGATGAATGGCACTCCGGTGATCGCAACGCCCATAGGGGGGAGTTCAGAATATTTAGGTGATACGGGTACGTATGTCCCTCCGAATGACCCCTCCGCTCTTGCCGTTGTTATCCGCTCCCTTCTAGAGAGCCGGAGACTACGGGAGGATCTTGGAAAAATGACCCGACAAAGAGCGCTTCAGTATTTATCCTGGGATGCCATAGCAGAAAAAACCATTCGGATATATCAGTCCGTTGTCGACACATAAAATATTAAGTATTTCCAGGATTCTTTTTTGGAAATAATTTGAAGAGTCGCTGAACGTGCATTAATCTCTCTTTAAAACTCGAGCAGGGTCCCCCCCAGCGATGCACATACTGGGAACTTCTTTCGTGACTACACTCCCCGCCGCAACTATTGAACAATCGCCAATTATTGTCCTTGGCAAATGATTGAACTTAGTCCAATCCATACATTATCTCCTATAACCACGGGTTATGCGTCGGCTGGAGCACCCGTCGTTCTTACTCTGTTCGAAACATCATCAAATGAGAGCTTGTGGCCGTGAGCATCAAATATGTTAGTATTGGCGGCTATCAAGCAATTTTTCCCAATTGTAATGGCATCATAGGCATGAAAACAACTTCCAAAAACCTGGGTGTTTGGGCCGATTGAGATCACGGCTCCTGGCTTAGCTGCCAATAACTTAACCGGTGCATACATTGCGGCGTGGTAACCCCGATCATTCGAATTCAATACAACATTATCGCCAATTCTGACCGTGGCCCCCGGAGTTATTTGTATCGACGGGGTCCCGCTTATCAGCACATTATTCCCTAAAACTAAACCTCTCTTTTGCCGCAGTTTTCAAAGTCGAACGGCATTTGGTATTAGCGGTAATGCTCTGCGACCGAATTGAATTGTGCATAGCAACCTTCGCTTTCCCTACCCGTGGCTTAACCCTTGTCTTTTCATTGCAGATTGAGTTTGAGCGGTTGCTGGTACGGCTATGCTTGCGAAGAGAAAAAAGCCGAGAAGCAACTAAACTAGCAACGAAGAGTACGGCTCCACTAGCGGCGATGATAAACTGCTCGAGCTTCTTGTGGGTGTGTCCCCCTTCGTGACTCTCTGCCAAGAACGTCATACAGGTACTCACTTGATTTCAAACCGTATCTCTCAACTCCCTTCTACTGAAGTGAGGGCACCTCTTCGGTCTCTATAATCTTTGAAAGCTCAATGAGTCGTCACTTTGAGGCGGCTGTGTTCATCTTTCAGACTTTGCCGGTCTCGATGGCTTAAGCAAGCTGCTAATTAGGCGTTTGTCCTGTTCGTTTAAGCCGAGTTTGTATATGAGTGCCACATACACAGTCAGGTCAACGACTGTAATTACCGCAAGTGGAACGTTTCTGAGGAATAATAATGCTGAAATCGCCGCAATGACGAGTAAGCCAAAAACGGGCAACACGCTCGTTCTCCGGAATCTCAGATCATAGCCGTGTCGTCCTAAGAGAATAAGACCCAGAGCGACGAAGGCGGCTTCCGTTGCTACTGTCGCATATGATGCGCCAATGTAGCTGTACTTGGGGATCAAGAACACGTTCAAGCTTACGTTGATGACGACGGCTGCGGCAGTGATTCTCATGCTCAGCCGTTGGAGGTCAGCTGCGACAAGAGCGTTTCCCAGCAGCATAGCCACGTACATGAGCGCTGCAGCCCAGATTAGTATTTGCAGAGCCGCTATTGATGGGTCAAACGCGCTCCCAAAGAGGAGGGAAACGATCGGCTTTGCCCACAGCGTCACGAAAAACGCCATTGGGAGAGCGAAGTAAAGCAGGTATCTAACGGACTGCGTGCACGTGTCTCGAAACGACGTCTTGGAATTTTGGTGTTGATGCGACAGCACTGGAAATACGGATGTGAGAAACATGGCGCCAACAACGGTCGACGCCTCTGAGAGGGTGTATGCGACGCTGTAAAAGCCGACTGCCGTCGTGCCTTGGATGAATGATAGCATGACGACGTCAATCCTGAAGTAGATCATTACCCCTATTCCCACAGCAACCATCGGCCAGGCCTCCTTCAGGGCGCTTCTCCAGAAGGTGAAGTCAGCTTCAAGACGCGGCAAAGAGAATCTTCGGGCGCATACCGCGTACACGTAAACCAAAGCGGCACCATTCGAAACGAGAAAGAAGAACGCAAATGCGACGATGTTCACGTGAAGGAGTATGCCAAGCACGGCTTCACAAAGCGCTACAACACTGGTTATGACTACAGCTATGGACTGGAACTCCAACTGTTCGAACGCTTGGAATATGGCTAAAAAAAGGTTCGAAAGTGTGGAAACGATGAGAGAAATAGACAGGATGTAGACGACGTAAATAGTTTGCTGTGAGTACGCCAGGACATTTACCAGCACGACGATGAGGCCGACGCTAAATAGGGCTAACATCATTTGTATCGGAATAACATTCGCTATGTACTTGCTTGCCTGCGACTTATCGCGAGCGACTTCTCTCGTAGCTAACGTCGTGAGACCGAAATTTGCAAGAATGCTAAAAATCGCCGTGATCGCCAGGCCGAAGTTCAAGATACCAAGACCTTCCGCGCCTAGGTACCTCGCCACGAGAATTGTATAAATGGCGCCCTCTCCGTAACTTATTATCTGGCTAATGAGCAAAAACGACGTATTTCTGGCTACTCGCTTTGCGCTAGACATATCTCTCTCGCTATAGTAGTCAACGGTAGCTCAGTATGTGCATGCGTTTAAACGGCCGTCTCGTGGCTCTCTTTTTATGCAGGTTGCTCTGCACTACCATCTTCATCTTTTCATATTCCGCAGGAAAGCAAAGTCTATCAAAAGAATGTCATAACGTAAATAGCTTTTACGATAGTACGCAGAGAACGGTCTTTTTGTCTTTCGAAGCTGGTTCCCCTATTTTTCAGGTCAAAGCGGGCGGCGATGCTTTTTGTGCCAAATCTCCAGAGCACAGACCGTGTATCATGCAACGTTAGCATTGATATAGCCATTCAGACATCGTTTCAGCGAAGACTGCAGTGAGAGTGCTGCGATCGACCAGCAACAAGCAACCCCTGCAAAGAGGTATTCAGACACATCTAGCTTTGTAGACAGATCGGAGTTGAAAGCGACGGGTTTGCACTCACCTGTCGCTGAGTGATCTCAGAAATCGAGTGGCGACTGATTTGCTAAAACATTTTTTGACTACCCTCAACAGCCTACCTCCGTGCCTGGTAAGGTTAATGAGGTCGCGCGTTTCCATAAAATGCCATCTTGTTTTTAGAGTCTTTAGTCTCGGTTTGCGTATCGTCTCTGCCGAAGCATTACTTTGCGCAAAAAAAGAATAAGAGCTTACGCGAAACCATGAACTCCAACCCAATTTAGCGGGCATAAGCTCTAGTTGTAGCGCGTATGCTCAGCTTGGATCCTGTGCGCAGCACTATTCGTTTCGACACTCAAGCGCATCTTGGCCCTGGAAGCCGATTTTGACCGTATGTTCGACACTTGGCCAGCGGCTTCGCTTTGCAGCAAGATCATACGCGTGTGCTAATTCCAGATAGATCGATAATCGCTGGTACCTTAAAGTCTGAGCTCTCGGACTGCATCAAGATTCTGTGCTTTGTAAGCGTGCTAAACTCAATTCCATTTCAACTCGAAGATGCCTCCACTTTTTTTACAGTGCTGTGGTGAGATTTGCAAGCCCACAAGTAAATGGATGTCCGTTCAGTTCAATCGCGTGTCCTTGCGACCACCGCGCCGATTTCTCGCTCTCAGGCGTTACCGCAAGCTGTTTTGTCAGCTTGTATTTTTCTAAACGTGGTCAGGAGCCGTGTGAGCGATGAATTTTCTTCGACATAGATATTGAGCCAGAACCAAAACAGTTGAAGCTGGTTGACCAGAACTAACCAGGGTTCAGAAGTTAGGGCGTTGCCTAAACCGATGCCCTTTCATACTTAATAACATGAAGCGGTGTCTGGACGGTATAGGCATTTATTCCGGAGCCACTTTGTTTTCGCTCACACATTGGGAATGGCTGTCGTAATTTTCAAACAGGCCGCCCAAGGACAGCATAGCGCATTTCGTTTCCCCTCTCCTTAGCTCCTTGCTCATCTTGCTTTTTCGACATCCTGCCGCGCAGCGTGCCCTGTTCACGAGCTGACGAAAAACTTGGTTACGGCCGTAGTTGCGGCGGTCACGTTCACACCGCAACATTTATCAGCCCTCCTTCGACTTTCTAAGGCGTCAAGTCCTTTACGAGGCGCTTATGCAATTCGTAAAACCGTTTTCCTTTATCGCTGTCGCATTGCTCGTCGCCGTCCTCTTCGCGGGCTGCGTCGGCGTAACTCCGGCGGCCTCTAACGTCGCAGTATCTAAAGTCTCTACCATCGAAACCGTCGCCGGCATGGCGGCCCTTTCGAGGCTGCCCCATCAACGCAAGAGCTTTTACGCTGCGGGGTTGTGGTGGTTTTTTTATGCCGCATATCCCAACGCCTCGTCCCCCGGGCCGCTCTGTTACATCACATCAGTAAACGGCGGCGAGAGGTGGTCAACGCCTACAACCCTTGGGTATTCGGTTGGGTATGATGCGGAGTGGACGCTCGCATATGACGCCGTTAATGGGAAAGTATGGGTGGGGTTATCAAACTATGCCAACGCCACAAATGGGGAAAGTAACTGGGGGTTTATTGTTCGTCGTGGCTCTCCGCAGTCAAACGGAACGATAACGTGGGACGCGCCATGGCAGACTACCATTGCGGCAACAACCGCCGTAAGCGACCCGAATATGGTTATCGATACGAATCAGCACTTGTGGATAGGCGCGAGCGATTACGTCACCAAGAACGCCAACACCAATGGCACGTGGGCTGCGGCGTCAGGGTTCCCGTTAACAGCCTATAAAGGCAACTGGATACTGGCGCCCCTCCAAAGCGGCGGCATGTGTATGGTGAACTATGTGTGGGATGTTAATGAACAATCAGCAGGATACATAAGCGCCACAGGCAGCTCTACGTTTACATCGGAAGGAAACATCACCGCCTTGAGCGTGGAGACCGCATCAGGCAGCGGCGCTCACGTTGGCCGCATATTTGCCGATAGTCTCGGTGATGGCGTTGTCCATGTCGTGTACCAATCGACGACGCAACAAATCCGCTACGCACAACGGAACGCGAATGGGACGTGGGCCCCCGAAGTAGTGCTCGCAACCAGCGCAGAGTCAGCGGTTTCTTCGCCGATGCTGACGTTTAACCCAACGAATGGCGATATGATAGTTACGTGGACGGCATACGACACGCTTTACTGCGCGGTGAACCATAATAATTCGTGGTCTGCGGCATTCCCGATTTATAGCGCATCATTTGAGGACACATTTGAACACGCAATCTCGGCGCAACTCACTGACTCAAGCGGCAACTTCCTAATAAACACCCTTGATAGTTCATATAATCTCTTAACGCTTACGGTGGCGACAGCAGTCGGCAACGCAGGCCGTTAGCTCAACCGTGAAGGTATCGGTCTAGTCGAGTCAACTTGTAGGACACATCGACGAGCACGGTCGTGACAATCACCGTTCATTAGTCCAGACACGCAAGGGCGTTGTTTGCGCACAGCGCGAAGCGACCGCGAAGACCAACGCCACCCGTAGGTATGCGCTCACCGCGAGGGAGCTGCACACCGGCACATTCAAGTTTCTCACGAAGTACCAAGGGAGCGCCACGTACGCGCCAACGACAGCGGTACGCTATGCCACGGTAATCTGGGGGCGAGTTAACGGGCCAGACTCGTTGGCCCTAACACTTTATCGAGGGGCGGCGCGGTGCGTTCTGTTTCCCTTCTCCTTATCTCTCTGCTCGTTATTTCTTTTTTCGATTTCCTTTAATTTCTGGGCCCCATTCACGACATGACGCAAACCCCATTAGTGACGGCATGCAAAGCGCCTTGTAGCGGTACTATGGTGCTGGCCTGTGTTGAAACCTATACGCTGCAGCATATAAGACCGGCCACTCGGTTAGTTGACCAAAACATTGACCTTATGCATGTTATGAGAAATGGATAAGGAAACTCCGCAGCGCGTTCGTGTTGCTATCCGGACGCTTACGACGTTTTACGCAAAACAGCACCCGATATATCTATAACTTAGACCCGTGTATGTCTTTAGTTATATCGCTTCACGCGCGAATACTCGAGAACTTTGCTCACGTCGTCGATGTTACGCTCGTCGCGATACTTTGATACGACCGGCGGAAGGAAGATGACGAAGGGGGCGTAGAGCATGCCGATGGCGCCCCCGAGGGAATATCCGGGTGAATAGTAGCCAACAGCTGCGGCACCGAGGAGGATGCCTATAAGGTAACGGTCGCTTGAGACCGATCTAGCTTGCCAGACCCTCTGGCACTTTAGGCAAGGCAAAGGCGAGGTATTCTCGTGTATGGGTAAACCTTGGGATCACGAAGCCAAGTTGCGCGACAATCAGATACGCCATAACGAAGAACAGCACAAGCTCTTGGATGAACATTTCTGTCACCACCCCCGCAGCCCGTGGTTCGAAAAAACGAAAACGGCGACGAGCACCACGTTGAGGTAGGCTTGCGTGAGAATCAAGATCGAGTTTCTTTTTGCTTGCTGGAACGCTTTGAAATAAGTAAGGGAAAGCCGTCTACGCATGCGAAAAGGATAAGCGGGGCGAGAAGCAGGCCCGCCGCAATGTCGCCATCAAAAAAAGCTGCGGGTGATTTGTGGTGCAAACAGACTAGCTACGCCTGCTACAGCGACGCTAACAACGAGCCGCACGCATCCAACTGAATAAAACACTTCCTGGATATGCTGTTTGTCCTTCGATGCTGCAAAGAACCGCACCTTGGCGGTCGGAAGTCCGAGGGTCGCAAATCTTGGCACGAGGGTAAGCGTTACTGTTATCAACGCCTCGGTCCCGTAGTCCGCTATTGACAGGTTTTTCGTCAGTATGGGCGGAAATAAGTCCGCTAAAGGCGATCAGGGCGTTTGCTAAGCCGGTAAATCCCATGCATCGAACGATAAGCCTAGTCTGCCACCGGTTCGAGACATTCTAGGATCGACCGCGTTTTTTGATCAGGGCTGTTTTCGTCTGCGGCGCTTTTCAAATAACCGCGCGCCACCCCAATGCGTTCATAAAAAATGACAACAGCGTTTACTCTGTCCACAAACCGCCCAGTCGCTGTATTGGGACACGCACAGAATTCGGCGGGTTCGCAGGCAACGACGTCGTAGCCCTTTACCCATTCTCGGCGCCAACACCTCTGTAGGTGAACCCAAGCTTCGCGGCGGTCCCCGGGTCGAAAAACCGCCGGCCGTCGACGATTATCGGGGTGCGCATGAGATTCTTGATTTTGCGCATGTCGAGCCCAGCGAAATCGCGATGTGCCGTCATGAGGACGAGCGCGTCGGCCGCGGCGAGGGCGTCGTACGCCGTCGCGTCGGGAATTGCCAGTGCTCGCAGCTCCCGCTCGTCGATGTACGGGTCAACGAGGTGTACCTGGGCCCCTCGCTTCTTGAGTTCCTCCACGACTACTACGCTGGGGCTCTCACGGTAGTCGCCAATGTTCTCCTTGTAGGAAAGGCCGAGGACTGCTATCTTCGAGCCGTTCACGGCGCGTTGCTGTTCGTTCAGAGCGTCAGAGACCAGTTGGAAAACGTGCTGGGGCATGTAGTCATTTATGGCCCTGCCGGCCGTGATCACCTGCGAGTGATAGCCGAGTTCTTTAGCCTTCTGAACGAGATAGTACGGGTCAACCGGTAGGCAGTGCCCCCCGACCCCAGCTCCCGGGTAATACACGTTGAAGTTCCACTTGGTCGATGCGGCTTTGATGACGTCCATGATATCAATGTTCAAGCGTTCAAAGATCAGTGCGAGCTCGTTCATGAGCGCGATATTGAGGTCTCTCTGGATGTTTTCGATGACTTTTGCCGCCTCAGCGGTTTTGATATCCTTGACCGTGACTACGTCCTTCGCGTTGCTGACGTAGAGCTCCGCCGTTGCTTCAGCCCATTCCGGCGTGATGCCCCCAACGATTCGGACCACGTCCCTGATGGTGTGATCGGCGTCTCCCGGGTTATATCGCTCCGGACAGTAGGCGAGTCCAAAATCGGTCCCGGCTTTCAACCCTGACTCTTCGAGCAACGGCTTGAGCACGTCGTCAACCACTCCGGGGTACACCGTCGATTCCAAGACGACGAGCTTGTTGCGACTCAGGCCTTGGGCAATGGCCTGACCCGCGGACACTATAGATGATAGATCAGGTCGCTTATCCGGCGTGACCGGCGTTGGGACGGTGATGATGATCACGTCGCTCTCGCGTGTAGCGCCAGCTGTGTCGATGGTGGCCGTGAGCTTGTGCTGACCGACGAGTCTTTGCACACGCTCGTCGAGATTCAAGTCGGTAAGGTAACAGCCCCCTGCGTTGATGACGTCGACTTTCTCCTGCGTCCTGTTGACTCCGATCACGCTGAACCCGTTCTCAGCAAAGTTGACTGCCGTCGGGAGTCCGACATAGCCCAACCCTATGACAGCGATGCGCGCAGATTTGCTCGTAATCTTATCGCGTACTTCCATTCTCAAACCACCTCACGGTCTCTTGAAGCTCGTCCTCGAAATTGCTGCGCGGCGCATACCCAAACACGCGCGCCTTTGCAATAGCAGCGAGTGAGTGTCGTATATCCCCTGGGCGCGGCGCGGCATAGCGAGGCACAACATCGCTACCGGTGATCTTGGCGAGAAGGGCAATCAACTCGTTGAGGGTAAAACTCCGGCCGCACGCGATGTTGAAGACCCCCGTCGCCGTGGATTCGCACGCGCGGACGTTAGCCTCAACAACGTGTTTCACAAACGTGAAGTCTCTGCTCTGCTCTCCGTCTCCGTATACGGTCGGTGGCGAGTTGTTGAGCAGTGCGGCGATGAACTTGGGAATTACGGCCGCGTAGCCTGAACGATGGTCTTGCCGCGGTCCAAACACGTTGAAGTAGCGCAGGGAAACGGTACGGAGACCGTAGACCTGTTGAAACGCCGTGCAGTAGAGCTCTCCTGTCGCTTTCGTCACCGCATAGGGGGATTTTGGTGCGAGGCACATGTCCTCTCGTTTCGGGAGCTCTACGGTATCGCCATACACGGATGACGACGACGCATAGACCACCTTTTGTATACCCGATTCTTTCGCGGCGATCAACACCTTCAAGGTCCCGGTGGCGTTGGAGTGGTTCGACATCAGCGGCTCATCGATGCTGCGCTGAACGCTGGGAAGCGCCGCCTCATGAAAAACATAATCACCGCCGTCGAAGATTTCTGCTAAATTGAGCGCCGCAACGTCTCCTTCGACCACTTCGGGGCATACATCCAAATGTTCGATATTCTCCAACTTCCCCGTCGACTGGTTGTCGATTACGGTGACGTCGTTTTTTTCGACAAGCGCTTCGACTAAGTGGGAACCAATGAAGCCTAGACCGCCGGTAACGATTACCTTCTTGCCTTTCATTGCATTCGCCGATAGCTAAGCATCTAACCTATTTAAGGCTTTCAAACTCGTCCCGCCCTCACTGCGCCGCCTGAATGGGCGTGCTGCGAGGGGCCCTCAGGGTGCGGAATGACGCGCCGGAAACGCAATGGATGCCGTGGGTTGCTGCCGCGTCCTCGTTGACCTTGCGCGTGCTTCAGTGGATAAGCCGGTGTGACGAGACGACTGGTGCACTGTGGCGGCTTCGGCTTCCCGCACAGCCACTGAATTCGACCTGTACGTCGTTCCTGCCTGCCGCGCTTTTAGCGTCAAAATTCAAAACGAGCGAACGCGTCGTGAACGCTGCACGTGCGCGCTTGCGAAGGTCGTACCGATGGGGTAACTCGGCACGTTCTGGCATACCTCTGCTATGCGTGTTACAATCGTTCAATAACGGTAGTATTATATTCTATTGCCGATGTGGAACGTATAGTACTTTCTGCGGATAAAAGGCCGGCATAACGGTAATCAAAATACGAGGAGGGCCACCAGATTGCCGGGCGAAGAATATAGACGACCAGACGGCATCGAGACCTCAGGCGAATCAGCTGATGCTTTCGGGGATCGGGGCGCGCATCTCGGCGCTGACAGAACCGGAGTTACGCGTAGCGCTCCCCGGGAAAACGATGCGCAGAGGCGCTCGAGCGGAGTTTCCACTCCCACGACCATCACCGCCACCGCCACCCCCCGACAACAGTTCGTCGGGCACGACATCACGATTGCCGGACAGCTCACGGCAAACGGCGCACCAGTCGCAGAAGGCTTGGTCAAACTGTACTCAGATGGCGCGGGTCTTTGGTATAGCGTCGGCGATACGACCACTAATGAGAGGGGCGGCTTCGCCTTTCGGGTCGCACAGCCGAACGCGGGAACACGCGCCTTCAAGGTCGCGTACTCTGGCAGCCCGACGCACGACCCCTCGGTGAGCGATGAACTCTCCGTAACCTACGTCACCATCCCCACCACGGTCACCGCCACCGCTTCCCCCCGGCAACAGGTC
>PMIN01000118.1 GCA_003158275.1 Methanobacteriota archaeon
CTCCTTCGGCACGTAACGGATGAGCTTTTTCGTGTCATTCGATGTAGCGTAAAAACATTTATTATAGTTCAATAAATACGAAAAAATGCCGATTTAATTGGTGATTGTGACTAAAAATCTCTCTGTTTGCATGATAACCTGCTGGTATCATAATATTTCTATGGCCAATTATTCGGAGAATCTCATTAATGCATTAATGAGAAGAGACGTTTCAGTCAAGGTTGTAACGAGTCATTGTGTGTGTAAATATAAATATCGTAGCTCTTCTTCCCTTTTTGGTGGCAAATACTGTCTGGTTACCACACCGTTTGATTCTTATGGAGATGAACCTGACCGATCCAGGATTCGAGGCCTCTTCTATCGTACAAGCAGGATTCCTCTGGGATTGCTCTACGCAAAGCAGTGTAGAGACTCCGATATCCTCCATTACCAACAAACCAACAAATTCTCTTTTGGGGAGTTGCCCCTTCTCACTCTTCTCACACAAACGAAAGTACCGTATAAGGTAGTGACCATTCATAATCTGAATGCCTACCCCCTACGGTTGCTTCACCGAGTGTATCACTATGCTGATGCTGTCATCGTTCATTCCGAGCAACACAAGGATCGCGTGATGCAAGCTGGAATTCCAGAAGACAAAATTCATGTTGTATTCCATGGTGGCCACCAGGTCAATCTCAGGGGACTGGTGAGGACTAGAGTTACTTTTTTTGGGGACCCTGAAAAATATAAAGGTTTCTTTGACCTGCTCAAAGCGCTTCGAATCTTACGTGATGAAGGGATCAAGATCAACCTAGAAGTGTACGGTATCTACGGGAAGGAGGCAGAACAAACAGCAAAAAAGGAGGCAAGACGGAATAACGTGGCGGATCAGATCCAGTGGTGTGGTAGTTTGAGTGAATTAGAATTTGATGAAAAAATGCAGGAGAGTATCTTCACATTCGCCATCTATACCGTACCAGTTTGGGGGAGCAGTATTATTACACGAGCTATGATGAATGGCACTCCGGTGATCGCAACCCCCTTAGGGGGGAGTTCAGAATATTTAGGTGATACGGGTATGTCTGTCCCTCCGAATGACCCCCCCGCTCTTGCCTTTGTTATCCGCTCCCTTCTAGAGAACAGGCAACTACGGGAGGATCTTGGAAAAATGGCCCGGCAAAGAGCGCTTCAGTATTTATCTTGGGATGCTATAGCAGAAAAAACCATGCGGATATATCAGTCAGTGATGGACACATGAAATAATATATATTTCTAGGATTATTTTTTGGAAATAATTTGAAGAATAAAAGTTTTCAAAAAATTTCGGTCATCTCCAGCATCAGCGTCGTGTGGACCTGCAATCGTGTCGCTGTATCGTTCGCTCTTGTTCTCTTCGGACTATTCGCCCCCGTTCCAAAAAACAAACGCACGACTTCATTGATCAAGGGGCAGCTACGATACGAAAATAAAGCGGTATAGTCGATAGCTGGGCTGCGCCATTATCGCTGACGTAGTCTTGCCGCTGTACAGTCATTCTGTTGCATGCCGAGAAATCTCGGACTGCACTGCGACGCGGAGGCCTGGCGCCATGGATTCAATTTCTAGCGATTGCCGCTCGCTACCGGTTTTGATTGTAGTGGAGCATCAACATTTATCTGCATTGTTCAATTCAACGGAAACGTTCGTCCTTGGATTACATGCTGAATCGTTCAATGCATTTACCTGTTAGGAATGGCGGTGCGCCGTTAAACCGTCATAATTATAGAAAAATATTATAAAATCCATTAAATAATTAGAACTCAATCGGGTCGCTCCTATGCCCCTTTGGCGTTCGTGAGTCTCGATCTGCGAATACCCCCCCACGGCGCCCCCCACGTGGTGGAGACGACGATGGCACTTCTAGGCGGCAGCCGCTTTCGCCTATCCTACGACTTTTTTCGGCAGGAGGAAAAGACGGTTGAGCTCACCCAGGAACCCAGTATCAGACGATGGAAGTCGCCCGGCCCGCGCCACCTTGATCTCATTGTTACCACGAAACGTTACTCGGGCAACGCGTGCTGCGCCTCTGGATAGAAGTGCGCATACATCACAAACAGCTTTTCTGTGAGGACCTTAGACAACTCCCACGTTTCGAGTTCTCGCTGAATCCCGCTGACCACATCCCCAAAAAACTCGACCTGCTCACGCGTCGAGAGGTAGAACTTGTCGTACATCGCCTCAAGCTCCACCGCGCGCAGATTGTCGATTTCCCCTTCGAAGTTTCGCTGCCAGGTTTATCAGGGTGGTTTTGCTGACCCCAAGTCTCTCAACTATCGCTGCTAGTGTGACCCCATAACTCCGTAAAACGCACTCTTTTCTGCGTATCTTTCATAGCTACATAGGCGCGAATTACGATGTAGATCGCATCTATGCCCCAAAGAAGACGCTCAGGGGGAAGATCAGAACGGGTGTCGGGTTGCCGTTGAACAAATCTCTGGCTATTTGTGGCAGAAACAAGTAGCTGCACGTAATTACGCTCGAAACCGAAATGATAGATCCTGCCGAATCGAACGCACGTTTGATGTCCTCTCTGTCGGTTGAAGCCGCCAAGAACTTAACCAGTACATACCTGGCACCAGCGAGATGGTGACCGTTAGCAACGACCCTTCTATAGTCTGATACAGCAGGCCTACCGGTGGCTGCTGTTCACCTCCAAGGCGATGCTCGTGTGCTATCGCACTCTGTGGCCTTTGCAGACCACGGGGCCATTCATCTATTCTTGGCGCCAACGCCTCGATATACGAACCCCAGTTTTTCGACGGTCTCAGGGTCGAAAAACCGCCGGCCGTCGACGATTATCGGGGTGTGCATGTAGTTCTTGATTTTGCGTAGATCGAGCCCAGCGAAATCGCGGTGTGCCGTCATGAGGATGAGCGCGTCGGCCGCGGCGACGGCGTCGTACACCGTCGCGTCGGGAATTGCCAGTGCTCGCAGCTCCCGCTCGTCGATGTACGGGTCAACGAGGTGTACCTGAGCCCCTCGCTTCTTGAGTTCCTCCACGACTACTACGCTGGGGCTCTCACGGTAGTCGCCAACGTTCTCCTTGTAGGAAAGGCCGAGGACCGCTATCTTCGAGCCGTTCACGGCGAGTTTCTGTTCGTTCAGAGCGTCAGCGACCAGTTGGAAAACGTGCTGAGGCATATAATCATTTATGGCCCTGCCGGCCGTGATCACCTGCGAGTGATAGCCGAGTTCTTCAGCCTTCTGAACGAGATAGTACGGGTCAACCGGTAGGCAGTGCCCCCCGACCCCCGCTCCCGGGTAATACACGTTGAAGTTCCACTTGGTCGATGCGGCTTTGATGACGTCCATGATATCAATGTTCAAGCGTTCAAAGATCAGTGCGAGCTCGTTCATGAGCGCGATATTGAGATCCCTCTGGATGTTTTCGATGACTTTTGCCGCCTCAGCGGTTTTGATATCCTTGACCGTGACCACGTCCTTCGCGTTGCTGACGTAGAGCTCCGCCGTTGCGTCAGCCCATTCCGGCGTGATGCCCCCCACGATTCGGACCACGTCCTTGATGGTATGATCGGCGTCTCCCGGGTTATAGCGCTCCGGACAGTAGGCGAGTCCAAAATCGATCCCGGCTTTCAAGCCCGACTCCTCGAGCAACGGCTTCAGCACGTCATCGACCACTCCGGGGTACACCGTCGACTCCAAGACGACGAGCTTGTCGCGACTCAGGCCTTGGGCAATGGCCTGACCCACGGACACGATGAATGATAGATCAGGTCGCTTATCCGACGTGACCGGCGTCGGGACGGTGATGATGATCACGTCGCTCTCGCGTGTAGCGCCGACTGTATCGATGGTGGCCGTGAGCTTGTGCTGACCGACGAGTCTTTGCACACGCTCATCGAGATTCAAGTCGGTAAGGTAACAGCCCCCGGCGTTGATGACGTCGACTTTCTCCTGCGTCCTATCGACTCCAATCACGCTGAACCCGTTCTCAGCAAAGTTGACTGCCGTCGGGAGTCCGACATAGCCCAACCCTATGACAGCGATGCGCGCAGATTTGCTCGTAATCTTATCGCGTACTTCCACTCTCAAACCACCTGACGGTCTCTTGAAGCTCGTCCTCGAAATTGCTGCGCGGCGCATACCCAAACACGCGCGCCTTTGTAATAGCAGCGAGCGAGTCTCGTATATCGCCTGGGCGCGGCGCGGCATATGTAGGCTCAATATCGCTGCCGGTAATCTTGGCGAGAAGGGCAATCAGTTCGTTGAGGGTAGCGCTCCGGCCGCACGCGATGTTGAAGATCCCCGTCGCCGTGGATTCGCACGCGCGGACATTCGCCTCAACAACGTGTCTGACAAACGTGAAGTCTCTGCTCTGCTCTCCGTCTCCATATACGGTCGGTGGCGAATTGTTGAGCAGCGCGGCAATGAACTTGGGAATTACCGCTGCGTAGCCAGAACGATGGTCTTGCCGCGGTCCGAACACGTTGAAGTAGCGCAGGGAAACGGTACGGAGACCGTAGACTTCTTGAAACACCGTGCAGTAGAACTCTCCTGCTGCTTTCGTCACCGCGTACGGGGATTTTGGTGCGAGGCACATGTCCTCCCGTTTGGGGAGCTCTACGGTATCGCCATACACGGATGACGACGAAGCATAGACCACCTTTTGTATACCCGATTCTTTCGCGGCGATCAACACCTTCAAGGTCCCGGTGGCGTTGGAGTGGTTCGACATCAGCGGCTCATCGATGCTGCGCTGAACGCTGGGAAGCGCCGCCTCATGAAAAACATAATCACCGCCGTCGAAGATTTCTGCTAAATTGAGCGCCGCAACGTCTCCTTCGACCACTTCGGGGCATACATCCAAATGTTCGATATTCTCCAACTTCCCTGTCGACAGGTTGTCGATTACGGTGACGTCGTTTTCTTCGACAAGCGCCTCGACTAAGTGGGAACCAATAAAGCCTAGACCTCCGGTGACGATTACCTTCTTGCCTTTCATTGCATTCGCCGATAGCTAAGCATCTAACCTATTTAAGGCTTTCAAACTCGTTCCGCCCTCACTGCGCCGCCTGAATGGGGTGCTGCGAGGGACCCTCAGGGAGCGGAATGACGCGCCGGAAACGCAATGGATGCCGTGGGTTGCTGCCGCGCCCTCGTTGACCTTGCGCGTGCTTCAGTGGATGAGCCGGTGTGACGAGACGATTGGTGCACTGTGGCGGCTTCGGCTTCCCGCACAGCCACTGAATTCGACCTGTACGTCGTTCCTGCCTGCCGCGCTTTTAGCGTCAAAATTCAAAACGAGCAAACGCGTCGTGAACGCTGCACGTGCGCGGGTGCGAGTCTCGTACCGACAGGGTAACTCCGCACGTTCTGGCATACCTCTGCTATGCGTGTTACAATCGTTCAATAACGGTAGTATTATATTCTATTGCCGATGTGGAACGTATAGTACTTTCTGCGGATAAAAGGCCGGCATAACGGTAATTAAAATACGAGGAGGGCCACCAGATTGCCGGGCGAAGAAGATAGACGACTAGACGGCATCGAGACCTCACGCGAATCAGCTGATGCTTTCGGGGATCGGGGCGCGCATCTCGGCGCTGACAGAACCGGAGTTACGCGTAGCGCTCCGCGGGGAAACGATGCGCAGCAGCGCTCGAGCGGAGTCTGCACCCCTACCACCATCACCACCACCGCCACCCCCCGACAACAGTTCGTCGGGCACGACATCACGATCGCCGGACAGCTTACGGCAAACGGCGCACCCGTCGCAGAAGGGTTGGTCAAACTGTACTCAGATGGCGCGGGTCTTTGGTATAGCGTCGGCGATGCGACCACGAACGCGAGGGGCGGCTTCGCCTTTCGGGTCGCCCAGCCGAGCGCGGGAACACGTGCTTTCAAGGTCGCGTACTCTGGCAGCCCGACGCACGACCCCTCGGTGAGCGATGAACTCTCCGTAAC
>PMIN01000105.1 GCA_003158275.1 Methanobacteriota archaeon
TTACTCCACTGCTGGCTGGTAGCTTGGTCGAAACGCTCACGTCGATGGTCGGGTAAAGCGGTTATTGATTAGCCGTCCTGCAACACAGGTGAAAGTGCGCAGCTAAATGGCAACGCTTAAGCCACAAGCCGCTGTTTACCTTTTGATTCATTTTTTCGTCTGGGGAGGTATATGATGATAAGAAAGTTGTTAGTTACCGTGCTTGTTGTGATTGCCTCGTTATCGATAGCGGGTTGCACATCATCAACTAACAGCAACCAAACGGCCACTAGCACACCACCGCATCAGCAACCCCTACGCCAACAGGAACGCAAATTATCGTAGCGCCGGGCCAACAATTCTCGATTACGCTGCATTCAAATCAAACGACTGGATATAATTGGCAGCCAACGTTCAACGCTAGCGCAATTGCCCGGAAAAGTGGCGCTGGCTCGGGAGGGACCGAAGTATTTACGTTCCAAGCGCTGAGGGTGGGCACGACTATCATCACGTTTAACTACATTCGCCCGCTTTCACGCCGCACTCCCGCAACTGATTGAAGCTAAAACCGGTGTATGGAGCGTTTGGGGTGTCTTAGCGTTAAGACTCTGGCTCCGATCTAATGACAAAACGCTACGTCGCGAGTGACAAGCGCGTGCCATCCGTTGTGAAGCGGGTGTCCAAGGGGAAGCGCCACACAGAATTCTATAAAACGACGATCAAGAACGGATATCGTATCTCGATCGAGCATCCTACGGCCATTTTGTCACTCGTTTCGAGCTGACGCCTGTTCTCTGCCGACTCAACTATGTGGTCGTACTGTAGTTGACGCGTGTTCTTGGTGCGCAGGAGTGATTCGCGCCACGTTTGTAGTTGATCCAGAAAGTGGGTTCTTCGAGCAAATTCGTCTCTGATGAAGTAGTCAGGGCGCGAAAGTGCACGGCCGCGCGATGTCACACTGCGACGGTGCGTGGCATCCTCGGCTTTTATCCTCTCGTAAACATGAGGAGTACCCTGACGCCATATCGGCTGTGGCTCTCGGGCGGGCTGGGCGTCGCTTTCACCTGGTTCGTCGTGAGCGGAACGAGCGGCAGAGAATCTTGACTTTTATGTTGGCATGCCGTCTCAACGTCATGACCAACATTGCCAGCAGTTGCAGAGCTTCTCTTAAAGGGCTTGCGCTGCCTTGAGCACGACGAACGCGCAAAACATCACGATGAGGGGGCAGCGAGGTGACTCGCAAGGCTGCCGCACGTACGTGCGTTCCAAGAGCCCTTACATCACATAACCTAAACGAACAAGAAGATAAGTGCGCCGATTGAAGAACGCTTCGGTTAAGCGGTTGCAACGAAGGCTGTGGAAAAAATGGCGATCGACCGGACGTCAGATCGTTCGAACGTATTCATTTCTTGACCACTTCACAGTTTGAGCACCACAGTGAAGTTTCCGGTCAACCGTAAACCGGAGCCTTTATCAAGCACCTTACGAGAATTAGCCGCAGTCATCTCGACGTAAGCGACGCGGCGCCCCAAATCACGAACTCGTCTTGCTTCAACGGCTTCCCGGTCGAGTCGATCTTGGATACCGCTGGTGACGCGGAGCATCAATAGGTTGCAAAAAGGCGCGCACACGCTGGCACCGTCAGAACGAGGGCCACTCTCAGTCTCAAGCCCAAGGCAGCGAATCGCGCGAGCGCCTAGAGCTGAGTCCTAAACACACAACGGCAGATTCGCGATGTTCAGAGAGTACACCCCCGAAGAAGAACTGCTGCTATGTTGCGCGCGTACGCGCCTTGAACCTCCGACAGCCGCCCGCGTTAGCGAGCTCCTCGAAGAGAGGGTGGACTGGCACCGCCTCCTTGCCCTTGCGCGTCAGCATTTCGTTACGCAACTCGTCCACGCACATCTTGGCGAGCGGGCCCAAGACGTAGCACCGAGAATCTTCGCGGAAGAGCTAAAACGCGATTTTCGCGCCCACGTCGGCCGCAACCTCTTCCTCGCCGGTGAGTTACTGCGGCTGCTCGCGTTGTTTGAGACGGATGGCATCCAAGTCATAGCGTTCAAAGGGCCTGTTTTCGCAGTGGACATATACAAAAACATTGCGCTTAGGACGTTCGATGATCTTGACATCCTGCTTCGGAAGCACGACCTTGCCCGTGCGACGAAGGTGCTCGCGTCCGCGGGCTATATGATGTGGCACTCCGGGAGTCACGTCAAGGACGCACTGGACCGCCAACAACACGCTATAGAACTGAAGTTCGTAAACGCGACGCAAAAGCACCTGACACTCGACGTGCACTGGGAATTGCTCGGGCCGCAAGACGCGTGCAAGCTTGACATCACTGACGTGTTTGGGGGGAGGCGCGTGATCCAATTGTTCAACCGCAAGGTATCCACGCTCTCACCGGAAGATGTACTCCTATACTCATGCATACACGCCACACAACACATGTGGATGCGTCTCAGTTGGATATGCGACATAGCCGAAAGCATTCGCGCGCTTCCACCAATTAACTGGAAAAATCTAGCAGAAAAGGCGCGCCACGCGCACAGTAGACGAATGCTCGATGTAGGTCTGCTCGCGGCAGCTGACCTTCTCGACGCGCCTGTGCCAGCGCATGTGTTACGCAGGATAAAGCGTGACAGCACGGCAGAGAAGCTTGTTGAGCAGGCAAAATGGCTGCTTTTCGAAGAACCCGAAATGACGATGCGCTTTCATGCTTTGAAACAGATCGCTATGAAAGAACGTGTTGTGGACAAGCTTAAGGTCTTCTTGTGGTTCGCGCTGGTGCCGTTGCCAAACGATTACGACGCGGTGCGTTTGCCGCCGCAGCTTATCGGGCTCTATTACGCGATACATCCATTACGAGCCGCCCTGATGGTTGCACTGACGGACCCGAAACAGAGCGATCGCCTCATGAATTGAAATACGTAAGCTTAGGGTCACGGCAGTTCGATTAGAT
>PMIN01000125.1 GCA_003158275.1 Methanobacteriota archaeon
GTTTACGTCATCCAACTCACCAAACGGAAACACAGGTGATCCTGGTGGCTATCGAAGAGGAAGAGACAACCTCAGTCCTTCTGCACGAGAAGCGGGTGTTTCGCCCGAGCGCAGCGGTCGTCGAGGCAGCGCGCGTGAAAGACTGGGAAGCGGAACTGAAGGCAGGGCAGGACATCGAGGCGTACTGGGCGGCGAAAGCGCGGCAGTTTGAATGGTTCACGCCGTGGACGCAGGTCCTCGACTCACGCGAGGCGCCTTTTTACAAGTGGTTCGTTGGCGGCAGGACAAATATCACGCACAACGCAGTGGATCGTCACCTCGCCACCGAACGTCGCGACCGCGTCGCGCTCCTCTACGTTAACGAACGCGGAGANNCGAAAAGGGGACCGTGTGGCGATGTACCTCCCGCCGTGTGTCGAGGCTGCCGTATCGATGCTCGCGTGCGCGAAGATCGGAGCTGTGCACAGCGTCGTGTATGCTGGCTTTAGCGTGCGAGCGTTGGCTGACCGGATTCACGACGCGAACGCCAAGATCCTTATTACCGCCGACGGCACGTTCCGCCGGGGAAAGGTAATCGACCTAAAAAGCGTGGCAGATGAAGCTGTCGGCGCAAGCCCAAGCATCAAAAAGACGGTGGTAGTGCGGCACGCGGGTAACCCAGTCTCTGAACCCATTGGGAGAGAGATTCTTTACGACGAGCTCATCCAAGGAGCGAACACCGAATGTGCTGCTGAAGCTATGGACGCAGAAGACCCGCTCTTTATCCTCTACACGTCCGGGAGCACCGGGATGCCAAAAGGCGTCGTTCACACGACCGCAGGCTATATGGTTGCGACGACTACCGCGTTACAAACCGTATTTGACATACACGACGATGATGTGTGGTGGTGCACTGCTGACGTCGGATGGATAACGGGTCACAGCTACTGCGTCTACGCACCGTTGCTCACCGGCACCACGAGCCTCATCTACGAGGGCGCGCCTGACTATCCCGAACCGGACGCCCTGTGGCGAGTGGTAGAACGCAACGCTGTCACGAAGTTTTATACTGCACCGACCACCATCCGCCACCTCATGCGTTTCGGGGAGAAATGGCCGCAGGGTTGCGACCTACGCTCTCTCAAGATTCTCGGCTCGGTCGGAGAGCCGATCAACCCAGAGGCATGGGTCTGGTACTACGAACACGTCGGAGGGTTGCGCTGTCCAATCATGGACACGTGGTGGCAGACGGAAACCGGCTGCTTCATGATCTCACCACTCCCTGTATCAGCGCTCAAACCAGGGTCGGCGACGAAGCCTCTCCCCGGCATCGAAGCGGATGTCTTGGACCTAGACGGGAAACCCGTGCCGCCAGGGCGCGGCGGGCTGCTCGTTATAACGACGCCGTGGCCGTCGATGCTCCGCACGTTGTACAACAACCCAGAACGGTACAAAAAGACTTACTGGGAGCAGATACCAGGGGGAGTCTATGTGTCAGGAGACATCGCACGCAAAGATGAAGACGGCTACTTCTGGATACAAGGGCGGGCCGACGACGTTCTGAAGATCGCTGGGCACCGCGTCGGCACCAGCGAGATCGAATCNNGAGACTCCAGAGCTCATCAACGAGCTTAAAAAGCACGTACGGCACGAGCTCGGGCCCATTGCCGTCATAGGAGAGATCGTCTTTACCGCCACGCTCCCGAAGACGCGCAGCGGGAAGATCATGCGAAGGGTGCTCAAGGCGCGGGAACTCGGCATCGACGAAGGGGACGTGTCAACGCTTATTGAAACGTAACGCATCCACGCTGCGGCGGCTGGCAGCGTT
Organism: Methanobacteriota archaeon; assembly: GCA_003158275.1. Classification (GTDB taxonomy): domain Archaea; phylum Halobacteriota; class Bog-38; order Methanoflorentales; family Methanoflorentaceae; genus Methanoflorens; species Methanoflorens stordalenmirensis. The sequence continues at coordinate 1,808 of PMIN01000125.1, forward strand.
CCCTCGCAGGACGCGCTCGTTACCGTTCAAAGGTTCCACGTACTGACTCGGGATCCATCATCGCGCCATGTTAGTACGCGTAATTGGATTCCGTCCATCCATAGGCGTTGTGAAGGGTCATCCACGTCCGCATCTTCGCTATTATTAGATACAGGTGATTCCTCGCCCGTTCCGATATCGCACCGTCGAATGCTCTTTCCTGGAGGTACTGAAATGCCTCGCCGCTGCGCGAGCATGCCTGCATCAGTTTTTCGGCAGCGTTCTCAGCGCGAGCGCCTTGCACATCGCCGAGCTCAGAAATGAGCTCTTCCACTTCGGTAAGATTCCTTAGCATCGCACAGAAGGTGGCCATCCCCCTGAATAACGGTTTGGCAAGAGTAGCGCGAAAGTAATCGCGCCACTTTTTTTATTCCACACGAGAATCAAGCGGGATGTCACGCGGGAACACTGGAGTCGGGGCGCAATAATCTACCGAACAACCTAGCGCAAGCGCGAACGCGTTGATCAAGCAATTCGCAGCAACAACGAACGAAGGCGCTGCCAGCGTGCTATGACGAATCCATGCTGATGAGATAACGTTTGACGAACTGGGCTGCTTCGTCATCTCGCGGTTCAAAAAGGATTCCTTGATCGTTGGGAAACGGAACACGGTGATCGTGTTCCCAAAAAAGTATAGCGGGGGGTATACCGTCAGGGTAGGCATCACACGTTGCCTGGGGAAAACTCACTCGCGAAAGTGCGTGCATAGCGTGCAAATTGGTGTCATTAACAGCGTCATGCCATCACGCCATGACGTTGCTCGCTCGCTTAAACGTATTCCTGCCGTGTCGTCGAAGCAGCCCCCACCGTGATTGGGGACCAGCATCAGCTCGTGCGCAGCGCACTGAGTATGAATTTGCGCTCGGCCAGAAGCGAGGGATGGCGACTCCAGTTTTTTATAGAGCGGAGGCGTATAGGGCAGCAGGTGTTACCGTGACCAATCTATGGAAATCGCTTCCTGTTGGACCTGACCCGCCAGAAGTCGTTTACGCGCTGATCGAGGTCCCAAAAGGGTCCCAGAACAAATACGAATATGATAAAGATCTAGGGATCTTTGCCATTGACCGGGTGCTTTATTCACCGGTGCAGTATCCGACTGACTATGGACTCATCCCGCAGACGTATTACGACGACGGCGATCCCCTGGACGTCATGGTTCTGATGGATGAACCAACCTTTTCAGGATGCCTCATCGCTGTGCGGCCCGTCGGCTTGATGCGGATGATAGACAGTGGGGACAACGATGACAAGGTCTTGGCCGTACCCGATAAAGATCCGATGTACGCAGAAGTCACCGACATAAGCGATCTGCCCCCACACAAAATGCGAGCTATTGGACACTTCTTCACGGTCTACAAGCAGCTTGAGGGCAAAAAAACCGATGTGACTGGTTGGGAAGGAGCTGAAAGCGCCAAAAACGCAATAGTGCATTCAATTAAGCTCTACAACGACAAATTTGGCTGATCGCGCACGGCATCAAAACCGTCGTGCAGACAGGTAAGAATGAGCGCGCAGCGGCTGCGATCGCTAATGAGCTTTCGCTGAGAGAGTGCTACGCCGTGTTCTGTGGTCAGAGAGAACGTGATCGCGGCGATCCTAATCAAACTTCTTTTGCAGTGCTCGCCTTTCCGGGAATCATCACCCTCTGGCTTGCCGTCGGGGTCGGTGAGGGACTAAGCCTCGCCATCATCCTTAACGCGTTACGAATCGGCAGCAGGTGATAATGCGCATGCGGTCTTGCCGCCGCCCCGGGGGGCAATCTCAGTTTCCATTCGTGAGTGTTGCACCATGGCAAGCGTCCGGATGCCCCCTGTGAATTCCTAACTATTTTTTGGTGCCAATCGCTTATCTTTTTGTTTGATTAGTGGATGAGCACCGGAACTGACATTTGACGGACAAATCGATCGAGAGCTTGCTTCCAAAGGCGACGTGATGCTGTATGCTGTCAGATTAGCTGATTCTAGGAGTATTCTTTTTGTGTTTACGCCGGCTCAAGTTTCTCGAACTCAGCCTCCTCGCACTATGTTCCGGAACAGCGCAATATCCTCTTTATCGACAACGCGCAAGAGGTAGAGCATAGCGAAGTACAACAGTACCGCAGGAAGAACTGACAGCAGATTAAGGTTCCCCAAGTAAACAATAAACAAACCCATCAACAAACTCGCCGCACCGATCTTGACCAAACTTGCTAAGTCCTTTTTGGAGAGCGGGTATGTGATCCTGGAACTTATGAAAACACAGAGCAATAAAACCGTTAACTCAGTAGCGGCAGTCGCGATGCTGGGACCAACGTAACTAAATCGAGGTATCAGTATTAGGTCCAGTGTTACGTTTTCTACCATGCCAACCGCCGTAATTTTTGTTACTATCATTTGTCTGTTTGAAGTCTCAAACAGTCGCAGAAAGGCTGCGGTGAGGAATATGAAAACCGTGGCCCAGATAAGTATTTGAAGCGCTATTGCGGAGTTGCCATAGGCGACACCGAAGATAAGCGTGATAATTTGGCCAGCAAGCAGTGTTGTTCCTATACCAACGGGAACTGCGACAATAGCCATGTACTTAAAATATCTTTTATAAATCAGCCTGAAACTGTCTTTTGCAGTTCCATGAAAGCGCGACATTGCCGGAAATATCGCTGTACTGGTTATTGTTGGGATGAATAGTAGGACGGCGATCAATCGATAGGGGGCATTGTACCAGCCAACCGCTTCAGCTCCTTTCATCACCGACAAGAGGACTGAATCGATGTAAAAATAGATGGTAGTAAACAGCCCGGTTAAGGCAAATGGCAGCGCCTCTGGAAGTATTCTCTTCCAAAACTTCAAATCAACCTCAATGTGAAGGGGACTGAATTTTGTGCTGTAGACTGTCACGCTATAAATCGTAATAGCCAAGCTACCTACGAAGTAAGCAGAGGCGAACCAAACGACACCCAACCCCTCAGTGATTCCCCATATAACGACGATGAAAGTAGCGACAGTGCTTAAGATTAGCCCTATCGACTGGTATTCCATCCTCTCGAAGGCTTGAAATAGTGACTGGAAAACACCGGTGAAACCTGCACAGACCACGGAAAGAGCTAAAATGTAAATCAAGATGATTGTTTCTTGAGGATATCGTAAGACGTACGCTGCAAGAGCAATCAAACAGAACGTGCCGATCGCCAGCGCGATCTCTATGATGATCAAATTGCCTACGTATTTACCGGCTAAGGATTTGTCTCGCGCAACCTCTCTTGTAGCCAACGTCGTGAGCCCTAGACTAGTGAAGGGAGCAAAAACGGCAGTGAATGCGATTGCCGTACTCAGTAATCCAAAGCCTGTGACGCCGAGATATCGGGCGAGTAGAATCGCGTAGACAGCTGCAATACCCAAACTAACGATCTGCCCGATAAGCAAAAGAATGGAGCTTCGTGCTATTGTTCGTGCAGTGCTCATGTTTTTCGCCCGCATGTCAGGTCGCGTCTATCGAGTGAGGGTGCAGATTGCCGCCCAGCACCTCTTGGCACCGGTTTATTTTATCTTTTCGAGCCTGCTTCACTCTCGTCCGAAGTATCTCAGCCAAACGCGGTTATCGATTAGATGCAGTAACTTACGTGTTGTCAGGGTTATAAATGCCAGTGAAACAGGCTCTGTTAAATTTGCTTCCCCCAGATTAGCAAATGAGCACGGGGCTAAAGCATCACCAAAACTTGACCGTCATATTAAAGTGGTAGCACCAAGAAAATAGTAGACGGATCATAGACAGTAGTTGCAGATCTGTACTCTATTATCACCTTTGCTGCAACAGAGCGCAGATCTACAGCACCGCCCCCGAGCCTAAGCCGGCTCGAGCTTCTCTTTTTTGGGTCTAAGAGCTTATAGAACATCGTGCAATACCCATTATTAACTATTTCGATTTAGTCCGATTGTCGAAGCCTCTTTCGAAACGCTCATAGCAGCTGCCAAGGTAACCGAGGAGGCACTTATCGTCGTACATCACAGACAGGAATGTGGCCGCCTAAAAAAGCGCTGTTTTCCCGTGCATTGCTAAGTATTTAACCGAGCTGCCTGCGATGATCGATCCGCTAGATTTAAGACGTTCTTAAGCTCCGCAGGTGTTAAGCTGCAGCACGATCCTCAAACGCAATCTTAAGTTTGGCGCCGCAGTTTGGTCGTGGAAGGACGAGTGCCGCAGATTCCACAGCGTACAATCACAATCATCCCTTTGCTAACTCGGACACAACCCATAGCGTTGGCAGTGCGTGATCAACTAAGCGTATCTAGTAAGTCCAGTTTTGAGCTTATCTCTCGCTGGCAATCTGCTCCTGAGCCTCTCAAAAAAACGTCGGAATATTTTTGTCGACTTGGAACACCACTAATGATTTGGGAAAAAATGTGCTCTAGCGGTGGCCTGGTCATTACTCTTGAAACGCGCTGGTTTGTGAAGTATCACTGCAACAACTGCAGGAACATGTTCAAAGCTATCGGCAAAAACCCGACGTGTCCGTCCTGCTTCTCAGAAGATTGTTAAGCATTCAGATTAAACGCTGGGCGCAGGAGATTGCAGACTTGCTTAAGCGGCTGCTTCACAATGGATCGCTCTGAACGGAAAAAAAGCGTGTGTTCTCACTGTATGAACGCAGCTGTTATTAACCTCAGAAATTCACGAAAGTCTATTTAAGTAGATCTCCGAGTTTAGCGACTTGTCGAGACACGCGTCTCAAGCCACCCGCGTTGAGGCTCTAGACGGATTTTTTGAGGCCGATCCTGCCTACGGAACGCTATCATATCCCAAAAAACGGAGACACGGCTTTACTGCCAGAAAACAAGCTTTAAGAGGTCAAATCGTTACACTTAAGGCGTAAACTGACTTTTGACAACCGGTGTAGCCATGAAGATTTCGGTTGCGGCGCCTTTTCCAAAATACAAAGATGGGATACCGAGAGCCACGGAGGAACTGATTTCAAAACTTTGTGAGGCAAACTATGTCGAATCAGTTTCGGTCATAACAGCAAAAAGAGAGAAGGACTTTTTCAGCCCCTCTCTTTTAGCTAACGAAAAAGTTTCTCTGTTCGTTGTGCGTCCGTTGACATTGCTAGGAGCTGTTAAGCTATACAAGAAAAGTGATGTTGTACTCCTCTTCACGCATCCTTGTTATGACTTCGATCCGTCTTCGCTTCTATTTTTTTTCCAGCTTCTTATCAAGTTCGGCATTTTGTCCGGGGCAAAATGGGTCCAAATGCTGTACGACTTTGTTTTCTACACTTGTCCTGAGGACGACGTGGGCGCTTCGAAGGAAACCACGCTTTACAAATTTTGGAAGAACCACTTTGTCCATGTTCCGGTGCGATATGTCGCTATATCTGAATCAACCAAGAAGGAAGCG
>PMIN01000171.1 GCA_003158275.1 Methanobacteriota archaeon
CGAGCCCCAGCCGACGAGCACCGTGCTTGAAGACAGATTGCCGTGGAGCTTTATTCCGTCAAGGGACGCGGCGGCGGTGAAGTACTTCCTGCACCGCTTGTCGACGGACGTCGCGACGACCGGTGCGTCTTCGGAAAAATACCCACTCTCGTCGTGCTCGTCGCTGTTCGCGTTGAACACGCCGCCTTCGGTTCCGGGAACGGTTCGCGCGGATACGCCGGTGGGCGTCGTCTCATAGCGCTTGAAATCGGGAGGTACCTTGCCCTCCGCAAGCAGCAGCCCGCGATCTACGTGTAGTCCGTCCGTATTGAACGGCTCTGTCGCGAAAAACGACGTCGCCAGATGCTTGTCGGTCAGGACGAGCACCGGCGTTTGGAGTGCATCAGCGAGATTGAACGCCCTGANNCTGAACGTTTCGTAGAAGCACTCTTCGGGGTCGCCTGGCGCGAGCACCACCCTAAAGAAGTCCCCCTGAGAAGCGTGGAGGCAGAACCGCAGGTCGCCTTGGGCCGTTCGCGTCGCGAGCCCGGTGGAAGGGCCGGGGCGCTGACCTTCGACGACGACCAGCGGGATTTCGGTCGCAGCTGCGAGGCCGAGCCCCTCGACCATGAGCGAAAAGCCCCCCCCAGAGGTCGCTACCATTGAGCGAGCTCCCGCAAAGCTGGCGCCAATGGCGAGGTTGATCCCGGCAATTTCATCCTCAGGCTGTATCATCATAACGCCGTACTCGCGCGCGTGCGCGGCCATGTAAGTCATAATGGTGTGCGTTGGTGTCATCGGATAGATGGCGATGAACTTCATCCCGGCTTTGAGGGCGCCTATGCAGATCGCGTCATTCCCGGTCAGCGTCATTCTGGGCGGCCCTTCCATCGAGGTCATGCCGCCCTTGTACGGTTCCGGGTAGGTACGGGTTACGTACTCGTACCCGGCCTTTGCCGCGCCCACGTTTTGTTCGACGATTTTTTCGCCTTTATCTCCAAACGCGTCTTCGATGGCCGCGTTCAATAGGGCAAGCTCATAGCCGATCAGGCCAATGGAGGCCCCCATTGCGGCCATGTTGATGGCGACCTTAGGAAGGTGCAGGTCCGCCATGAGCTTCGTGAGCGGCACGTCACACCGGGTGATGTCTTCGCGCGCTGGAGCAACCTTGGAGTTTGCGGCGTCGTAGACAAGCAAACCTCCGGGGATTAGATCGTCCAGATCCAGTTCTATCGTTTCGGCATTCAGCGCAACAAGGACGTCGACGGGCTGGATCGGAGCCCGTATCTGCCGAGCGTCTATCCTGATCTGAAAGGTGTTATGGCCACCGCGGATCAGTGAAGGGTATTCGGTGTGCGCAACAACGTAGTAACCGCCTTTGATAAATGCTTTTGAGAAGATCTCTCCGACGGTCATTATACCGTATCCGGCTTCGCCCCCAATCTTCCAATTCAGTTGACTATTGCTCATCGCGCCTCCTCATTTCTATCGCGCCTCCGCGGACGTCTTGCCGTTGAAGCTTCTGCAGGTCGACACGCATGCAGAGCGAGTCCAAGACGTCTTAAGACTTGTGCCTAGAGTGATATACCTTTAGTAGTTTTAGCGGTGTGCCATTCCCGCGAGGTGCGGAAAAGCTGGCCAAGCGCGTGGCTCTTTCAGACTAACAAATGCGAGTATAAAGCGAGGGAAGCAAGTGCTGCTCGGAGGTCCGGAAGAACCGCTAACCCGGTGGCCCCAGCTTTGGCTGACTATCTCAGCCAAATGTCAACTTAGACGGTGGCTCCACGGGTCGCCCTTCTGACTGGTTTGGAAAAAATGCTTCTATAGGCTCGTCGGCTGTAATTATTCTGAGGATTGGACGCCACTGACCTTTTCCATCAGGATCTTGTAGACGCCTCCAACTCGGCCACTTGCTATGGCTCGTGCGGTCTCTTCATATGACCCGTCGATCAAATTGATGTTCTTTTCGATCGTCCTGAGCGACTCTCTGAGTTCCGCAGGATCGGTGACGCGGCTGATCCAGCCCTCAATGATGACCGATGTCCAGTCGAGAAAGCCCTTGATATCGTGAATTTCAAAGCAGGCTCTTTGATTTGCTTCAAGATATTCCAGCGTTCGTCCGCGCGAGCGTTGATAGAGGAGAAGTGCGGTATCGGTGTGCGTGTAGACGATCGGAATGCTATAAGGCTGATTCTTATTGCACAGGGCTAAGTTTCCGTACTTTTTCGTTTTGATAAACGCCATGGCTTCGTCTTTTGAGAGTTCTTGCATGCTCACATCATAAAACACGATTAGTAAAAAATGTATTTATAGGTAGAAGTGAAAGCACCAGACTGTTAATGGATTTAGTCAGTCTTTGTGGTGCCGTCGGACCTTTTCTATTTTTTGAAGACGGCTTTTTCCGTGAGGGTCTTCTTGGAAGCGGTTCAGTCTGGCGGCAAGAAGCCGAAAAAGCCCCTGACACAACTCTAATGTTTATTAATCTGAAGCGACATAACTAGATACATACCGAGAGATCGGAGGTTTCCAAAAAGGCATGAGCTCAGGAATGTGTACCGTTTGCGGACTCCCTAGCGAGTTATGTATTTGTGAAGAAGTAGCCAAAGAACAGCAGCGAATTACAGTGAAGGTAAACAAGAGGCGCTACGGAAAGGAGGTCACCGTCATCGAGGGAATGGACCCTCACGAAATAGATCTCGCAGAGCTTACGAGCTATCTCAAGGCACGACTTGCATGCGGAGGCACTGTGAAAGACGGTCTCATTGAATTGCAGGGGAATCACAAGGGCAGAGTTAAAGAAATTCTTGCGAAAAAAGGATTCTCTGCCGCGCAGATCAAAGCTTAGATTCGGCTGCGTTCGATTAACATTGGTATGGAACCCGGTTTTATGTAAGCGAAACTTGGCGGCTCACGCCCCATTCTTTCGTAACGATTTTTTGTCGTGAGCTGGTTTTACAGATGATGTTCGGCGTCGGGCATCTGTTAAGGCCTACGTAGTCCTCGCTGTTTGCGCTAAGGTTGCCTCGACGGCGACGTTAGTCAGCAACTCGAACTATGTTTGCCTTTTGACAGTGTCGTCTGGCACCATGAAATATAGCTTACGGGGCATGTTGTGACCCCGTTGTCTTTCGAAGCGTATTGCGTGGCAGGAGATTTGATCGTTCTTCGTAAAATCGCACTTCCGTCTGGCGTAGCTAAATATTTTTAGCATGGCTCAAGTCTATATTCCATATGAAGTTGGGCGGTGAGGCCGCCGTGGCGGTCTCTCGGCGCCCACTAACAGGAGAAGAACCTTGAACGTAGACTATGGCGACCACCAAACGGCACTCAGGCTGTCTGACAAAATAGGCAAGCTCGTGCGCAAACACGGGAAAGAGATCAAAATAATGCACGTTTGCGGAACCCACGAGGCGTCGATAACTCGCTTCGGTGTGAGATCCCTCTTGCCCGAAAACTTGCGTGTAGTAATGGGGCCCGGCTGCCCGGTGTGCATTACCCCCCAAGGAGAAATCGACGCGGCCATAAAGATGGCGAAGGATGGCATTACGGTCGCGACCTACGGCGATTTGATGCGCGTACCCGGGACTGAAGGGTCTCTGGCCGACTCAGGAGGGGACGTGCACATCGTCGGCAGCATCACACACGCCGCAGAGCTCGCAAAAAAGACCGACAATGAAGTGGTATTCATCGCTGTGGGATTCGAAACAACGGCGCCAACGACGTCTGTAGCGCTATTGCAGACGCTGCCTGATAATTTTTCGATCATGTGCTCGCATCGACTCATTCCTCCGGCGCTACGGTGGCTTTTGGAGCAAGTATACCAATCCGGGGCCCAAATAGACGGCTTTTTGCTGCCGGGACACGTCTGCACTATTATTGGGTTGCGCCCATTCGAGGAATTCCCAGTTCCACAGGTAGTTGCAGGATTTGAGCCTAATGACGTGCTCTATGGGCTTTATCTTATCGCGAAGCAAATTGTTAATGGCGAGCACAAGGTGGAAAATGCCTATCCGCGCGTCGTGCACTACGAAGGAAACGTCAAAGCGCAAGAACTTATGCAACGGACATTCGACGTCGTTGACGTTGAATGGCGTGGCTTTCCTGTCATCAGTCAGTCAGGGTACGCGATAAAGCGTGAGTTTGCGTCATATGATGCCCGGCTGAGGCACAATCTCGATTTCGCGAGCAGAGAAGTCAAAACTGGGTGTATCTGCAACCTTGTCTTGCAGGGGCTCAGAGTGCCTACCGACTGCAAACTCTTCGCAAAGGCCTGCGTGCCGCACAAAGCGGTTGGGCCGTGCATGGTTTCCGGCGAGGGAGCGTGTAACGTGTGGTACAAGAATCGATGAAAGCTGTTCCGCAAAACCCTCAAACAGGAGTGGCTCCTCCAACAACTGTATTGCGCAAAGACTATCACGTTCCGTGCACGTAGGGCGTTCGTGACTCTTACGCATTGAGCTGCGCGTTACATCAAGCGATTGGTTTCCACTCGCCTTGGGCGTGACGACGCTTCGTGTGCTTGCCGAGCGCTAGTTTGCTTACGCGCTGATAGGTGCTATAAGGGGGCTCATGTCGCAGGGGGGCTCATGTCGCAGGAAAAAACAATTCTGATAACGAACGACGATGGCATACGGTCTTTGGGGCTAGTTGCAGCAGCAAACGCGCTGAGCGATCTGGGTAGACTCATCCTCGTCGCTCCTTCGGTCCAAAAAAGCGGCGTAGGAAGGTCACTTTCCCTCTTTGAGCCAATCCGGGTGTCCAGTGCGAATGTTGCGGGATATGAAGCATATGAGGTCGCGGGAACCCCTACGGACGCCGTGCTTATTGCTGAATATGCGATCTTGAAACGAAAACCAGATTTGTTGGTGGCGGGCATCAACGTCGGCGAGAACGTTAGCACAGAGTCTGTCATGACTTCGGGCACCTTAGGCGCCGCGTTAACTGGCGCAAGCCAGGACATTCCCGCGATTGCCATCTCACTGCAGGCGCACCGCGCACACGTCTTTGAGACACGATCCGAAGTAGATTTTGGCTTGGCAGCAGACGTTGGCAGAACATTAGCCGCTCACACCCTTGCATGCGGGCTGCCGGCGAAGGTAGATGTGCTGAACGTTAACGTTCCGATGAGCGCTGCCGTTGCGCGATACAAAACAACGCGGCTCCAGCGAAACGTTTTTGACATCAGGATCATAGAACGCTTGGACCCGCGCGGAAACGCTTACTTTTGGATCGGAAGCGACTTTAAGAATAGTCAGCAGCCCGATACCGATGTTTACGCCCTGAACAACGGATTTGTCTCCGTTACACCACTCACACTCGACAACACCGCAGCTACCGACAAACGCTCACTCCAAGAATGGCTCAAGGTGGTTGACGGCGGTTCGCGCTAGGTGACTTGAGCGGTCAGTTCAATCAGCTTAAATCCGCCCACTTCGAGTCCGACGGTGAAACCGCGGATGTTGCTGCTTTCGCGCGCTCCTTGATCGTACCAGTCGTCGATTTCGCTGTGGAACACCCGTATTCGATAGCGGCCGGGCTTGACGTAGGTTTCGATGATCTCACTCACACTAAAGGTGAACGAAGTCGAACTAGCCGCCATGTTGCCGACACAGATAACGACGTGGGATGGCGACGCGAGCGCAATGAGGTGTATCTCTTCAAGCTGTTCGTGAATCATGGCCGAAACATCATCATCGAGTTCGATGCCAGCGTTTTTCAAACTCGTCGCAAACGGATAGTTTGCGAAAATAGTGAGGCGCCCTTTTACCCAGCACGCAAAATAGGTCACAGCGCTGCCGTGATACGGCATGTTTGAAAGGCTCACCCATTTCCATCTGAGTGGAATGTTGGGGTTGATGTGCAACCCGCGGTAGAGGCCGACGCCACACACGCCTTCCACGGCGGTCCACAAGTATTTCGGTGGGAACCACGGTGACAGCTTCATGCCGATATTGACGAGGGATTCCCCGTGATACCACTCGGAGAACTGTCCG
>PMIN01000042.1 GCA_003158275.1 Methanobacteriota archaeon
GGCATCCGATTTCGATTGTTCTCCGTCGGCGCCCAGAGCAATCTTCTACTCGAAGTCGGTTCAGACCGGGGGATAAGGGTTCTCCTGTCCACGAAGATGGAACCTCTCGTCGAACGGCTCAAAGGAAATGGGGAGATCGTTGTCGACGAGTCCAAGGATTTCTCTATCGCAAAAGACGACGCGGTCAAGTTTGAGATCGAGCGCCGAGGGGAGCCGTACTGGTGGGTGTACAAAGTCGGTGACTATACGGAGGCCGTGCTTCTCAAGGCGATCGTGATGTACGAGACGATGATGGGCTGGGGGGAGGAAATTACCGCTCCGACGCCAACGCCAGCTTCATAGCCAAGATTCGCGCATTAATAAGCAAGAAAAGATCGTACCTTGCGCTTTTTGAGCCAATAGCGGCCACGGTTTGTTTAGCAGCGCTCGCGGCGCGCAATAACCTTAATATACGAACGTGTGATAGGGTAACCTGCGGGCTCGTGGTCTAGCTGGTTATGACATCGCCTTTACACGGCGGGGATCAGGAGTTCGAATCTCCTCGAGCCCACTTTCTTTTCTCAATCTGACCCGAGAATTATGGCGGATGACCAGCAGGACAAAGACCAAAAGTTGCACAACAATTTGCACAAGACTGACACGGCGACGACAAGAAAGGAAGAAGACGATGATGACGAGCCTTCGAGCTTTCTGGAGATGTGCTTGCGCGACTACGAACAAGACACGGGCAAGAAGCGCCCGAAAATGCACCGGTGTGAGCCTGAGTCCGATACGATCTCCAAACCAGATCCGATAGCTACAGGCTCCGATGGGCTTGAGCACAGTAGCGCAGAATCCGCAGAATTGGAAGGCGCTTCCGCCGATTATCTGATCACGCACGCATACTTGGGGTATTTGAGCGACAGTTATGAAAAGCGACAAGAAGAACCGTTGTCCACCCGATTTGAGAAAATTCGCTTTCCTGAAGGAGCTGCACGCCCGAAGCTTAAGCGCAAAGACTCGGAGTTAAGCTTCTCCAAATCTGACCTCAACAAGTATGTAAGCAATCGCAAGAAGGGGCTTGCCAAGAAGTCGCATGATTGGATCAACCGCGCGGCAAAGGCGCTGTGGGATTGCACTCACGGGGAGATTTCTGAGAAGACTATGACCGCGCTGAAAGATTATACAGAAAAGAAGTACAGCTCTAATTCGGCTCACCAAAAAGTGCTGGGGTTCACGAAGGCATATCTCACTTTCCTCGCAAAAACCCGAATGGATCAACGTTATCGGGCTTTGGATGTGTATCTCGAACCATCCAAAGCGTTGAAAGTCAGGAAATCGATGACGGGGCGGATCGTAAGGCGTGAAGATATTCTTGAGGCGCTAAACCGAATAGACGCAGCTGAGGCCGAAGAAACCATTAAAGCACCGAAGGCTCGGAACTATCGCGCGTTTGCTCTTCTTGCTGCGTATACTGGGCTTCGCCCGTCTACGCTAGAGCGGTTGACGGTTGGCCAGCTCAGGGCAGCAGTTAATGAGGACAAGCCCATGCTGCACGTCCTTCCAGAGCAGGAAAAGAATAGGACTGAACATTGGGTTCCCATCCATAGTGCTGTCGTTCCCGCAGTAAAAGCGGTTCTTGAGAACGATTATTCCGATAAGGACGACGCCGCGCCCTTCTTCATGTACAACTCGCTTGTAAACTGGCTTAGACACCACCAAGTGCCGCTTCCACGAGTTATGGATCCAAGTAAGGCGCACATGTGTTTGGGCGATTATCGCAAGTTCGCCGAACAATTTGGAGATGTAATAGGCTGGGATGAAAACAACCGCAAATATGTCTTAGCACACGGAATGACGGGCGTAGAATGGGAGCACTACAAAAATCCTCAGCGAGAGGATGTTTATGACAGGTACATGGAAGCGTGGAAGGATGTTGATCTGAGGCAATGAGCGACTGTGTTCGCAAGCTTGGCGTTCTATCTAACGCACATGGTCAAACCAAGCTTGTTGCGATGGCAAAGCTCCAATCGCAAAGGTAGGAAACAAAATGACATTCGAAGATATCGAGTTAATCGGAATCGATTTTGATAGCGTGAAGGATAACGTGAAGGATGCGGGCACGAATAGAGTCTTTATTCCGTACATCCTCTCTGCTGAGCCGCCAAGAGAGTGGAAGGATTTTTTCTTAAGAACTATTCGCGGGACACCATTTACTGTGGGCGGACCTGTTAAGATCATTACGGACTTGGATATGTCTAGTACAAGCATAGAGGGTAATAAAGTCATTTTCGAATGCACGCAGGATAAAGCGAGGATAAACGAAGGCGGAAATTGTTGGGAGGCTGTCGCAGATCATGTGTCAGCTTCAAATAAGTATTATCACGATCTCGAAGAAGAAAGAAGGATACAGCGTGAGCAAGACGAGATGGCGCGAAAAGCGGAAGAGCAGCGGCGCAACGAATTCGAGAAATTCAAGAGTGATTTGAAAGAGGATTAAGATATCTGTCCATCTTCACGCTCCCAAGCGAAGGAGGCGCACATGCTTGATATCGAGAACATTCGGAAAAAGCGGTTCAAATTTCTAGCTACGTTATACAAAGAAACCGACGGACATCCAGTTGCGACGCGCTTTACCATAGCAGATATCGGTGAGATGATTGGTGTTGGTCCGTCTGACGCTGATAAGATAGCCCAGTACCTTCACGATGAGAGACTTATTGAGATTATGGACAAAGATGACCACCTACGTATCTTGCACGCAGGCGTAATAGAGGTCGAAGACGCTCTTTCTCAACCAGATAAACCTACCAAGCATTTCCCACCCATGAACATAATCTATGTTGAGCGGATGTATGACTCACAGTTCGCTCAAGCTAGCCCCGGCGCGACGCTAATCACTGTTACTGCTGAAGACCGCCGCACGATTGACGAGGCGATCTTCTTGCTAAAAGAGCATATGGGCGAATTTGACTTGCCTTCTGAGCAAAAGTCCGATCTGCTTGCTGATATGGAAACGATAGAAGCTCAGATGAAATCATCCAAGCCAAAATGGACGATTATAAAGGAATCAGCCGCCTCTATCAACGGGAAGCTTCAGCCCATAGCGACTGGGTCTGCTATAGCGCTCCAAATCATCCAATTGTTGAGTATGCTGCACCATTAGTGGTAACGTCCGGATTGCTGTCAAAGTTCGGGGCAACGTCCGAAAAACTGAAAGGAGCCTCAATTCAGCGTTCAATACTCAAAGTTACTGGAGATATACCCTACGGCGTTGCATAGAGATAAGGATATTCAGAAAGCGCATGGTCGACGTTTTTTCTGATTTAGGGGTATTTTTGGGGCTAATTGCCTCAATCATCATCATTATTGGAGGGAGCATCGCCGGTTATGTCTACTTGTCTCGCCTAAGGTTTGCAGGAGGTAAGTGGAATATCCGAAGCGTCGGTTTCTATCCGCCGAGTTTAACGAAGAACATAAAAATCGAACGGACAGATTGGCAGCAAGCTCTTCCCGGAGAGACTTTGCCGCCCGATACACTCAGTATAGCTCATCCAGAAGGCGGCGAATTTGTCCCCGTAGGAGGGCTCACGCGCATTGCACTTACGAGAACTGAAAATCCCCCGGCAGTAGCGCTCCACTTCGTTGTTACGAATCCCAGCGTTATTCCGGTGGCGATAAAAGAAATAACATTTGCCATTCAGCGGCCCGACGGTGGGGGCAGATGTGAATTTGGTCCGGCATTTTTTGGAAAGAAAGACGCGCCCGACGACTCAAGAGTGGCTGCGGGGCTCCCATTCGATGAATTTTGGGGTCCGATCCTGATTCAGCCGTCGACAAGCAGTGAGCATCGGCTTGTATTCGTGCCAAAGCTGGACAATGCGTTTGACGGTTTGACCGCGGGTGAATACGACTGCTCAGTTGAACTTAAGTTTGAGCGCCTCTTTAAATTCAGGAAGGGGAAAGAAAAATCGAGGCGCATCAGGTTCAAATTTGACGGTGAGAAAGAGATGGTGGCGAACTGGAAGCACGATAAACCCGTCTTAGTGCCGTACGGTCTTCTGCGGGATGATTGAGTGATTCAACGCCGATCGGTGACTATGAGACTGGATTCGGGTTCGTTCATCACGATGAATAAGATGACGCTGAAGACTGAGAGCGCCAAAATCCTCCGGAAAGATTTACGCGAACATCTATTTGTGCGCGTTTAACTCTTCGACCGCACCAGCAAGCTCGGAGTGTTTCTTCGCGGCGGCTCTCAACTTTTCGTCTACGGTCTTCATGATGTTAGCATTTAACTCGTCGCGATCATCAGCGCTCACGACCCCTTTTTTCTCGAGGATATCCAGCAGGTTCTTGATCGTTCCCTGAACCTCAGTGAACTCAAGCGCGATATCTCCGGCCAGACTCACGAGT
This sequence comes from Methanobacteriota archaeon, assembly GCA_003158275.1. GTDB lineage: Archaea > Halobacteriota > Bog-38 > Methanoflorentales > Methanoflorentaceae > Methanoflorens > Methanoflorens stordalenmirensis. The sequence continues at coordinate 4,396 of PMIN01000042.1, forward strand.
GAGATGCCCGCCCCCTCCTTTATGTCGGTCATGAACTTGTCGTAATAATTGATCTCATCCTCCACGTTGATCACCTTCGCTACGTAGGGGGCACTATCTATGATATTACTTTTCTTGCGTTGCTTCCGATGCGTCGCCAAAGTGGGAGCGTCAGGTGAGGGGGGGAGCGCGTCGAACGTCGTTGTCGTAAGTTGAAGCTGTATTGGCCACCCCGAGCGCCGGTGAGGGAGAGGGGCACCGGAGCGAGAGGAAGAGAGCGCCTCCGTTGCGCGTCGTCGAAGGCGGGTTGTCAGGTGGCGGTGGGGGGAGAAACGCGTGGCGGTAAGACCGCAGAGCAGTAGTTGTCCGCGAGCTGTATTCTGCTTTGTGTAATCGGGCTTGTGTGTGTGCTTGTGATCGAATTTCTGGGCACATTTGCTCAGGGAGCGTCACAGTTTGGCTATTCTTATAGACACATTTAATAGCGGCAAAATCAAAATTAGTGCAAAGAAAAAATCCGTAAAAGGAGTGAGTGGAGTGTGGTGTCTTGTGTTTGAGAAACAGGAGAGAGCACAACACCCCGCGTCGAGTAAATGAATGTACTAATTCATATTAAGGGTTTCGCCTTCGCTCCACTCGTCTCCGAGATAAAGGTGGGAGTATGGAAGGCACAGCGGCTACTCAGATAGAGCGAGACTTTGAACTGAGAGCCGAAACACTACGTAAACGAAGCATATCTGCGATTAAGTGCGGCATCAGGGGTATTGATCCTGCTTTTTTGACCGATACCGCGTGTGCGATTGAGAAAGAATCACGCGATCTGTGTTATGACTTGGCATGTTTGAGTTATCTCCAGAGCGCAGGTGACAAACCTGAGCGTGAGCGACGTGAAACGAGCGACGCTTTAGAGAGCGTAACGATTCGAACCTTACGTGAACTGCGTCTGGCTTTGCGTCTCCGGTGTGATATCCTCAAGTGGGATAATGTGCTTGAGTGGGAAGATCGGTGCTACGCACGGGCTACAACTGAGATTCTAGGCGAGATAGTTGACCTAGCGATACATCGGCACAGGTTTGGGCTTCCTTACCCCGAAACGATTGTGCAACGTCTGATAACGGGCGACGACTACGTGGAGTTACTCAAAAAAGCATACGTCTTCGCTTGTGAGTTCTCTAATCTGATCGATCGGGAACGTATTTTCCGATATCGTCCGCTCCAGCGTGTGATTATCAACGATTTGCTCGACTTTCTGGCCTGCGAGATCAAAGTGACTAGGGCTACTCTTGAGCGATGGAGGGTGCAATGAATCCCATTGAGACCGCCGACGACTCGCTCGAATTGCTCCCATTTACAGAGTTAGCGTTGATCTTTGAATTACGATCAATCCGTCAGATCGTGAGCGAGATCAAAGAGTCTCCTCTTATCAAATTCGATCCTCCGAGAGAGCAGCGCTTTCAAAAGATCGAAAACGAGCTCCAGCAACTCATCACTGATACTTTCGAGCGAGGTGGGAGCTAATGGACGATCTGAGTCGGTATTACCCGATCGCGGGAACGGAGACAATCAACGGCGTCTTCTACTCATTCGACTTCCTAAGCCGGTCAATCGGCACGCTTCATTATAGCGAGAACCACGAGCCTTTAAAGGTCGTATCGCTCTCCGGTACATCGAACGACTTTCAGGCGTGGCTCAAAGAGCGTGCCGGTGAGATTAGCAAAGGGAAATTAGACGAGCAGGTTCCACTCAGTGACGTGTGTTATGCGCGTGCATTGGAGATTTTGAGATTCGGAGACCCCATAGGGTTTATTTTAGACACCTTTAACACGCAACACGTGGGCGACAGAGACGTTGGTGAGGGTCTTCTATTGGGAACCGCGTCTCAGAGTGTATTGAATTCCCTCGGCATCCCATCAAAATTAACGGGTGATAGCGGTAAGGGCAAATCGCACGCGGCGAGAGCGATAATGCACTTGCATCCTCAGGAGTACGTCGTTTATGCGTCGCTCACTGACAAAGCGATCTGGTATCATCCCAACATCCGCACAGGTGCAACGATTTTTAGTGACGACGTGAGTATCAGCCCCGAACTCGAGGGCATCATCAAACGCGCCACATCGAACTTCCAGCGTGAGACTATGCGTATTGTGCCTCAAAAGGAGAACGGCAAATACGTGGGTGTAACGCAAACAATCCCGGCTAGGATCAACTGGCTACTCACATCGGTCCGAACGCAGGGGAGTGACGAGTTAATCAAGCGACAGATGGGGTACGACGTTGACACGAGTGATTCGCAGGACAAAGCGTACATCGACTTTGAGAGACAGAGAGCGGCAAAGGCGATAGAAGAGTTTCCGATGAGTGAAGACGTTTTAACGTGCCGCGAAATCATCAAGTTTCTAAAAGAGACCGAAGACGGTGAACCGCGCATCGTGGGTGTCGATATTCCGTTTAACGAGCGTATCGTCTGGACCGACACCGAAAACCGGCGTAACTTCAATATTTTTATGGATATGATTCGCGCATTCGCGGTGTTTCGTTTTATGCAACGAGAGCTTAGCGAGAACGGGAGCATAATCGCGACAATAGACGATTTCAACGACGCAAAACGGCATTACAGTGCACGGGCGGGACTGCAAGCACTCCACTTGGACGAAACACAAAAGCGATTCTGCCAACACCTCGCACAGCTTGGGGGCGAGTGCGATACTCCGACTATGCAGGCGCAAATGAAACTAACACGGTATCAGGTGTATCGAATCGCTGACAAACTGGAAGAAATCTTTTGGAGATTCAACAGTGAAAAGCGGAGCGTGCCAACGGACGACGGTGAGACCTCAAAAACCACGAAACGGGTCTACGTGCTCAACTTTGACGGTCGGGAAAGTGCATTCACGCTGGACGATTACGGGGGCGTCGTGTATCTCGAAAAAGAGAAACCCACTGTGCACAGTCAGCAGGACACGCAGGATGGTTAAAATGTCGAAAACGATACTTCTACGGGCTTCTAGGTTTTGGCAAAAGTTCACTGTGCGCCACTGTGCACCCACTGTGCGCGAAATCTTGCACACTCAACAGAGCCCGCTGTGCGGTTTAAACCTAGAATAGAGAGAGATATAGATAGATAGATATAGAGTATTCTCACTGTGCACTCATTTCTGTCTTTGTATAAGGACACATAGAAAACCCTGCACACTCCGCACACTCAACTTTGCATCATGAAAAGGAAGGAACATTGGGAGTTAAAAAGGAAACAGCTGGCGCAGTGGGCGTATCTCACTGTGCGGGTTGGTTTGCACACTCACTGCACACTCAGTGCACAGTGAAAAAAAACGACGTGAGAGTGGAAAATGAGTAGGAACAAAAATTCGACACTACTGCTTGAGGCGATGGAAGCGGTAGGTGAAGTTATTGAGGCATACGAGACCCGTGAGCGGGTCAGTAACAATACCGTCGCATTCTTAGAAGGAAAACCGTTGAGCGCTGGTGACACGATTTACGGCGACTTGGAACGAATGACTCGGTCGCTTGGTTCTAAGGGCATCATTCAGCACTACAAAAAGAAGGCGAGTGTATCTCACGACAAATTGGAATCACTGAATGAAATCAAAGCATCGATACTGCGCTTACTCAAAACCGAGCTGGACTGAGTGGGTGAACTGAGTCTAAATGTCGAATCGACACCACACACTCAAGAACGAGAAACTTCGAAAGCGACAGGCGAATAATGATAACAAAGCGAAGGCAAAGCAGGATAGGCGTTCGGTTAAGCAACGCGGGTTCTGAAGGAGATGGAAAGAGTGGAGACGATATTATGAATGAAGGAGGGACTGAAAGGGTTCCAAGTCGGCTATTCGAGCCACTGGCTCATAGCGAATATCGCCGGAGACACGGCTTTGTCCCGACAACGAGACTGAACAACGCGCTAAACGCGCAAAAGCAGGCGCTAGACGAGTTAACGCCACTGACCGAAGATCGTGAGATATTGAGAAAGAAAATTCTCGTGCTCGAGTTCGAGTTGAAAAACCCCGGCACGCCGCGCTCAAGAGAAATGGCAATCTCTAAGGAGCTCACTGAGCGATTAGGGCTTTACACACAGCTAAGTATAGCGAACGACGACGTATCGGAAGCTCAGAAAAAGCTTGACGGTGTGAATAAGCGCGTAAGATCAGCACAAAAGGAATTAGAAGGCGTTACGAACGATTACGTGAGCGCGAGAACTGTTGAATATCAACAGCATCAGGTGAGCCTGTCCGAGTTCGAGCAACGTAAAAGCAGAGTAACGGCGACAGCCAACGCTAGGAGCTCTAGTATGCTTTTCGAAGCCAAACGTGTGCACAATGACCGAACCGACAACTGGGGAACCAAGCTCAGTGACAAAATGGTGTTGGCGAGAGCGTCAGCGTTGCGTAAAGAATCTAAACTCGAGTTAGATAATGCACAGGTCGAAATAGAGGCTATAGAGACCGAGGCGAAGAATTACCAATCGAGTTACGAACAGCGTCTCCGTTCAACGAGGGATACCCTCATCAGCGTGGGTGGTATCGACGCACTGACCGAAGGCGAAGAGACAGTTAAACTGAGATTAGCGGAGAGAAAGTGACCAAGCGCCTACCAAAGGAGCGTAATTGTCGGATCTGCGAGAAGGTGTTCAAACCCAAATCTCGACTTCAATCATCGTGCGACGCGTGTAAGGCGATAGCGTATCAAAATTACTGTGTGGAGTCCAATGGCGATTAAAACTTGTTTGATCTGTACTTCACAGTTCGAAGCCGTAACGAGCGAAAAGACCTGCAAAGACTGCAAATCTGCTTACAGGTCGATATACGAGAGAGAATGGCGCTACACTCGTGGAAACCGGAGAGTCGAAAAGCTCCTGAGCGAGAAACAGGAGCTAGTTCAGCGCGAGAAAGACGCGCTAATAGAGCGACTGAAGGCCGCAGACAAGCAAACGGGGAGATAGTTGGCGAATGTCCGGTATTGAAGATGATATAGAGCACATCAAAGCTTTTCAAGAATTAATCGAGCGTGTGAGGGCTTCGCCTGATATTAACGGGAAGGTCGAGCTCATAGAGCAATTAACAGCCTTCCAGCAAGAAATAGCGACTGGGCGAAAACGTCCGAGTCCGTGTAAAGACAAATGGGAGGGATCCAAATGGCAACAAATATGAACGAAGACAAGATCGTAGAGACGATTAATCAGATTAAAAACACGAGTGTACCTAACAAGAGCGATTTAATCAGCGTATTACAGTCCTTAATACAGAAAATGGGCATAGCGAAATCCGCTGACGAAATAATGCTCAAAGCGGCGACAGACGATAGTGGTAAGCTCATCTCGCAAGCAATCACGTATTTCATCGGAGAGGGCAAAGACGAACCGATGGCGGACTCAATCGCGGGGAGACTCAAGCAAATCCTGATCAGTGAGAACATAAAAAGTCTGAAGGCGGGCAATTCACGGGATAAGAGCGTGACTGCAAAAAGGCTTCAGGAACAGTACGACGACGTGGAAGCGTCCTTAAAGAAATCCCTGACCTACGCGCACTCCTCTGCTCCTGAGTTCGATGAATTGCGTGAGAGTATTAGCGAGGGTAAAGGCTCAACGTACCGTAAGAAAGCCATGAACGATTACGTGAGCGCACAGGAGAAACGTGCAGAGTTGGATTACACTCCGACGTTTAATGAGTACGCGGTCACAAAGGATCTTATTGAGACATCAGGGTTCAGTAACGAGCGTAAAGATAAAATGCTCGCTATATTGAAACAGCGCCATTCAGACGAGTTGGAGAAGGCTCAGGAACCATACGATTTACCAACCGGCGTGCAAAAGAGTCTTGAGAATGCGACCGAGCAAATCCTGCGAGATTCAGCCACGCCTGAGGAATTTGGCGAGAAAATGGCAAAGCTCCTAGGGCTCAAAAAAGTGCAGGAATAGTGCCGTTTTTCGAGCTATTTTAGGCGATAGAAGGGGCATGTGTACTAAAAAGTGCAGAAAACGGTGCAAGTAAAATTGACATGTCCAATTTTCTTGCGTTCAAATAACACGCGATATTGGGCATTAAAAAGGATATAGGAGACGTATAAAGATTCTAGATACGAAAAATAGTTTTCGTTTTCTGGACACACAAGACATCATGTAACCGTCCGGGCTTTGCGTAAAATCGAGAAAGGACTTGTGTAAATGGGTAAACGGGTATTCATCCAGCGCCGCCCGTGAGCGGGCCGTTTTCGTAGTGCGTGCGTGGCACGCGTGCGGGTGTAGCTTAGCGACGGCGTGGGTGTACCTGTGCAACGGGGCGTAACCTAGGCACCGCAGACGACCGATGCATTCTCGTTTTCAGCGTGGGTTTAGCCGCAGCAGTGTCAGTGCGATTCAGGTGCGGGTGCTAAAGCGAAGCGCAGTGGTAAGTTCGCAGCTTTGTGAAATTGCGCGAGCTGGAATTGTTGAGGAGGAACGATGGGGCCGGTATTCCGGAATAGCGGACTCATTTGATCACTATCGGCCCAGAGATTTTCCCCTACTTTTTCTTGTTCGGCTTTACGATCAACGCCTGTAGAGTGACTTAAGAGCGATTTGATACGCAAAGTCGGGCTAATATTAATCAGAAAACGAACACCTGAAGAGCAGAACTTGATATCGGCATCTTGGCCGCACGCCATAAAAAAAAATGAGGGCCCACTCTGACCCTCACAAGTTCGTCACGACTTGATTTAAGCCGTCGCTGTATGTCAATGTCTGCGGAACCGCACTCTGTGGAATCTCAAACGCGACATTTCCCGTTACGTGTTCTCCCGGATTCGAGTTTGATATCGTCTTTATCGCGCTAGGATCGGTCGCCCATACCCCGCTTGCATCGTACGCTGTTCCGTCTTTGGTCGTCAGCTTAAAGAAAAGCGGATCGCCAAGCGCCTGATTCTGCTGGTTGTTATTCGTGCACGTCACGTTAAACACCACGAACGTGTTACCAGCCGCTGGCGTTGTCATAGTGCCGAAAGTGCTACTGATCTGGGCCACTGTCGTCTGCGAATTGATTTTAACTCCTATGCTCCCACTACCACCACTACTATTTGCATTCTGCGTAGTGCTCGATGTGCAACCACTAATAGATACAAGAACAAGAGCGCCGATAAAAAGCAACGGCAATGCATATTTGAGCGGCGTCTTGATGTACCGTTTCATCATCCTAACTATTGGATTCATATACTTCCCCCATTGTTTTGCTCAAGCTGTGAATCTACGCCACAAGCGCGACGCAAAACGTTGGGTCGTAGAGACGCAGCGTGATAGCTTAAGTGTTATCCTTTTTTTCTATTTTTTTGCATCGTTTTTCAATCTTGTCGTGGTAGTAGCAGGCGAACATTAGACTTTAGAGCCCCCTAAGGCCTCCAAATTCGAAAAAAAGAATATGAGTAGGTAACTACGGGGAGCGTAAACGAAACGCACCGCGCTGCTTCCTCCGATAACGTGTTAGGGCAAACGCGTGTGATGTTAAAACGGCTAAAAAAGGTAAAGAGCGTTCTTGAGAGGTTCAAGAACACCCCGAAAATGCTTAGACCATCGGCTTTATTTCGACGGCTGGTTCGATGGTTGGCGCGTCTAATTTCATTAATACTGTATCTGCGTGCGTATGCTTGTACCAGACATAGACGATGGTGGGTATCTCGAGCACTATCCAAGTGCAAACAGCTAGAATCACAATGATAAGGCCACTACCCCATTCATTTTTGCGTACTAGGGTCGTGTTTTCGCCTTTCTCCATCACGCGATAGCCAGTCGTAATAAATTCGTCAAGCGCACGTTCCATTTCGTCGCGGGTCTTATATTTTCTAATCCTCGTGGCTTCTGCGATAATTTTCACCCCCTTTTTGCGTCAATCAAAAACGTGAATGAGAGAGCGGTGATACGGCTTAAGTGTTGTCGTTTAGCTGTGCAGCTATAGCCGATTGCTCAAGCGATAGCAGCGATAGAGATAGCCGATAGCCGAAGCGATAGCGACCGAGGCGATAGCAATAGATCGGCGACGGTAAGCGATAGCGATAGCGGCAAGCGACGAGCATAGCGACAGCGCAGCGGACAGCGAGCGAGGACAGCGACGACCCGCGACAGCCAAAGATATTAGCGAGAATCAGGATTAATACATTTTCCGCTGCGATTTCTTCGAACTCAAAGAGCTGATCCATATCAAGCCCGAAGCAGGCAGCAGTTACATTTGGAGCGTATGCGAACCGTTCGATCTGGAGATGGAGCTAAATCTAAAGAAAGTTGAGGACTGGTTGACGCATTTTGGGATTTAGCCTTACACGCAAATCCACGCATCCGGACATTTGAACTACGACGACATCCGAACTGTGATTGAAGCAGTGCAACCGAAAACATTGATCCCGGTGCATACCCAACACGCTGAAGTGTTTCAGAACTTGCACGACAACGTGATTCTCCCAGAGAAAGGAGTCGCGATCAAAATCTAACAATGGTGAACAAGAAATCTTATCACTTTGAACCGCCGTTAGCGATAACCGCCTCCGTAGATTTCGAGCACAGCAATCCCAAGCTTTTCTGCGTCGTGTGTGCACATAACCTGCTGCAACACGTCAATGATCTGCCGCAGTGGTGGCTCTGCGGCACTTTCTGCGTCTCGGCGTCCATGCGGCTCTGTTAGAATCGCCGTGACAAACGCAGCGAGAGTTAGAGCAAGCTGCTCTTTTAGCTCTAGCGCAAACGTTCGCAAGTACGACCCGTCAAGCTTCTGGGCTCTGCTCAGACAGTAGCTGCACGCAGCGCCATATATTACAACGCGCGAAGTTGTGCATCTCGCCGCGCTCGTCCCATACTCTCGATCAGTTCGGTGAATGGCACGGTGTGAAGGTAAGCGGCGAACTCACGAGGCGATTCGATTGGGAGAATATCAACATGATACACGCCTCCTAGGTTACTTCTAGCGACCGTTAACCATTAACGACTAACGCGAGTACACTGGTTTGGTGACTCCGAGAAGCTTATGCTATAAGCTTGTTCCGGATCTCGATTACGAGATAGAGGGTCATGTGGGGCGAATTAAGCGGTGCAAATCCCAACATTAATTTACTATCTCGTTGTATGGAATAGTGTAATTCCGAAATTCAAAATCCCAAAAAAAACAGTGAGTGAGACGGCAGGGAAAACGGGCATATTGTTTGAGACACGACACCCACAACCCCGCCATTCTTCACCGGTTAGACGTTCGCGTCGTAGGATAAAACACCTTCGATTCGGCTGAGCCGTCCACCTGTCCTCTGTGCTCGCTCTTTTTTGGACCGGAGATTAAATGGCCAGCGAAGAACGAAATTTTAAAACCGATCTGTCAGGATCGGACGACCGAAAAGTGTCTGAATGCCGAAAGGATGAAGAAAGTCGAGTTTTCAGATCGCTACCGGAGCCGCATGGTGAACCGGAAGAACGCGACGAAGAATACTCAAAGATTGACGCGCGTGACAAATTGTGTGTTCGCCTTTTGCAGCGTACTGAAGAGCATGTGAAAAGCGACCACTGGGTTAGTGCGTATGAATGTGCAAAGCTCGTTGTATCGACGCTCGAAGAGCAGATAAAGGCAACAACGGTACCCAAAGTGCCTTTGACCGCGTGGAAAGATTCGTGAGTGGCCCAGTCACAGCCCTAATACCCACCTAGGTTCTGGCGGCTCGAAGTTATTTACGCCCGAGCGAATGCTGGGTCACTCTCTTTCCGCGCCGCTGGGCCAGTCCGCTCGCATATCCGCCAGTCTACTCAAGAAAGAAGCATAAAGAGGCTATGTGACATCCCGAACGATCCGCCGATCCGCGGGAGGCGATCCGTGATTGCCGCACAGCACGTCGCAAACGCCTCGGCCTAGGGTTTTGTACCATTCGTATTTGTGGCCGATGAAGTTGCCCTTTTTAAAGCGTGGTTCAGATGCACTGACGTCGGGGGCCAAGACGAGCGTCGCTCCACATTTTCGGCAGAATTGTTCGGCCGAAGAGACTGCGTTCCGCACCTCCGCAGTTTTTTTTGCCCGTCGTGATGCATTTTTATTTACATGCGGCCCTGACCGTCACTAAGGTTCGCCGTTCGAATCACAATATTAAGTCCGTTTATCTGCATATCTCTTCTTTCTGAGCGTCCAATACAGCCACTTCAAGCGTGAGGATTTGTTGATCACGAAGCCGGTGTTTGCATCGATCAGCTTTTTCTTACTTTTATATCGTTTACCGCCCACGCCGTCAACGCTCGCCCTAAAGGGAACTTTCCCTGAATACCCTTTTTTGAGGGCCTCTGCTATCTCCTTATTATCATACGAAATTGTGAGGTCAGGCCTTCCGGCAGCAATCTCGTATGGATTATCTGCAGGGGTCCGTCGCTGATATGGCCCCATAGGAAGAAGAAACCTACTTTCTAGAGGAAATTCAAGATACGCGCTGCCGAGTGACGTCCCTCTCGTCCCTACGTTTGCTGCGTTGATAACGACGGCTTTATTAAAATCAGGTACAGTCAATCCCGGCGTGACGTTGACTTTGATTCGTATCCGGCGATCTAGTAAGAGTCTGACAAGTGCAAGTAAAGTCGATAATCCAGCACCATAGATCGCAATATACAGCGTAATATCCTGCAGGATTATGAGCTGTATCGCAAACATGATATTTCACCTTCTTTTCTCCAAGTCGGGGAATCCGGCACCAACTCCGTTTGATCTGGTGCGCTGCTGCTGCGTCATCAGCGCTTACAAAGAAGATTCTCAGGTAATAAACCCATTAGCTTTGATGCGTCTTAGCGGGTCGCGTTTTGGCCAGCTCCCACCCGGAAAAGGAAGCTTATTGATTATTGCTTGATAGGCCGAGCGCAAATAACAACAGTTAACCGGCTCTGTGAGAACCTCTTCATCTATGATAGCTGCTGAATCTTACGCATTGGGTTATAGTGCGCGGCGACCACGTACAAACAGACTGTTGGAAGTTCATCGGGGCAAGATCTCACTCCATCACGCAAGTGCAGCTTACAGCTATCCGACGGTCAGATTGCCGCATTATCTCGCGGAATCGCTTGCGGGACTGCCAACGCGTATTTATCAGACGGTGCACGATGGCGCACTTGCGTTTCTAGTTGTGGTTTCCTCTGGTCACAGGAGTACGAGACGATCGGAAGGCACAGACCAGAGCGAAAAAAGCAGTCGTCTTTACACGGCGAAGGTCGTGTGTTCGAATCACACCGAGCCCATCGTTTCTTTTTTCAATCAGACGCTAAAATAAAGGCGGAGGTTCGTGAAGACGAGGACGAACAGTTGTGCAACTCTAAGGCAAAGTTGTGCAACTCTGATCCAGTACCAGGCGAACAATCTGTGGCGGCACTAATGACAGAAGCACGGCGCAGATAACAAGATGCATCGCAGTACGGATGATGAGATTCCGTACGACCCCAGGTACGATCCAGAGGCATTAGACCCCGAAGACGAAGACTACGAGTACCACAAGATCTTCGCCAAGGATTTGTTAGAGGCGAGAAGACTTCGGCTGAAGATGGAGGGATTAGAATCACGCTCTGCTCGACGAAATGGGGTGCGAGATGCGAGATTAACCTTTAGCTTCACGCGTAACGAGCTGGATGACTTTACCTCAATTCGACTGAACGGGCTTGCCGAAAAATCACACGACTGGATCAAACGTGCATCACAGGATCTATGGGAGAGCAAAAAAGTCGAAATTGCGGCTCTAATCAATTTTTTAGTGCCAATTTAAGCTCGAAGTAAGTGGTTTCCACTTTCTTGTTTTTTGTGCAGTTTGGAGGGACTGACTTTTGGCTTTTCGATCTGCGCTTAGATCATTGCTCGGCTTATCTTCAATTCGATTTCGCATTTAATCTTAACCTGAGTTTTAGGAGATTGGGCCGGATTTCTTTTCGGCTTAATGCCTATTTTTTTATCGGTGAAGAGTAGGTAATAACGATGAAAAATATTGAAGAAGGTAAGGTCAGCTGGTTCGTAAGTCTATTCGGTAGTGAAAACGAAAAGGAACTGTTGCGTGACTTTTTGGATTTACCTAATTGTCGTTTGGTTCAGGCCAAAGAGAAAAATAAGGGATGTTATTTAACCGCTTCTCGTTTTTCCAACCTAGCAGACGACGAGGAAGTATGTGAATCAGCTAAAAAACTGCTTACAATGATTA
>PMIN01000108.1 GCA_003158275.1 Methanobacteriota archaeon
GCAGCGATCGCCGAGGGCTCACTGCTCATCACGGTGAGGCCGAACCATTCAAAGGCCATACTCCACAAACTAAGTGCCAGCGGCATCAAGGCATCCGTTATAGGAAAGGTGGCGGATGATCCGAGAACAAAAACAATCAAGCGGCGCGACGGTACGCTCGTTCCCCTGGCAATCCCGACCCAAGATCCTTTCTGGCCAGTGTTTTTTGGTGCGTTGTGACAGTTCATTTGGATCTATTGCTGCATAACCGCTGACATGTTGTCGCCTAAAGTACAAACGAGCCAGCCAAAGGTCGGCAGTTTGCAATCCACGCGCACAAAGCCCCGTTTGCACGCGCTCAGGCTGCGGACAGTATGAAGCATTTGAATGTGTTGGGAAAGCTCGCGGAGGCGCAGTCCTGTAGAAAAGACGGCCGCGGAGTCATAATTACGCACCGGCAAGAAGGGTTGCAAATTCGGGGTTACAAATTTGGCGTTAAATGGACCCAGGGTAGGTGTCCAGCAAAAGGCTAATTACAACCCTTCTTACACGAACCAGTGCGAACCCCACCAAGAGTGTGTTTGAGGCGGATTGGGGGGTTGCCTATTTGCGACCATTTTCCATAAAAGCTGGGTAAGCGGTAATACTTGTCCACATACGCGCGATGCACGTGTCTCTACTGAGAAAGCCTCGCCTCACTCATCTGCGAGCATGTCAACAGCAATTCTTGCCGTCATCTCAAGATTTATTCGGAGCGCCGCTGATGACCCCTTCACCACCATGTAAAGGAGGTAAACGGTGCCTAGCAAGATATCCCCAAAAACAAGTGTGCTGGTCGTCCTTATCTTCGGTACATTGGTGCACGCTCTGTGCAGTGACCTTCACAGCCCAGAAGACCCCGCGGAGCTCATAAGTGTCTTCGGGGCGCTTCGGCTCAGAGAAACAGTGGCACTGATGATGAGGGTCGCGCTGATCGCGGTTAACGTCCTTGAAAACACGGCGCCGTGTTAAGCGTTTTAGGACCGGATTGAAAACACGGGACACGACTAACTACAAGTGCCTCTGCGTGCCTCGTGCGCTGCAACTGTAGGCATTGGCAACGAACGGTGTCAGGTGGCGCGTTCAATGCTGCGCATTCAGCTTCCTGAGAGAATCACAACGGTCCCATCCGTCATGTGTGCCTACAATGCCCGCTATTGTAGTTTTCAAGGCCCATGATAGGCAGAGCTTCGTGGCAGCAATTTTTGTCATGACCTCAAGGTATATCCACGTGAGCAGCGCACAGCCCCTGCACAGCGTTATTAGAGAGGCCGACCATGAAAAAACTCCTCCTCAAAGCACTGCCACTAGCTCTCCTCTTCTTGAGTGCCGCCATACATGCATGTTGTGCGTGCCCTATGGAGTCTCACGATGAGGAAGGTCCGGGTCCTGCAGAACGGGCATGCTTGCGGACTGCTAAGCGTAAGCGCGGTCGCGGAAGAATTGCGAGCCATAGTAAGCCAGTCACACTGACACCACTCATTGTTCAGTCAAGGCCTTTTGAGGCGTCGAAAATTTCGCTCAACCGAACATTGAAAGTCCTTCGGACACTCCAACTTGCTAGCTACGCGGAAAGCATGCCGCCTGAGGCAAGCTCAGCAGAATGATACCCCCTTTCAGCAGCATGAACGTCTCGGACAAGCATCGCGTTAGCTAACATGATGGCCCCCGTCACTCGTGATACTGCCGATGTGGCGGTCGGCGCGAGCATTCTAAAAAACGCTCCGCGACTGTCCGGGTCGTTTGCGCATCTTTGGCACCATTGTAGGTTCTCTAGTCGCAGCCGGATGACCCAGTCGCACGGAAATGGATAAAAGCCTCAGTCCGATTCTTTTTGCGATCGCGCAAAGGTGGCAATTCTTGCCTCATCTCAAACCATATCTGCGATTCTGATGATGTCCTAACTACCCGATGGAGGGATGCTGCCGATGAAGCGATGCACGGGAAGAAGAAGTGCGTGACCGAGGTCGGATGTGATGAATACAGGACCAGCCTGTGTGAGTCGTTTTCGATGTGCGACCACGTGGCGTTCAAAGTATGGAACACGAAGACAAAGCGCTGGGAGCTGTAACAGCGACGTGTGGTGCGACGAAGACGGCACGCGGCGGCGCAGGCGATGTTTAGCAGAAGCGCAGACTGCACGACTGGGAAACCCGCGACATGTAGACCTGTAGGCGATATCTTGCTTGTTGACTAGGTCAACGACGCATCAGTAGACGAGGAGTAACCCGTATGAGTTTAAGTTCGTGTGGGTGATCATTCCGTACACATTCCCCTCGCACGGAATTACCTTTATTGGCAAGTCAAGCTTCCTTACTGTGGCAAACACGTCGACTCCGACTGCTTCCATTGAGGTTCGAACCCTCTCGGCGTGCCTGCAAGCCCTCTTCAGCGAGAGGTCCACGACGCCCTCTGACTGCTCAGCTACGCACTCGTCGCAATAAACACACGGGTACGCCGCAAAGGCTAGGGATTTGTAATAACCTTGATAGAACGCGTGTTGCTCGAGTTCGTACACCGTGTCGCCGATCCAACTTATCAGCCCTTTGAGAAACGGGTGCCAATCTTCAGGTATACTCTTGGGGTCGATATCTCCCATTCCGGGTATTCCCTTGAAGTGCACGATATACGCTTTTGAATACTCTTTGAGAAGGTCTCTCGTCTCGGAAGGGCTTGGGACGTATGGGGGACAGCCGAGGTGCTTTGCGAAGCCCTTGCAACCAAACTTACAGCGCCATCTTACCCATTCGCTCACCACAATTTCACGCGGGTCAATCTCATAGATTTGAGCGTTGTCTTTATTAGCTAACGCCTTGAGTTCATTTTCTAACGCTTTATCGTCCATATGTATCCCTTTGAAGCTTGTCAAAAGAAATTTCGCGATCGTGAGGCCCCACGGTCATACTTTTGATAATATGCACGCAATCCTTCATTCTCTTTGCTATTTCCTCAAATCGTTCCTTTTTGCTATGGTTCTGAGCAATGCGTGAGGTATCTGCCATGGTTGCGATAAGCTGTTCAGACATAGAGCGTTCAAAAAAGAACCGCCGGCAATGCAAATGTCAACCGCGCTTGAGAAGATCTTTTATTCTTTGTTCGCCGCCGGCGATTTCCAGTTTTCGGAGGGCCCGCGCCAGTGTATCCTTGCCAGCAACGTCTGCGGCGTATTGATCGGCCAAATGCTCGTCGTCATACGGGACAAAAGTCAGAGAGCTTAATGCCGCTAGAGACGATACGAGCTTGCTCGGGCTGTGCTTGACGTGGTATGCTTCGTGAGCTACGACGGCGGTTACCTCATCTTTATCGAGCCGTTCCAAGAGCCCGACGGACAGATAGGCGGTGCGCCGATGGGCAAATGCCCGTATTATTTGCGTGTCGATCACCCGTATGGGAATGCCAAACTGTGCCTCGAGCGTTGCGACGTACGACGAAATGCCTGCGTGTTTCATCTGGCCTTTGCGCGTGAGGCAGTATCGAACGAGGCTGAGCGTGAGCAGCCCGAATGAGACGGCCCCGAGGTACGCCCAGATCCACTGAAACATCGGACAGTTCATAGAAACAAATCCCACGATAATTGCCGATGCGATGCCTGCTTGTCCGGCGATTAGGAGCTCAAACCGCTTCCAAACAAGAAAAACTGACAAAAAGCTAGCTGCTGTAACTAAGATCGCTACAAAAGGCAGCAACGAGCCGGCTTGTGTCAGGCACCCGAGAATGCATTGCAGCCAATCGATGCGCCTACCTCCTAAATCTGCCAATACTGCTGACGACTGCTGTGCCGAACGTGTCTACAAGACAGTCAACAACCTGTTCGGATATCTTCGTCCCGAGCTCTTGTTGGGTGCAGGTCGGGGCGTAGAGGTACCGCACTCGTGACTCGCTCGCATCTATCGTTCGATTTACGAAGCCGCTCTTTACGAGCCGATCTAAAGTTCCTGCGATGCAGGCCAGTGAGAGATCGCTGCACTGCTTCTGTATTTGCCCGGACGTCACTCGCTCCTTCTCCCAAAGCAGCCCAAGTATTCTCACCTCATTTGGACTGAAGAACTTCTTCAAGCCGTCGTTCCGCAGACTGATGCGCTCAAGCTTCACCATCGTTTACGTATAGTGTAAATACGTCTACTTCAAGGTTTCTAGCGAACCGACAATGTTTGCACCTAACGTAAACTATATGAAGAATCACCACCTCGAAGTTTACAGTCGGTGTAAACCATGTTCGTTCAACTCCTGAGGAAGTCAATTCTAAGGCGTAAGTCGCGGTTCGCGATGGGCGTCGCGTCAGTTCTCATTGGAGCTGCGGTCGTGACCGCCCTGTTTACGGTTTCACTTGGCGTCGGTGATCAGGTTGGGCAGGAATTTACAAAATACGGGGCGGACTTGATGTTGCAGCCACAGTCAAACACGATTCAGATCGGACTTCCGGGCGTCAGCATAGGCTCCGTCACCGAGCAGAAATACATCAACGAAAGCGATTTGTGGATGATAAAAACCATCGAGCACAGGGCCAATGTGCTCGGTTTCGCACCATTCCTCTACCAGGTGGTCACAGTCGGTGACGGGCCTAATGCGCAGCAGGCCGTCCTAGCGGGTACGTACTTCAACAAGACAATTCAGATCCCTCAGCCGGCATCGCCTCAGGACCCGTCAGAATTCAGCACGGGCATTGCCGACATCAGCTCGTGGTGGAAGGTCACCGGGAACTGGATAACAGACCAAAATGACACGACGAGCGCTATGGTCGGCTCCAATGTCGCGCAGAAGCTTAACCTCACTGTTGGCGACTCGTTCAAAGTCAGCTATGTAGGGGCGCAAAACGGTACTACCGCGACGAATGTGAAAGAGTTGAAGGTAGCAGGCATTGTGGAAAGTGGCGGCGCCGAGGATAACCAGATCTTCGTCAACCTGCCGGTGGCTCAGGATTTGAGCTCGAGGCCCGGTAAAGTGGACACTGTGCAGGTTTCCGCGCTGTGTGTCCGCTGCCCCGTAGCAGACATGGCATCTGAAATCCAAGGCAAGATCCCCGGCGTTCAGGGAACAACCATCACGCAGCTTACCAACGCGGAGATGAGCACACTGGACAAGTACCAGAGCATGATGGCGCTCGTAACGGCAGTGGCGCTGCTCGCTTCGACGATGGGGATCTTCACGACGATGACGGCCAATGTCACGGAGCGCCGGCGCGAGATCGGACTTATGAAGAGTATTGGTGCCGAAAACCGGAGCATAGCGGCGCTTTTCCTCGCCGAAGCTACCTTAACTGGCCTTATAGGGGGTATTGGAGGCTTCGGGGTAGGGATCGTCCTTGCGCAGTTCATCGGGCTAAGAGTATTCTCGACGACTATTCCGCTGAGGTGGGAGGTGCTGGCCGTGGCCATACCAATTGCGATCGGCGTCTCCCTCCTCGCCAGCGCATTGCCAGTAAGACGCGCGATGGCGGTTGAGCCCGCTATAGTGCTCCGAGGTGAATGATCGAATGGACGAAGCACTGATCAGTCTGCAGAAGGTCACAAAGGTGTATGGCGGGGGGACGAGAGCCCTCAACGAAGTAACCCTGTCTTTCGAGAAGGACGAGTGGACCACGATCATGGGGCCTTCAGGATCGGGAAAGACCACGCTGCTTAACATCATCGGGTGCCTGGACCAGCCAACGAGCGGAATCGTGCGCATCGCTGGAAAAGAGGTCACAGGGGTCGGTCAGGCGGCGCTGACGCGGTTGAGACGGGAGAACGTTGGGCTCGTCTTCCAGCAGTATCATCTCGTTCCTTATCTCACCGCGCTTGAGAACGTCATGCTGGCGCAGTATTACCATGGCAGCCTTGATGAAACGAAAGCAGTGGCTGCCCTTAAAAACGTCGGCTTGGAGCACCGACTCGACCACCCGCCAGCGCACCTGTCTGGCGGTGAACAGCAGCGGGTGTGTATCGCAAGAGCCCTCGTTAACGAACCAGCTATCCTTCTTGCCGATGAGCCGACCGGGAACCTCGATCAAACAAACGGGAATATCGTCTTGCAACTGATTCAACGATTACACGAAGAAGGCCGCGCGATTGTCCTCGTGACCCATAATCCGGATATAAGCGGGCTTGGGGATCGGACGATCCGGATTGTCGACGGGAGCGTCGAGCAGGATTTTAAATCTGGAGGAGACAGGAATGGTGAATGATCAAAAAAAGAAGCGAACGAACACGAAATTGCTCGCAGCGATAGCAGTCGCCGTAGTTTTAGTTGCAGGCGGAGGATTTGTTGTGTTGTCTAGCGCCGGAGGTTTGCTAAGCGGCATTGGTGCTGGAAATAGCGACTCACAGGCCACCGGGCTCTCTTCGGCCCAAGGTGCAGTCAAAATCCCACTGTCTAACATCACGAACACGCTCTCATTCTATACCTACAACTCAAACGGAACGGCGATCAAGTTCTTTGCAGTGAAAGGCAGTGATGGCAACGTCCACGTGGCGTTCGACGCGTGCGATGTGTGCGGCCCGAAGGGGTACCAGCAATCTGGCAACGATTTGGTGTGCAACAACTGTCACAAGCATTTTGCGATCAATACGATCGGAACAGCTAATGTGAATGGTGGTTGCAATCCAGCCTACTTGCCGATGAGCATCAGCGGCAACTCTGTTGTCATCAAGACGTCAGACCTGGTGACGAAGGAATCAGCATTTAAGACTTGAAATGGTAACCACCGAAACGCCAACTGAACGAAAGAGAAACGACAACTGAACGAAAGAGAAACGACAACTGAACAGATAGGAGGGGGGGTCGGAGAGACTCGGTAGCGCGGGCTTTCCCGCATTTCCCATCCGCCTGTTCAGCTGGACTGAGTTCGACGACGTTAGGTACTTCTAGGCCTCTGCGCCAAGCACTCGCTAAACTTGCAGTTGTACACACTTTTAGATGCGCGGATGGAAGAGTCTATCATACTGGGCACTCAGGGGTCAGCGAGTCATTATCAAGACGGACTTCTGGTTCCAGGTCCACGATGGTCGCAGTCGAAAGATTCTCACGGCCGCCTCACGATGACACGCCGCAGCTATCCTAATCCTTTGGCGGGGCCGGAACCACACCGGGTGTTACCGGTGCGCAAAAATGAAGAGGTGGGACTAAAGGAAGAGCCGGGTTTTCGGGAGCGGTCAAAGCCTTTTTTCTTCTCTCCGCCTTGCTCTGTTCCTCTGAAGCTCCCTCTATCCGTTTATTCAAATGAGCAAACCCCAGTCAACGCGCAAGCGACTATTGGAACTCGATGCCGTCAGAGCCGTCGCCATCTTGATGATTGTGGCCACCCATCTCCTTTACTATTTTCACTCAAACCTCTTCGGGTTGGAGAACGTCCTGGGCACGTCTCTCGAGCTGTTCGGTTTAGGAACCTTCTTCTTCTTGTCTGGTTTCGTCCTCGGTTACAACAACCAGAAGTTTAATGGTTGGAGCGACGTTGCGAGTTTCTTCAAAAAGAGGCTGCTTCGCATCTACCCGCTCTATCTGGTTGCGTTGGCCATCGCTGTTGGCGCATTCATACTACTTCCCTCGCAATCGCATCAGTCACTTTCCTCTGCGGGGGTCCTCATCTATGCACTGGGACTACAGGGCCTCCTGGCTCCTCGCTACGTGCCAGACTTTTATATGTTTTGGTTCGTGGGCGTCATATTGCTCTGCTACTTGATTTATCCGCTCATGATGCGCTACGGATCAAACAACAAGATCAGGTTGCTTTTAATATCAGAGGCAATATTCGCATTATTTCTTGCGATGAGGCTCAGTTTTGGTATTGTTGATACGAGATTCTTCTTGTACTATTTTATCTTCGTCAGCGGGATTGCAGCGAGCACATTTCACGTCAAGCTGCTGCTGGATAAGCGGAGAATTTTTGTCGGAGCTGCTCTGCTATTGACTGTCCTAATGACCGTGCACGTCGCGCTATATAATCATCAGCTGCCCAGTGATCCGGGTTATGTATTCAACGCCGGGCAGTTTGGGCCTTACGCTGACATCAGTTTGTTCCTGGTACTGAACGCAATTGTGTTGTTGTTCATCCCGTTTGTCTACTATTTCGCCAGCTACCTGATTTCTTTGACCAAGCTTGTCCCAACGCTTTTGCTCATTTCGTATGCTTCATACGCTATCTTTCTATTCAACCCTCTGATCTTGGCGGGCTTGAACACCATTTTCACCGGTATACACTTGCCTATGGGGTTTCCGCGGGATATGCTGCTTACGATCATCGGCGTATCAGCGTCGTGTTTGATCGGGTACGCTTTCCAACGAGCGGCAGATAGAACCCTCCAAAAACTGGCGCATTGAAGTAACGTTTTCAATGTCGCGGCTGAAGGCCGGCGCGGCGCCATCGTTCTCTGCTTTTTTTCTGTCATTTATGTTTGTTCGGATCTCAAAGAGACGAAGCAAGCTATGGTGGAATCGCCTCTTACCCGTTTTTTGTTGCTTTGTTGCACACTCCGCTGATCGTGGGTCTATCCTCAAAAATAGCCATATGCGAGAGATGGATGGGGAAAGGAATTATGAATAGTCAATGGGGCCTTCGACTTTGAGGTAACCTGGGACTCGCCCTGGGGCAAAGGTCGGCCCGGATGGCATATCGAGGACACGGCCATCACCGAGAACTACTTCGGAGCGCAGTATGATATCCACGGCGGAGCTATGGATCTGATCTTCCCTCACCACGAGGCGGAGATCGCCCAGATGGAGGCTGCCTCAGGAAAGAAGCCACTAGTTTCCGTTGTGGACTTCCGGTTCGAGGTCTTCTCCGTTGATGTGGATGGTCGGCGAACCAATTAATCCTCATATCTCGGCATCCTCGCCGGGACAGACCGACACCATATGCAGCTCTGCAAGCACGTTCTCCTCTTCAAGAACCCCCCTTAAGGCTTGAGCAGCTTCTACGTAGTGGGGATAATCCTCGTAATACAACAGGTCGATCGAAAGCATAATAATTTCTCAAAAAGCGGATGGAAATAAAAGTTAACCACAGCTTAACGGTGTTAATGTCCTGATT
>PMIN01000131.1 GCA_003158275.1 Methanobacteriota archaeon
GCGTAAGTGCCCCGATTCGATGCTATTTCGCACCGCTTCATCCAGTCCTGGTTCGTGAAAGGGGGCTCGCTTGGCATTGATGACCCTCACCTTATCTTCGCTGCGCGTGGACGCGATAACGTCGTACCCCTTCGACGCAAAGCACACGGCAGTACTTAGGCCAACGTACCCGGTTCCGACGATCGATAAGCGTTGCACTGCGTTTTCGTGCGGCTGTAATTCATTTAAACGTTGTGTTTGCGCGACGCCAGATTTCCTTTGAAGGCAGGAAAAAGCGCTATCGCCCGATGCACACGCGGGTGGTTTGCTCCCTACCGTGACACACGTGGAGTACGGCCCGATAAGAAGCGTCTCGTTTTTCTGCAGATATTGAGTTTATGTCACGTTCTTTAAGGGGCTTGGCATTTAGCACGACGATCAGCAGAACGACGATCAGCAGCACGACGATCAGCACCACAACTCGCCATGTCGTTCCTCCCAGGTACAGGATCGACCTTTATTGGAGCCGGCCGCAGAACAAATCAAAAAGTCTTTACGCACTCGTTACGAGTAGATAGCAGCACCGTACGAAGCCGCATGCCGTCACAAGGCTTTCTTTATGTTGCGCCAGTGTGCGGTGGCCCGGGAGCTGCAAAAGTCGTCAGAGGCCCTTGGTGATTTGCTCAAGGGAAGAATGATGCCGTATTACGCAACTGTCAAGCGTGGAGCGGGGTGTTACGCCCTCAAACGATCGGCGATTCGAACGACCCGTCGATGAGGAAGAGAACAATGATTAAAAAAGCAGTGATACCGGCGGCCGGGTTAGGTACGCGCTTTCTTCCCGCCACGAAAGTGCAGCCAAAAGAGATGCTGCCGATCGTGGATAAGCCGATCATCCAGTTTGTCATCGAGGAGGCCGTTTCTTCGGGAATTGACGATATTATTATCATCACCGGGCGGGGCAAGAGAACGATCGAGGACTATTTTGATTTCTCTCCCGAGCTCGAGAATCATCTGGCCCACGATGGCAAATATGAACAACTTGAGCAGATACGGACGATATCCACCTTAGTGGACATTCACTACATACGGCAGAAAGAGCCACAAGGGCTCGGAGATGCCGTTTTGAAGGCCGAGAAACATATCGGGAATAATGCTTTTGCGGTGCTGCTTGGTGATGATATTGTAAAATCAACCGTTCCGTGTACGAAGCAACTCGCAAGTCTCTTTGAACAGTACGAGAGCCCTATCCTTGCCGTAGAGCGTGTTCCGGATGAGAAAATATCGAGTTACGGCGTTATAAAAGGGGAGGAGGTGGATCATTCGCTCTACCGCTTGAGTGACGTAATCGAGAAGCCAACCCTGCAAGAGACACCCTCCAATTTAGGCATCGTCGGACGGTACGTGATGACCGCAGACCTGTTTGATTGCATCAAACGGGTGCCCCGTTCCGCGCGGAGTGAACTGCAGCTAACCGACGCGATTCGATTGCTCCTGAATGAGCGCCCGGTCTACGCGCACGTGCTCGACGGAGTGAGATACGATGCAGGGGATAAAATTGGGTACCTGAAGGCGGTGATCGACTTCGCGCTCGAACGAGACGACTTGAAACAGGAATTAGTCGAATATCTCGCAAAAAAGCGGCTAGCTCCGGAACACGATGGCCCAACATGACTTTTGGTCAGAGGTTATGCGGTACCCTCTTGGCCCCCGAGTATGCAGGCCGGCAACATGACCGCAGCGAAAGCTTGTTAAGAGGCCAAAGCTAGAACGATCGACATCGGAGCGTTCTTAGTTTTCTAAGTGTATGAATAATACGGGCGCGGATACAATAGAGGAAAAATGACGCGAGTTTTGGTAACAGGGTGCGCGGGATTCATTGGTTCGCACCTTGTTGAGAGGTTATTGCAAGGCGATAACGATGTGGTAGGGATCGATTGCTTCACCGATTACTATCCAGAAGAACAGAAACTCGCGAATCTGTCGCGCGCATTGAATCATGAGAGGTTTACGCTTATCAGACGAGACATCGTGGAGATGGACAGGTTTCCCCGTGTTGACCACGTGTTTCACATGGCGGCACAGCCAGGCGTTCGGGCGTCGTGGGGTGCAAATTTTGCAACATACACGAAGAACAATATAGAAGCAACGCAGCGATTGCTGGAGTTTTATCGCTCCACAGAGCTAAAAAGCTTCATTTATTCGTCTTCTTCTTCTGTGTATGGAGACGCTGAGCTGCCAATGAAGGAGGATGCTCGACCGTTGCCCATTTCCCCGTACGGAGTCACGAAACTTGCGGCTGAGAATCTCTGTTATCTCTATTGGAAGAACTATGGTGTTCCTGTCGTTTCTTTGCGCTACTTTACGGTTTACGGGCCACGCCAACGCCCCGACATGGCTATCCATAGATTTGTGCACGCGATATTGAACGAACGCGAGATTCAAATTTACGGTGACGGGCAACAATTGCGTGATTTCACCTTTGTTAGCGATGTGGTTGACGCGCTCATATTAGCGGCCCAAAGCGATAGCAAGGGTGAAGTTCTTAACATCGGAGGAGGGCACACGATAAGCGTCAACGACCTTATCCAAAGCATAGAACGCCTTGTGGGTAAGAAAGCCTATGTACGGCACGTCGAGCAACAAAAGGGAGACGCTCGCGATACGTTGGCAGATACGGCAAAGGCAAAGCGGCTCTTATCGTGGAGCCCCCAGACTGACCTCAATAGTGGTCTGAAAACATACATCGCGTGGGTACTGAATGGTCGTGTCGAATAGAAACGCGACAGCTGCATAGCTCTCGTTGAACGGCGCTAGGGTTTTGTGGGTCGCATGTCAAGGCATGTACAAGACGACTGTCGTTATCGGCACTGCAAGAACGAGTCGCAACGACTCCAAATCAGGTGGTTACCTCATCTACTCCTATGACGACGAATGCGACGACACCGACCGCCCCAACAACGCCGACGGTAGCACCTAACGAAGTAGGAGGTATATAATGGCAGACTCATTAGCGGTTCAAGTAAAATGTGGTCACGATGGAAATTAACAAGTTGATCAAAACGGCCAGGCGGCGCAGCCCCTGGCTAGATCGCGTCTGCGCTAAAATTGCGAGGGCCTCGTACCTGCTGCTGGGTGAGCATGGCGCGACCATGGACGAGTTGATGCAGAGTATAGCCCAACAGCGAGCGTATCTAGCGCAGCAGCAGGAAATGGCGCGTCAGATCGAGCCGGATGAACGATGTATATCCTTTACAAGCGAGCCGCCTACACTTGGATCGTCTCGTTTGTGCGATGTCAATGAGTTCCACATGGATGAAATCCGCCAACGGCTGCTGGCGCTAGGTTTTGATCCGAGCGATATTCACCGCAAGCACTGGGAAAAAGCAACCCTTGCTTTTCTGGTGGAGGCTATGGGGTACTACAATGAGCAAAGCGATGGACTGGGCTTGGGCGTAGGTCAAGAGAATTTGCTATATCTCTTGAGCAATCACTGTGGCCACATCGTGGGCATTGATTTATATGCACCCACATTCAGCCAAGGCACCGGAATGTCTATCCAAGACGTGTATGATGGGGCGCCCTTTGCATATCGACGCGAGCGACTAGAAATTTTGTCGATGGATATGCGCGCTTTGGATTTCCCAGACGCCACATTTGACTTTGTCTGGTCCGTTTCTTCAGTAGAACACCTCGAGTCTGTCGAACAGGTTGTGATGACTTTTCGCGAAATTGAGCGCGTCCTCAAACCAGGTGCATACGCTTTTATCACAACCGAGTGGAATCTCATCCCCAACAACCCCGTTTACCAGCCAACAGCCATTCTTTTTGACGAAGTGTTGTGTGCTTGGATTTTTTCCAAGCTCCGTATGTTAGCGCTTGTGACGCCGCTGCACACGCGCCAACCTTATCATGCAGATCATGTCTTTGCTGCCAAGTGGAAAACGGCTTCTGGGCTGGAAATACGCCCGTGTGTCAATCTTTTTTCGGCCGGAACTTTTGTCGCGCCTGTGTTGCTTGTGTGTAAAAAAGAAGCAATCCAGGAGCGCAATGCCCACGATTAGTGTTTTTATGTCTGTCTATAACGGCCCGTAGCAACGCTCGGCGAGATATTTTGTTATCTCGGTACTCAATAGCCAACCGCGTGAGCGGATAAAACTCTTAAGCTTCATTGAACCTTTCTAACGGATTTTTTGCGGACTGCGAGAAAAAATGGATTAAGCACTAAAGTTCGAATAGTGATCTTCGCGTGGCGCTTGCTCTTGTTATCGTCGTTTATTTTGTAGATCCAGAGCAGCTAGCGTACGTGGCTTAGGAAGCGCGAATTTTGTAGCTTAAACGAAGAACAACGTGGAAGCAATACAGCGATTGCTCGAGTTTTATCGCTCCGGAGAACTGAAAACCTGCATTTATTCGTGTTCTTCTTCCGTATATAGCGACGCCGAGCTGCCGATGAAGGAGGATGCCCGGCCGGAGCCTGTTTCGCTGTAGGGTAACGAAGCTCGCGGCGGATAATCTCCGTTATCTCTATTGGAAGAGCTATAGCGTCTCCGTCGTTTCTTCCGCTACTTTACGGTTTACGGGCCACGCCAGCGCCTGACTTGGCCATCAACAAATTTGTGCACGCGGAGTTAAATGAAGGCAAGATTCAAGTTTACGGTGACGGGAAACAATTGCGGGATTTCACCTATGTCAGCGATGTCATTGAAGCGCTCATTCTCACGGACAGAGCGAGATCACGGGTCAGTTTCTAACATCGGAGGAGGGCACACGATAAGCGTCAACGCCCTCATCTAAAACATAGAAGCCTTGGGGGGGAAGCAGGCTTGTGTACGGCACGTCGAGCAGTAAAAGGGAAAGGCTCGCGATACGTTGGTAGATACCACCAAGGCAAAGCGGCTGT
Source organism: Methanobacteriota archaeon (assembly GCA_003158275.1). Lineage (GTDB taxonomy): Archaea > Halobacteriota > Bog-38 > Methanoflorentales > Methanoflorentaceae > Methanoflorens > Methanoflorens stordalenmirensis. The sequence continues at coordinate 4,883 of PMIN01000131.1, forward strand.
TGTCGTGGAGGCCCCACACTGCCCTCGAGAGTGGTGAAAAAACATGCATCGCGTGGGTTCTCAAGGCTCCTCTTGTGGGATAGAGACGCGAGCGTTGCAGACTTTGCATTTCGACCGCGCTAGAGTTCAATCAGCCGGTTGCATTGTGACAAAGATGGTACCACGCACGCCAGAATAGTTGTGCTTGTCGTCTTAGTTAGATGCTGAAAGTGGCACTGTTCGTATTCAATTCCTTTCTGAAGTCTGACCCAAAAATCGCAGATATGAGCCGTATTCTGTTTGTAGCCCTTTATGATTATTTCTTCGCCTGAACTCAACTGGTGCCAGGTAATATATTCTTCCTTTTATTCGACCTAATAAGCGGGCAGCAGAATAGCCGATTGCGAAGTATTTGCGCAAAAAGATCAGCTGTCGAATAATCCGAGCTTTACCTTTTTCCTTGAAGTGGGTGTCCAACGTATGAGCCATCTGATATGCGTACTCATAATCGGCCCATCTAACAGCTTTAAGTCCTTCAGCATAAGCGTACGTCTTGCAAAGTTTCTGCAGCTTTTGCACAACGGCAACTCTAACGTCTAAAGGCGTCATATCATCGGATGATATTTTTTCAATGCGCTTTTTCATTATAAAAACGCGCTTCTCGATCATTGTTGTAGCCATTTTAGCAGACGTCGATTCAGCGTGGACGGAAAATAGTGCCCACGGCTGTTTAGTTAAAACGACGGGATAACGGGCTGCAATACGAAATTCAAAGTCCTGATCGCTCGCTCCCGAGGTTTCCAAATCAAGGGTGCCGATACGTTCTATCACTTCTTTGCGAAATAATACTGACTTCCAAGTAGGAGGGTTGGGGGCTATCTCAATGAGCGATTGTGGCGGGGTAAAAATTCATCGCTTCCCAAATAATCCAGCGAGACCGCTAAGACCGCGTTATCTTTAAAGGAGGCACGCGCCTGCCACCAATATTGCATTAGGATGGTGAGCAAGTTTTTTGGGAGCTGACTCGAAAAAAATGGCCCAAGTACATCCTCATCTGATAAAATCGAAAAGTGTTGGGTTTCTATGCGATTCAAAGCGTAATTGAGATTTGGACCAGCCCAATATTTGAAGAACGGCACAAATATTTCAGGCTTCGGAAGCTATTTAGGTTGCGACGTTCTTTTCGGTGTGCTTCTCTGCTTTGATCAAACATCAAGCTCTCAAGTGTGGCAGATAATAAGAACGGCGCGATCAAACCACCTCCTACGGATCTACGCGTCTGAACACCCACCGACTCAATAATCTGTCGTTATATGCATAATTGTGTTCGCCATCATCCTGTATCAAAGAACAGCTAAGATACTCAAATAAAGCAATATGCTCCGCATGAGGGCCATGCTATTATCGCTGACTTAGTTTTACTTCTTCCAGCAATTCGAGCACGGCGATTCGTTGCACTGGAACGAAATAATAGGTTTTACGTTTAGGATGTGCATTAAAACGCCTTGGCCCCTCTTAACCAGCGTGGCATCCGCATGGATTAATACGAGGTCAGATCAAGAGGTTTGCCGCAACAGCAAAAACGAATCGAACGCGCCGTTCATAACCCTAAGAGAAGCGCGCACGTAAGAGTTTCCTGCCGCGAATTGAGATGAACCTGAAGACGAGAACGGTACGCAGCATTGGCTGGTCTGCGAGCGCACAAATAGCGCAATTGTTAATGCAAGTTCTGATTACGGCGATCTTAGCAAGATTGCTCACACCGAGCGACTTTGGCCTGATCGCTATGGTGGCCGTGTTTTCCGCTTTTGTGGCCGTGTTTTCAAATTTTGGATTGACTTCTGCTATTATACAAAAAAAAGAGGTTAGTGACGAGACGCTATCTTCCACTTTTTGGGTAAACGTAGGCCTGGGCGCGTTGCTGACGATAGCATTGGCAGCCTCCGCGCCGTTAGTAGCTGCTTTCTATTCTGAACCACGTCTGACCCCCCTTGTCGTGTTTATATCCACGACCTTTTTCATCACTTCATTTGGCAGCGTGCAAACTGCGCTGCTCACAAGAAGCATGAATTTCAAGGCCCTTGCCGTCATCAACATCTGCGCGCTAGGGATTTCTGGCGCCATATCTGTGTTCTTGGCATTTTCCGGATATGGGGTTTGGAGCCTGGCTTCTCTCACAGTGCTTTCTGTATTTCTCACGGTCGTCTTTACTTGGATTTATTCGCGATGGGTTCCTCATTTTTCGTTCAGGCTGCAACGGGTGAAAGGGTTGCTGAGGTTTGGTGCGAATGTCACAGGATTTAGCTTTTTTAATTATTTCGCTCGAAACGCGGACAATCTGCTCATCGGAAAGTTCCTGGGTGCGGCTCCGCTCGGCTTCTACAACTTAGCTTACAACTTGCTTCTCTTTCCGATAACCAATATCTCTAATGTCATCGGAAACGTTATGTTTCCGGCACTTTCGAAGGTCCAACACGACAAGCAAATGGTGCGCGAAACTTATGTTACCGCTAACCGTTACATTGCCGCCATCTGTTTTCCGTTGATGATATGGGTACTCGTTACTGCACCTCAGCTTATCCGGGTAGTTTACGGCCCTAAATGGGTAGGCGCAATCGTGCTCGTCCAGATCCTGGCCATCGCATCAATTGAACAATCAGTAGGAACAAACGTATGGTGGATATTCTTATCACAGGGCAGAACTGATGTCTTGCTCAAAGTGGGCATATTTACCACTAGTGTAGTTGTTATCTCCTTTGCTGTCGGGCTTCGTTGGGGGGTGGAGGGGGTTGCAATCGCGTACACAATAGCGACATACTTGACTGCTTACCCTCTTTTGGCAATCGCATTTCGAGTGATAGACATGAAAGTAAGGTTCATGTTAGCAAAGCTATGGTCAGTTACATTCGCAGCGCTCATGTTAGGGGTTATTGCGTTTCTTCTTCGAATCTCTCTCGAGAAACTGGGCGTCACACAAGACTTGGCCGTATTAGCCATGATGACAGCGGCAAGCCTGCTGACTTATTCAATTACTCTTTTTTTACTCGATAAAGAGCTCTTCGTCGGAATCGTGCAACTCCTTAGTGAGTTAAGATCAGCTGACCGCGAATTGACATAGTACCAAGCTCAGAGCGTGCGTGAACATAGTGGACAATATAGTTTTTCGGATGGCGCATTATGCAGTGGTAAGCAAAGAGCGGCCTATTCAACAAGGCGGCTTCAAGATCGGCGGTCGCTAACGTTCGCACGAGGTACAACGCGATCGCTATGGATCGATCTGCATCAGCAAGTACGAGCGCACACCAAACAATTTGAGGCCGCTTCGAAAGATGGATATTAATACTCGTTTTTAGCACGCCTCAAAAAGTCTGCAAGCTTTAACGCGGTTTCAAGAGGGTGGTATCGTGAATACGCCAGATAGTTTGGAAAAAGTCACGTTTCTTACGGGTGAAAGAGCAATTGAAGGCATGGCGCCCCCACCCATACCGCAAAAGATTGCAGCGCGATGTCAATTTGCCAGCCATTATGCTCGTAGAAGAGTCTTGGACTTTGCGTGTGGGACCGGCTACGGATGAAAGAAATTGCTTGCTTAATAGAGCGATGACGCGAATTATGGGGATAGGTATATAGCGAGAAGCTATTCGCGTCGCCTTAAAACGTATAAAGATGATAGAATCACTTTTGTGGTCGGGGATATCCCAGACATTGACTTTCAAAGTATCAAACTTGAAGCGTTAGCCCTGCCGAGGGGGCTGAAAACCCGAAAAATACGAATCCGAAGTTCATCCGGATCAAAAATCTCGCTTTTCGACTACCCAAGAATTCACGTGGGGATTACCTAATATTGAGTAAACATAGAACTGAAAGTGAGGCTGTGCTTAGTTTAGCGTCGGATTTTTACGTTAAATCCGACTATATACGGGATTATGATCGGTTCCAAAGTCTTGTCGACAAGGATCAAATAGAATCGGTTTAGATAGCAACAAGGATATTGCATAATCCGTTAAGGAGAGTCAAATATCAGAAAAGACCAACTGTTGCGGAAATTGGAATATGCTTAGAGATATTGAATCATAGGCTATTGATAGGCTAGGCGAAGTTTCTATATGCGTTAAATTTGATCCGAAAAGACTAGGTGTAATAGGAGACGCCAAATCAACTGCTTTAGTAGATAAATAGAATGGTTCAAAAAGAAAAGAAAGGGTGGATTAAACATCAGGTACAGGAAATACTCATGAAATTCCCCTATGCAGTTATTACGATTTCTGAAGAGGGCCTACAAGCATTTAAGAAAGAAAATGAAAAACAATTCTGAAAGTAATTATGTTGTAACGTGTCGGGGCTGTCATAAGAAAGATAGTATACAATTGTTATATGACTTTGGAGAATTGCCTGTTGCCGGTTACTTGGAAAGTGATCTGCGCCGTGCTTCAAAAGCACCGAGATTCAATAATGCCATAGCAATTTGTAAATCTTGCGGTTTAGTCCAGCAGGCGAATAATGATTCAAAAGAGTTTTTGATAGATAAAGTATATAAAAATTATCAGCCGACATATTCTGTATCAAGTAATGTTAGGATATATTTGGAATCATTTTTAGATAAAGCAATTGCAAAGGCCCCTACTGAGCCTAATGCTAAAGTGATTGAAATCGGCAGCAATGATGGCGGATTCTTAGAAATCTTGAAAAAGAGGGGCTATCGGCCGGTGGGCTTCGATCCTGCCGCTCGTAGTGATGATAGCTCGGACGGATCAGAGATTATTGTAAAAGATTTTTTCGGGGTAGAAGCTGCAAAGAGGTATGTATCGGAGTTTGGCCCCGTAAAACTGGCAATTTCCAGACATACTTTAGAGCACGTTTTTGAACCAATAGAGTTTTTGAAGGGGCTTGAGATTGTCTTAGATAAAGATGGAACCGCTGTGATTGAAGTACCATATTTAAGCACACAAATGATGAACAATCAATTTCAGTCAATGGTCGATCAGCATATATCCTTTTTTACAGTAAGATCCATGAAGAATTTACTCAATAATTCTGGGCTAGAGTTATTTGATGTCGAATTTTCACCCATGGATGCCGGTTCAATGATTGCTTATGTGAAAAAAACAAATAAGAAAATAGTAAACGCAACCCATCTAAATAAAATTTTATCTTATGAAAAAGCATTTGAACTTGACTCTCCAAAAGGTTTTGAATACTTCTTCAAGAAATTTGAGACACAAAAAAAATATGTGGAGAGTCATTTCACTGATCTTGCATTAAAGAGCCACAAGATATTCGCCTATGGTGCGGGTGGTAAAGGGCAAGCTATGCTCAACATACTCAAGCTTGACGCTGATATCATACCAAATGTCATTGATGATACACCGGAGTATGAAGGACAATTTGTCCCAGGGACGGGGAACTGCGTCATAAGTAGCAGAGATCAAAAATTAAAAAATTGTACCATATTTATTACGGCCCCAAGCCACATCAATGAAATTTTAGCAAAAGAATTGGAACAGAAAAGATTAAGTGTGGAGTATTTCGTGTCGGTTCCGGAATTTCATTATGTAAATTAATCGTTCCGATTGGAATTCATTCGTCACGAACACAGACGATTGTAAACTAATTTCACTTCTCAAGATCCCCAATAATGGGGGAAACCTTAGGTTCGAATCTGACAGTCCTTTATAAGTGGATAGTTTACTTGATCCACAGATGTACCTAGTATTGAATTTTCACGTTGATAATGCGTTTAAAACGCTGAGACAAAAACTGATGCAGAGTTGAAATCAAAACCATTTTTCCTTAAAGTCTGCCTTTTTTAGCCCCTGCAAGAGTGGATTATCCCTTTCTCCTTTAGAATGAGGTTTCGTTATGTACGGAATGCAATACAAGATGCTGATTTGGTTACGATTTACCTTAGTGTTGATAGCAGCTGCGCCAGCATTATATACCCTGGATCAAAGATTAAAGCAATAGTTGAAAGGTGATCATTAGTTTTACGAATCATCAAACTAGTAGAAATTGAAACATAGTAGGCAGTTGTGGCACTATCAAAATGTCGACTAATCGAGCTTCCAAGGGTGCAAGATAACAGAGGCAACCTCACGTTTATCGAAGAGAATCGCCACGTACCGTTTGAAATCAAGAGGGTCTATTACCTCTATGATGTTCCAGGCGGGGAGGCGCGAGGGGGACACGCACACAAGCAACACCAAGAATTTATAATCGCGGCATCCGGGAGCTTCGATGTGGTCTTGGACAACGGATATGGGAAGAAACGATATCACCTAAATCGCTCCTACTACGGTCTATACAGTCCGTCGATGATATGGCGTGAACTCGACAATTTTTCTTCAGGATCGGTTTGCCTGGTCTTAGCGTCAGAGTATTTCGATGAACAGGATTATGTTCGCGATTACGGAGATTTCAAAGAAATTGTAGAAGAAGGTGCAGACAATGAACGGAAATAATGTCTGCTGTATTGACGCCCAAGCAATCATTGCGTCGACCGCCCGAGTTCTGGGAGAAGTGACGATTGGTCGGGACGTAGTAATCCACGATTTTGTTACGGTCTATCCAAACGTGAGGATCGAAGCCAACTCGGAGATCTTCGAGGGGGCGGTTTTAGGGAAGCCCCCCACCGCATCTTTAGCGCTTGAGCGTAAGGTTGACCACGAACCTAAAACTACACGTGTCGGTACAGATTGTGTTGTCTCACCGCATAGCGTTATTTATACCGACGTTAAGATTGGGAACGGAACCCTCATCGGAGATCATGCATCTGTACGTGAACACTGTCGAATTGGAACGCGTTGTATTATCGGTAGGAATGTCACCGTGAACTACAATACAGCGATCGGGGACTTTACCAAAGTGATGGACAACGCCCATATAACCGGTAACACGAGAATCGGATCACACGTATTCATAAGCATGCTCGTGGTCACGAGTAACGATAACTACTTCGGCCTAAAGGGTTATGATGACAGTTTTGTTCAAGGGCCAGTCATTGAAGACCGTGTACGGATTGGTGCTGGAGCGAACATACTCCCCGGCGTGAGACTTGAGAGCGATTCGGTTGTAGGAGCGGGGGCAGTTGTGACACGAGACGTACCATCCAACAAACTAGTTATGGGGATTCCGGCACGAATCGTAAGGGACGTACGATGATAAATTATGTGGCGACACACCTCTGAAATAGCTCCCCTGAGCAACCCTAATCTCGTCATTTTAGTCCCTCGTGTCGCTGACCGCCCTACGATCTGCAATCAATACTTCTAAGTATTGAGTTGTGCAAAAACAACTCTAGGTTGCGGCTAATAATGGCTTCGAATACGACCGTTTCATTTGTTGATTTGCAGCGCGAATACGCGAGCATTAAACCAGAAATAGATAAAGCGATTTCAAGAGTCATCGAAAGCGGGTGGTTTGTCTTAGGGGAGGAGGTTGCACTCTTTGAAAAAGCGTTTTCAAAATACATAGGAGTTCGACACGCTGTAGGTGTGAATTCCGGCTCAGATGCTCTTTTTTTGGCGCTGAGAGCACTTGGGATTGACAGGCGTGATGAAGTAATAACGGTCTCGCACACCGTTGCACCGACAGTTGACGCCATCCGTAGATGTGGAGCAACACCCGTTTTCATTGATATATCCCCCGAAACGTATTGCATTGACGCGGAGAGAATTGAAGAGAAAATCACCGAAAGGACAAAAGCAATTTTACCTGTTCACCTCTACGGTCACCCCGCCGATTTGGATCCCATTAGGGAGCTAGCAAAATTACACGAGCTTTCAGTAGTGGAAGATGCTTGCCAAGCACACGGCGCTGAATACAACCGGAAGAAAGTTGGTAGTTTCGGGGACGCCGGGTGTTTCAGCTTTTATCCGACAAAGAACCTAGGTTCGTACGGCGACGGCGGGATGGTTGTTACGAATAATGAAGAAGCGGCAGAACGCGTAAAGATGTTGCGAAACTACGGGCAATCTAGAAAATACCATAACGACTTCGCTGGAATTAATAGTCGCTTGGATGAACTGCAAGCAGCAATACTGCGAGTCAAGCTCTCGCGACTTGATAAATGGAACGAAAAAAGGAGACGATTAGCTCAGTTATACGAGGAAATACTGGGACAAGCGGACGTTGTGCTACCTCGCGAGAAGCCGTATGCCAAGCACGTGTATCATCTGTTTGTGCTACGACTAGCGAGAAGGGACAATTGTCAACGATTTCTTCAGAAGCGTGGTATTCAGACACAGATACATTATCCAATTCCAGTCCATAAGCAAAAAGCTTATGCAGCGTTTGCGAGTTCAAAAGACTTAGCAGTAACACAGACGATCTGCAACGAAATCCTTTCTCTTCCGCTCTATCCCTCATTGACCGACGAAGAAGTTGTATATACAGGGGAAGCAATCAAAGATGCCATTGGTTAGCGTGGTGATGATTTCATACAATAACGAGAAACTTACCGCCGAGGCAATTGAGAGTGTTCTAAGGCAAGACTTCGATGACTTTGAACTGATAATTGTTGATGATGCTTCGACGGACGCGTCACGACAAATTATTCAGAAATATGCAGCGGAAAACGCCAGAGTACGCTTTATCCTTCACGAGACAAACTGTGGCATCTCAAAGACGCTGAATGACGGCACCGAAATCGCCCAAGGAAAGTTTCTGGCGATCATAGCATCGGACGACGTTTGGATGAAGGATAAGCTCAGCAAGCAACTCGCAGTTCTTGAATCTGATGAGGATCTAATCGTTTGGACCGAGGGGGAGCTTATCGATGAGGGGGGCCAACCTATCGGCTTGAAGTTCAGTGACATAGCTCGTAGCGCCTCGAAAAAGAAAAGCGGGGATTTGTTCTTAGAACTGATGGAGGGGCCTTACATGTTCGGCTCAACTCTGATGTATAAAAGGGCAAATGTGGGCAGCATTCTGTATGATGAACGTTTGACATACCGCCTCGATTGGAAATTTTATCTTGACTTAGCAGCGAAGTATGAGTTTTATTACATGCAAGAACCGCTTGCCCAGTATCGAATACACGCGAACAACACCTGGGGCATCAAAGGGCCCGAAGAAGAGCGAAAAATGCGGCTTGCTGAGCAGGATCGCATCTTGGTTCGAGAGCACATCTTGAGTCAGTACCCCGATCGATTATCGGCAGAAGCCAAAGCAACCCAGCTTGAGGCGTTGGGTTATCTTTATTTCGCCTTCGGCCGAAATAGAAATGCCTTACTGTCTTTCTTCCGGGCATTTACACACGACCCGTTTCGGAAGTCAAACCTTCTGCTGCTTCGACGTTTTTTCCGGTTGACGCAGAAGGTGTTACGGCGTGGTATTCGAAAACCCACATAGTTGGTGTCCGAAACATGTTCGTGCTGCCCAAGCTCATCAGGTGGGTTTCTACAATCAGCTTCAGGGGTCGCTGCTTTCCTGTTTTCAAATTCGATTTATGGAAGGATCTGTGAGATGAATCTCGCTAGTCGGGCGATTTTTTTGGTATCGCATGCTTTTTTCGTCCGCTCTTGATGTTGCTAAACTGCGAGCGATATCGCCTCTCACCCAATAGCTCGGCACGAACGTCAACGAGGACAAGCGGGATAGAAAAAACTTGTTGCATACGTTCTAACCCAACGGAAAGGGCAGCTTAAAAACCGACACAAACCGGCAGGCAATGAGTATCCCGGAAGAGTCTTCGGTGCCTATTATCTGCTGTGCAGACTTGATCTATTCATCGAGCCCCGTTAGCGAGGCTTTCACTGCGACTGAAACTAGATATTTTCCCGAGTTATCTTTAGGTGTTATCTCAAGAGCACATCTAAAATTTTGGGATAAGAGGCGCGACGCGAAGTTATGGCAAAAAAAGACTTAGAAGCGGCAAAAAGAAGAAGGGAGTTTAACAGCGTAAGCGAAAAGATACTGAGTGGCCAGCAGCATCTTGCGACTTGCCTTCACACAAGCGCCTGACAGCAGCCGGCAAGCTTGCCTCCAAAATCTAGCTTAGCAAGAGGGGATTAAGAAGTACCCTAGATCGCGAAATTATAAGGATCTACTGAATCTGTTTCTTTGCATCAGTGAAATCGTTTTTTGAATAGGTACCAGACTTAAAACGTCGCCCCAGCAAGAACAACAACTTGGAAGGATTTCTTGCTGCCTTTGTATCGGATCCTCGCCGAATGCATCGCTAATCCTTACGTTTTTTGTGAACGCTGTGCAGTCCGCCAATAAATCCTTTCAATCCCTGCGAGTTGCGGTATATTATGGCGTTTTCGAGCTCTATCAAAAAAGTGCCGAACACTGACAAGTTGAAGGCAAAGCGGTTTCTCAGTCTTTGCGGAAAATTCTTTTTGAACAGATAGTGATGATATTCTATCTTCATCTTGGTGAACGGATAATTGCGTATCTGTGAGGTTTTCGAAACGTGGATCATTTTAGCCTTCGGAGTGAAGATATTTTTGTATTTACGGGATATTCTATAAGATATATCAGCGTCGTTTCCCCACGCATACCCTTTTAAGTTTTCATCGAACCTGAATTCATTAAGAACTTCCTTATAATATGCTGTATACCCACCGGGTGCACCCTCAGTTTCAAGAACGGTAGCACCGGGTTTTGAAGGCGTAGGAGACGTTGAAAATCCTGAAAGTCGGAATTTTCCAGTTGTTGGCAGCATTTGTAAAAAAAACAGTGTGCGAATTAGTGCATCAATTCTGGCAAACAATGCCAATGCGACCGAATAAGGGAAAGCGCCCCCCTTACCTACATTATTCTTGTCGTCGTTTGGAGGGACCAGGTCCCCATATACGCACCCGATTCTGTCAAACCTAGGATTGTTGAAAACGTTCAGGATTTCTTTTACGAAGTCCTCACTCAAAATGACGTCATCATCTAGAACCAGCACAATATCGCGAGAACTCTTCTGCACGCCGATATTTTTTTGATGCGTGAGATGTGCCTCTGAACGAACATATTCAATCCTAATTTCTCCCTCAGTATTACTCCGGACTAACGCTTCTAATCCCTCTTTGTCACTTGCGTCAACGATTATTATCTCGGCAGGTTGAATTGATTGTTTATTAACCGAACGAATACATTCAAGCACGGCACGCGGTCTGTTTTTTGTAGGGATCAGAACAGATATTGCGTCCCCACTTCGGACGGGCCAGGTAACCTCGTGCAGCGTGCCCGTTGTGTTTCCTGAACGTAGGTTCGAAGTGCTCTTCGTCATGTTCGGAGCTTCGCCAATTATGATTTGAGAGTTACAGCAGACGGTGAGTTGTTGAATTTGCTAGTTTTAAATAAGTTTGCTGTGTAATGCACCTTCAGGCGGTTCTTGGTGGATGAATGCTCTCTCAGCGATTCATTTGCTAGAAAACTCCTCAGAAGCTTGCCCATACTTCAAAGGAAGGTGTCTTTTTTAGCAAATCGCAACAGTTGACAAATTCGGATGGCGCTCTCACGCGCTGCAGGCGTCTATTTCTGATTACCTATTACCTCTATGGTGAGGGGCATTCCATGTGCTGGTAGCCTTAACACTTCTATCAACCAAGGGGACTATCGTCTTCTTTTGAAAGAAGAACTGACTTAACTCGCTAATCTCTGTTTTCAAGGTAGGGAAGTATGCTTCAACCTGACTTCGTTCCTGATTTTACGTGTCATCGGCGGGGGCTGCTGAGGCAGTGCGATATTTTTTGAATTTACTTTCGATTTCATTTTGCGTTTTTTGTAGTAGATAAGCAACAAGGACGACAATCGGCAATCCGACGAAGATCTGGATGACATCAATCTCAAACCCTGTCAACTGAGTGCCTATGAGTGCGAGCATTAATGGTGTTAAAATAGGTCCAAAGAACAGATAGATGGCGTACGATGAAAAAGAAATCAAGAGAAGCGCACGAAACCAGAGCGCTTGAGAGAGTGGCGGAGAGGCTTTAGAAGACGACGCAACGATTATGCGAGCCAGACAAAAGGCTAGCAGAACGAACAGAAGGAATAGTGCATTCTGCAACAGTGCAAATTGTATGATAGTTCTGTATCTGACTAAATATGCTGGAAGTGTTTGGAGATAGTATATCCATAGTGCAGCAGCAAAGAAAACGGCAGTCACCACGATATGTTTCAAAAGTCTCATCCTGTTGTCCGTTAAAAACCCGTATTTACCAAGTACATCGTACTTGCTTATCGCAACACCTAGCACAAATATGCCATAAAACTCAAAAACTTGAGAGCTGATAAGAAAAAGTCTTGTGTATGCTGCATAGAGGATCAAGAGTGGAACAACCAGCATAATAGCGAACTTTAGCATGTTGGATTCCATGGGAGCTGGGAAGCTGAGAGTAACCGATCCTAGCGTAGTGATCAGCGGGAATAATACATATAGCACGATAAGCACCCCGATGAACCACCAAGGCAAGTAGCCAAACCTTGGTGCCAAGAAGCCTTGTAGTCCGAAGACTGTAACAAATGCATTAATTGGAGAGGGAAAACGAAGCCCTTCTACTATATACGTCAATACAATCGCTAACCAATACAGGGGGAAGATCCTGAGAACTCGTTTCTTGTAAAAGTCTGTCAAGCTGTTGTGCTGAGTGAAACTCGGATGATTCAGGTGCAAAACAAACCCAGATATGAAAAGAAATAATGCTACGCCATATGAGGTAATAATATCACCAAAATCAATCGAGAACTTTACCGTCGGCAAAAAATAACCGAAATGGCCGAAAATGACGATGATTATAGCAACTGCCCTCAAGATATCGAGTTCTAAAATGCGCGCGCGAGGTTGAGGCATAGTACTACGTTTTCACAGTGAATAGAGCATCAAATCGATATGCTTCGAAGCGAACGTTTCAATTGTCATATCGATGGATTCATCGCACAATTCTGCCAGGACACCTATTCAAAGGCAAATGTTGGCTTAAATATTGCTATTCAAACGAAAATATTAACTAATCGTATAGGTTAACGTGTGCGCGAAATTTCCGTTTATGATACTTTTCCGAACTTTGTTTAGTCGATAAGGGCGCGGCACGAACTGTTACTTAAGGCCAATTTTGAGTAGCCGCATTAGAATATCCGCTTCCAATGTGATAATGTGTGCTTGACTATATGGGTTAAAACCCCGTTATGTCGTCCGTTTGTCAGCACCTAAGCACTATTAATCGAAAAATTATCTTATCTGTCTATGATTCTTTTTTAGTTCTTTTTTTTCGAAGGTAACTTGCCGATATTTTGCAGCATCACAGTTGTTCTTACATTGATTTCCCACATCTGGAACAAAAATTATCATCTTGGAGTACTGGCTTTCCACAATTTAGGCAGAAATTTGGTTTTTCAGTTTTTTCCTTCGACATTTTCATTGTTTCTTCTTCTACGTCTCCTGCGTCTTTAACAGTTGTCCCGTTCACCGGGCGGCCCGCGTACTGATTCTTTGCTTCAGACAATTGATCTGCTATTTCCGCAATGTGAGTTTCTCTCCCTCGAATCGGCGGGGGTTTGTAATGGAGCGCTGCCCCGGCGGCGGAAAAATTATCCCCAGACACCAAACAACATTCCAAATGTATGTTCTATCTCCCGTTCAGCTACATCGTCTAGCGCCGTGCTTGAATGTATTCGTTCGGCTAATAACCGATCAGTTCAACTTGCTGAGAGGGTAATCGTTGACGCAAGTGATGAAGACGGAGAAGCGTTAGTCCGCAATAATAGAAGGGAGAAATTAGGATTGAACGTATTCATTCAGAGGCAGGCCTCGCACACAGCTGAAAAAAGGCGACTTAGCGAGCTCCTAGGGCCGATATAGGTTTATCTGCTGTGCGCTTTCCGATCGAAAAAAGAAACACTCTGTGTAAACAAATGAAGGCCGAAGAAAATGCCACAGGTCGAAGCCGGATGGGTGGATCCCGTTTATTACCAGTATTTTATCAAGTCGGCGCCACTATATAAAGACGCTTATCCCATTCGCACTGTGATCAACCGCGGTCAAAGCCCGCCTAGGCGGGGCTTCTCCCTTTTAGTCGCGGTTTTCCAACTATGATACTGCTAAGCGGGAGACGATAAAGCACCTGTACGCACAAGTCACTCAACATGAGCACGAGGGCAACGAGGATTAGGTAAAAGGGCAGATTATTGGGATTTAGGCCCACCGCGACGAGTACCTGCGGTAGAGCGACGATGAACGCGTAGTGGACGAGATAAATGCCGAAAGAATCCTCACCAATCCTCTCTAGAGAACGTGTGACAGAATTGTGAGGCTCGCCCCATGTGATAGTAATTCGAAGGAAGAAAACGATGAGAAGCACGCAATACAGCGGTGTTAAGATCTCATCCAACCACAAATAATACGCTGCTGGATCCGGCAGCAAGAGAACGTGATAGGAAAGATCGGCAAAGCAGAGCGTTGAGAACAAGACGAGCAACGAGGTGAGCGTCAAGCTCAGGTTCTCAATCTGTTGTCGTAGCGTCGAGTAGTGTTCTACCACGAAAAACCCCAGCACGAAGTAGAATAAGCCCGACAAGAAAAGCCAGCGAAATCGCGTCAACGGCGGAGGGTTGAAGAGGGCGTCAAAACCTAGTTGCGCGGCTAGCAGAAAGAGCAGGACGTATAGCGGGCCGTTCTTTTTGGAAGCGAAGGAGTTATAGAGCTTGACGATTGCGGGGTACAGGAGGTACAGCTGCATGATGAGCACGACGAAATACATAGGGCCAGTGCCGAACGCTAAACCTCTGGCATACTGGATTAGGAGGTACGGAATATTCAGGTTCGAAGCGTAAACGGTCGGCTGGTGCAGCCATGCGAGAACGGGACCCACAAATGGAGAGAGAAGATAGAACGTGCAAAAAATCAGGTACGGGGGTAGCACCGAGGCGAATCGCTTTTTGTAGAAAAATAGAACCGAAAAACGAGTTTTGTACTTGCTGTACAGCACAAAACCCGATATGAATATAAACAGAGGGACCGCCACTAAAGAAAAAGCCCAAAAAGCTATAAGGACCCCTTTCTGCAACGTGATGGCCGTCATGTCCGTATAATATACGCTCCGCCCGGCTGCATGGATAACGACGACTTCGATGATCGCAATAGCCCTGAGATATGAGATTTCCTGATACCACCCGGACGAGTTTGCCATCCCACAGCCAAACTGGCAGACGTTCAGCTTAAACCTTCCTATAATGGCAGAATCGAAGTGCACGCTAGAAGATAATCGTCGACTAGTCTAGGAGCTGGAACTGTTGCGCACTTTTTTCGCGAGTTACTTTTTCACCGAAATGAGAGTGGCCCCATTCCCTATTGTAGCTTTTAGCATCGTAGAGCGCCCAAACACACCTAATAATTCAAAAAACCGGTGCGACAAAGATGGTTAAGAATAGTACTGCACTAATTGTGATGAAGAAGCGCTAAGCTTTTTCCCCACATCCCTAAATAGAAGTGCCCTAGACCGACAAAGAGTACGCTGAACAAAGCTGCACCGCTTGGACTCTTCGGATCCCCTTTTGCCATTGCTTCAAACGCGTAACGTATCGGCGGTTTGCTTACACGTTACGTCTTGCTTACCATACTTTGATTGGTGCACAGGACTGTTCATCGCAGCAAGCAGCGATGCCTAGTGCTCAAATAAGATCATCCTGCGCATCTGTTTTAGCGTCATAACGTTCGCGCCCGGACATGGCCATCCATAGATTTGTGCACGCGATACTGAATGAACGCGAGATTGAAGTTTATGGTGACGGGCGACAATTGCGGGATTTTACCTTTGTCAACGATGTCATTGACGCGCTTGAGTTAGCGACCGAAAGCGACAGCAAGGGTGAAGTTTTTAACATCGGAGGAGGCCATACGATCAGCGTCAACGCCCTTATCCAGAGCATAGAACACCTCGGGGGTAAGAAGGCTCGGGTACGGCACGTCGAGCAGCAAAAGGAAGACGCTCGCGATACGTAGGCAGATACTGCAAAGGCAAAGCGGCTGTTATCGTGGAGCCCGCAGACCGATCTTGAGAGTGGTCTGAAGACGTAGCGTGGGTTCTCAAGGCTCCTCTTGTGGAATAGAGACGCGAGCGTTGCAGCCCTTGCATTTCGACCGCGCTAGAGTTCAATCAGCTGATTGCATTGTGACAAAGAGGGTCCTCGCACGCCGGAATAGTTGTACTTACCGTCTTCTTAAATGCTGAAAGTGGCACTGTTCGTATTCAATTCTTTCTGAAGTCTGACCCAAAAATCGTAGATATGAGCCGTATTCTGGTTGTAGCCTTTCATGATTATTTCTTCGCCTGAACTCAACTTGTGTTAGGTACAATATTCTTCCTTTTATTCGACCTAATAAGCTGGCAGCAGAATAGCCGATTGCAAGAGAAGACATAGCAGATGGCGCTCAGCAAAAGAAAGGTGTCACTGCTTCAAGGCACCATTTGAAAGTATGTGCTTGTTTGCTCTCATTACTGGGTGCGATAGACCTGGACAAGACCACTATTGTACACTCTGTTTGCAGCGGCTAGTGCAGGAACTGATGAGATATTTAGTTCTCCCGTGGGAAGTGCGATGCTTTGGTGTTGCACGTTTGCAGGCCCGAGGTAGACATATGCGTTACTCAAGAGGTGCTGTGCGGACAAATTCGAGAAAACGATGACAGAGTCGGGGGACACGTTTCCGTAGGCAGCCATTTCGGGCGCTCTGATCCAATCGGCATAGATAGGAGAATGACCCGCGGAGCCTGAGATCCAGGCACTCGCGTAAACACTTTCGGTTGGTACTGGTGCTTCAATCATGTAAGACCAACTCGCATTGTCGGAGTAATCGACACCCCGTCCGCTCAGGTTTTGTGTCGGTAAGAAGGCGTAATTTGCAGGATTTTGGACAACTTCATTAATGAAACCATAATTTAGCAGAAAATAGGGCACGAGGAAGACGATCAATGCTGCTGAGGTTAGCTTAAGCACTAGACCTCTGTTCGCGCCAAGCCAACCAGAGACGGTTTCAACAGCCACTTCGACGCCAAGTATGCAGCAGGGAGCCAAAAAGAATAGAGCGATGGAATATGATCTCCAGCTGTTCAAGGCGCTCCCCAAGGACGGCAACGCTAAAACAACTAAGAGTAGTAACAAACTGACCAATGAAAAGATCAAGAATTGGGGACTCATTTTCGGAGTTTTGCGCCGCCATATCACAGACACTAGTCCGATCAGGATAAATACCTCTGTGATACTCTGCCAGTAATGCAGTAGCGAGCCAATAAGCGACAAACCTGTAGGGCTGACTGTCAGAGCAGGTGCGACAGCAGGATTTGTGGTAAACGTCTCAGTCGCGAACACATAGAGCGTATGAGTACCAACCCCTAGAAGTCCTTCAAAAGCTGTTCCGGCACCAGCAGACATATACCAGCCAAGACTTATAACCACGGCTAAAATAGCAATAGTGATGGGAGCTGCTGATTCAGCGCTTTTTTGTCGCACTCTTGATGTTACAAATAGAGATCCCACACAAAAGATGCCAAGAAAACACAAAAACAAGTAGCTCGTGCCGTAGTGAGAGACTACCATACTGCTGATAAATAATATGAGCAGAGCGGCTTTTTTCGATGCTTGCGAGTACCTATTCATAATTAGAAGTGCTGCTAACACGAAGAAGAGCTCCGCGATTTCCTGTCTAGTGACAGCGGGCATCATGTCAAAAAATGCGAAGAAAGACATGAAGACGAACGCCGCGAGAAATGCCGATTTACTACTGAACTTTACGTGCGTCCTGAACATCTCATACAGTCCTAGAGGCACAAAAGCGACTATAATGGGGTATATCAGCTTAAATACCCACACGGTGCTTAGGTTGAGCAAAATGGAGTAGACATTCGGTAATACCGCAACGCTGAGCATCGCATAGTAATCACTGACAGCAGCATTTACCGAAAAACTCGGGTTCCAAATCCCGCCTAATTTCACGAGATTGGCAAAATAGAGCTCATACATAGCATCAGTTCCAAAAAGATTTGGCGATGCGAGCGTGCGGCTATATTGGAGAGCGATGGCAATTACCAAGATATAAAGAGGATAAAAACGTGGTGAGACCTTATCTGCTATGATTAAGACAACGATCAGGACAATGCTCAGCCCCAAAAGCAACGAGAAGATCGAATCAAGGTAGAACCTCACGCTGAGTCCTCCAAGAACACCAAGTATAACAATCAAAGCGGCACCTAGCACAGGAGGGGTCATAATCTTGCCAATCAACTTTTTGAAGCCTCCTGCATTGATCTGCAAGTCCAGGGAGCCTTTTTTATAAGCAGCAAGGCTCAATCCAGCTAAGATCAATGAAAACGTTATAGCGAGAGGCGAGAGTGATATCGGACGTGAGATACCTATTGGAGGATAGGCGAAATTCATTAGCAACGGAACAAAAAACAAAAAAGAAACGCTAAGCCCTATCAAAAACAACAATTTTTCCAAAGAAGTTTTGCCGAACCGTAGCATTCGAAGTATCAAAAACCCTGGCAGGAAGGTAAGCAGGACAAAGCCAAAGACCTGCCTTAAAATGGGAATGTCGAGGGCAATGAAAATGTCCGTTAAGGCAATGAATGCCAGCGTTAACGCACATATCTTGTTTGAGCCCAAAGGTGCCATGTTTGCACTTTTCAGAAGCTTAAGTGGAATATTCACGCCGTAAGTATTGCAAACGTAGTTTCTTTTTTTTCAGTTACTGATATTATAAACTTGCTGGTTATAGTCCCTTTCAAACAGTCCTCTCTCCGGTATTTAGGCGTGAGCAGCCGTGTGGGTACGGTACCAAAAAACGAGCTGCGTATATGATACCTAGCACTGCCGCGAAGCTAATAGACGAAACGTATAATGCTGCGTTCAGTTCACTTTCTCAGCGTGCCAAGTCGCTCGTGGTTTTCAGTAAGGCTTTCTCCCTTTTATCGATTGGAAACAATTCCTCAATCCTTTGTCTTGCGGTTCCTCCCTTTTCTGAACTCAATGCTTGCTGGATACCTTGAGCAGTTGCCGCAGGGTCTCCAAATGGGACGTAGATCCCGGTATCCCCTACAACCTCAGGGATGGCCCCTCTGTCTGTGACGACGGGCACGCATTCACATGCCATCGCTTCCGCCAACGAGAGGCCGAATGCTTCGTGAGCGGACACTTGCACATATACTTTGGCCTCTTGATATTGTCTTATCAGTTCGCGTGCTGGGAGGAGCCCAGTAAACCTAACATTCTTGGACGCAATCGAGCGTAAATAGTCAATTGAGTCATCCATAAACTGGCCAACCAAAACAAATTCTACGTCCTCCAGATAACGTGCTGATTTTACAAACGTTTCGAGGCCTTTTCTGTCAAAGTTTCTGCGTGACACCTCACCCACAGTTAGCACCTTTTCTTTCTTTGTACCAGATGGATGAAATCTTTCCACATCGACTCCTAAGTAAACAAGCGTAACTTTGGCGGTATCGCTCACAAGTGCTAAAGCCCCTTTTTCTGCGTCTCTTGAATAAGGCAGAATTCTTGTGGCTTTGTTCAAGACGAACATCTGATAGAAATGTTCCCGCTTTTGCAGTGCAAGCCCATATCCCAACTCGGGAATCGTGGTGACATCTCGTCCCCCCACAGCTACCAGTGTTTTTTTGTTATACAGTTGTGACAAAGCGATAGCAGGAAACGCTTCACGAGCAGCAAACCAACAGAATACTACGTCTGCCCAAGCAACGCCCGCAATCAAGTTAAGCAGAGCTACTAACGTGCAGTTTAAGTCGAGTATGCTAAAGCAGACATTTACAAGTCGAACGTCGAACTTTTTTTTAAGCAGGTCCAAATCTTGCTGCATAAATGGCCTGAAGAGGTTCTTGGAACGACCTACGAACAACAGCTTCTTCCTTGTCGACTTCATGATTGTTCTTCCAGCTCTGTCGTCATGATTGGGGTCCCATGCTGGAAGTCGCGTGCGCAACTCATTGACCGTCACCTATATAGTCCCGTCTATATACAAAAGTGCGTTCGCTTGCGGGATTCTGGGATCAAAAACCGTGATGGCTCTTCGGCGCCGCCGCGCGTTTGATTGCAATGGAGGGTTGACTAACGAGCGATCTACGAAACTGGATACACCTCCAAATGCCGTGCAGTGACAATGCGTCACACATCCCATGAGCGCTTGCCACCAGACTGACCAGTTGAAACCTATTGAACGGCCTGCACGGTTAGATTTGGTGTTGCGCCCTTGCGCTGCTTGAGCCGAGCATTATCTCTCTTAGTAGTTGCGAAGCACATTCTCCCATATCTTAACAACATTTTCGTACCGAAACTCTTTTTCAACCAGCTTACGAGCATTGATGGATACTTGCTCGAGATTCGGATAACTCAACGTTTTCACTATACCTTCTGCGATGCGCGCAGGCGAATTGTCACGAAGGAGAAACCCGGTCTCTTTGTCCTTGATTATGTCCGGAATGGCGGCAATCGACGTGGCAAGGACCGGTGTTCCACACGCCATTGCTTCGAGGATGATGTTAGGAAGTCCTTCCGCGTATGAAGGGAGTACGAGCAGTTTAAGTTTAGTCAAAGAATTTGGCAGTTCATTGTGCGGAATCCACCCACTTACAGTAACCCACTCGTCGAGGGAATAGTTGTCGATGGAGGTGCGGACGGCATCTTCTGATTCGCCTTCGCCAATGATAAGAAATTTCAGGTCGTGCCGCTTGGCCAACGTCTTTGGTATAGCTTCAACAAAGTTGAGTATCCCTTTTTCGACATCAATGCGTCCGACGTAGCCCACGATGTTCTCTCTTTGCTCGAGATTATTCTTGAACGTGAATTCACTAAAATTAAGAAAATGCCGGTGGGCGATTGTGATTTTCCTTTTATATGGTTCCACGTTGCGGTCTTTCATTAAGTCTGAATAAAGAATAATGCGGTTTGACAGCAGACAATTTGCTTGGAGTAAAAGAGACATAGCCGTGGGGAAATGGGCTCTTGCCACGTAAGCATCGCCGGTTGATGTGGCCGAAAGTAACCACACTCTCCTACCCAATATTCTAGCAGCAAGTGCTGCGACAGGTAAGATATCTGCACCGAAGAAGAAGATCCACAGGTCTACCCTCTTGCCAACCCTAACCAAGTTGTATGCAGCATCCAGCTGCAGGTAGGCGAATCTCAGGGCCCTCAGTACCAAATTATGAGGAAAAAGCTTCGGCTTGCGCCTCCTAAATTCACGGATCGTAACTCGTTTGTCATCCTTGAAACGCTGGTACCCGGCGTCTCCGGTGATCAGGTAGATGCCATTGGCGTTTGGGTGTACCACATCTACCAAGTTAGAGAGCGGCGTATTTGCCGATAAAGAAACAGGAGGTGTGAGAATCCCAACCTTCGGTTTTTCTCTTTTTTCTTTCACGGATCTGCGCGGATTCAAAGCTTTGATCGTACACTTGCTATCTGGTCTGCTTCTTCAGTAGCGGCATTGCGTCTTTATTCGTACATAGCAAGAAGAGCCGGCTTGCCCTGAAGAAGAAGTTTCGTGTTTTCATCATAACACTAATGAGCTTCAATAATCCTGATATTATTAGCCTATTTCTGTTGCCACCATTCTTTTTAGAAGTCTTGACTCGGGTTGCTTCGGCCCTCTGCTGATCACGTTCGGACGGCTTTTTAATCGAGCGCGTGCAACGCGATTACTATATGTTCGTGGCCCGAGAACGCCTGTATGCCTGTGAAGCTGTTATCGTACGCCCCAGGATGTGGAATAAATCTGTGCGCCTTCAGCACGCCTCAGCGTTCCTTGACGGTCGACTCTAGTCCACTCGCAAGCAATTTAGCCTCAAGCCATGCTTCCAGAACCTTCGAGTACAACTTGAAGGACTATAATCACTTTAAGCAAATCCGCGATTTTCCCGTCATTCATCGTCAACGGGTTTGATATCTGGGGCTCATTGTTCTCCAATCGCTCGATAAGTGTTAACTAATTTTTCTCCGATCGTGTCCCAGTTGTACTCTTTCTCAACTAGTCTGCGGGCGCTTAAGCCAAGCCTTTCGCGCTGCTGTTTATTTCGAATAAGACAGCCGATAGCATGTACGATTTCGTCAGTGCTATCCGCTATCAGCACCTGCTCTTTATCTTTGACATTTATTCCCTCAATGCCCTTCCGCGTAGTGATTATCGGCAAGCCTGCGTTCATGTAGTCGAAGATTTTAAGCTTCGTTCCGCCGCCGCTTGTAATGGGCACTAGTGCGATGTCTGCTATGGAGATCGCTTGATGCAAGTCTTTGATGAAACCAAAAGATCTCACGTTTGCCCGCTCGAATTTTGGAACGTTACTTCCATAGAGCGCAAACACAAGCGAATTGTATTTTTTTTCGCACACAGGTGCGATGTGGGTAGTGATCATGTCGATTGCATCCTTGTTGGGGGGGTGACTGTAAGAACCGAGAAATACGACAATCATTTCATCAATGCCGAACCCCATGTGCTTTCTTATGCGCTCCTTTGCTCGCGGATCAATTAGGTGGTGAAGTTCGCAACCACTTGGAATTACGGTTACTTTATTTCTATCGAGGTGATATTTACAGCAAAAAAGATCTTTATCGGCTTCACTTACTGCAATAATGTGATCTACGAGGTGCCTCGTAGCGAGTTTCTCCAACGCGGTTACGTACGGTGGTATTATTTTCCGTTCCAATTGCGAGAACTTGGTAACTTGTGAGATAACTTCGCTGGCGAAGTTGAATTCTACGTTTTGTGGGCTATAGATTATTGGCGCGTTGCTGTTGGTGAGGAGCGACGCCAGTTTCACCGCGAAGACGCCGCTTGGATACTCAATCGCAATGAGATCTACTTGTTCATTTCCCAAGATCTGCATTAGTCTAGTTATAAACCAGATATCCAAATCTTTAAAGAGATTCCAGCCCCTGTGAAATAATCGGTAGTTTGGGTATGTGTAGACCTTAGCGACATTAAGGTCGTTGACATCAAAGAACTCTTGAGGTTCGAGCACGATAATGTCATTTCCGTGTTTTTTGAGTTCTTCAATAACGTGAAAGTACCTGTTTCTCCCGCCAGTTGCAGGTTTAGACAAACCAGTATGGATGGCTATTGACAGGATATTCAAACACATGAAAGTCTTCCAGGTCTGTACTTGTTTGGCTTGAACTACAAGCTGAAGTTCTTAACGATATTTTGGTCGATGAAGCGCTAAACGAGACATTAGCAGCGCCCCCATACTTTCTTGTCAAATCTTTTTGCGGGAATTCAGAAAGCACTTCGATTTATTCTAATAACGTCTTTATATACGCGCAAGTAATCCTCACCAACTTCATCCCACGTCCGTATTTTGTTACTGAATGGCCCGACTTGAATATTGCCTCCGTGTATACTCAAAATCAAATCAGCGACTTCTGCTGGATTAGGAGGACAATCCACGCCGAAGCAGCCTAGCTCATTCGTGAATTCCTCCAGGGCTGTTCTTCTTGTGACGATTGCTGGCACTCCCCGAGAAAGGGCTTCCGCTACTATTATTCCATATCCCTCAGTCCTTGACAACAGTAATAGTATATCGGCGCGCTCAAGTTCAACAAGCAGCTTATCGTGTGGCATGAAAGGTTTCCACACGATGAAACTAGAGACTTTGAGCTTTTTTGACAGGGCTGATAGGTCTTGCTTATAATCCCCCTCGCCTATTATAGTCAGCTTGACGGTAGTGATAGATCTATTGTGGATTAGCTCGTGCAACGCCTTGATAATATCTTGTACCCCTTTATACTCTAACAGATAGCCTGCGTACAGGATGTTAATCGTATTTGCCCCCTTTTTTTGCATATGCATATCAGCAACTATTTTATCTACGCCGTGAGGTATTATTGTCATCTTTTCGGAGGGAAAATGAAATACGTTCTGAATGTTTTTCGCCTCAAAACTGGATATTGAAATGACATAGTCTGTTATCTTGAAGAAACGCGTTCCGACGAGCGCATCGTACTGTTTTGAAAAGTGCTTGCCTGCAAAGGTATTGTGATTTAGAGGATCGTAATGCGGGGTAAGCACAACAGGTGCTTGAACGTCAATAATTTTTTTAAGAATAATCGCTATCTCAAGGGAGAGCAACGTTCCGTACCCGTGTATGTTAACGATGTCTGGATTCAATGATGCAACGCATTTTTTCAGCTGATCATACATTCTGTGATTTAGCTCGTGCATCATCCCACTGAGAAGCGAATTGACACGAATTACACGAAAACCCTTATGGAGCTCCTCGTTTTTCAGTTTTAGAGGGTTCCCCTGAATTACAGTTACCTTGTGACCCGCTTGAGAATACCGTGTTGCAAGCTCCGTTATTGTGGTGTTTATTCCGCCTGCGGATAAGGTTTCCATGAAGTTCGTCAACAGAATGTTCACAGCAATAGACGTCTTCTTGCCAATGGTAAATAATGCTATTCGTGCAGGCTATCATCTCGGCTTTAAACAAACGGGGATGGCGTTAAGAAACGCTCTTTGGGTGAACACTGCGAAAGAGTCGCGCTCGACGCACCGACTATACAGTCGTTCGTAGGCGCGATCATCCACTTCTCGCGTGCGTATCTTGCCGCTGAACGGCCCCATCTGCGCCGTGCTCTCAAAAACTCAGCGAAAAGCCCGGGCGGTCGGGCGAAAGGGGTTCCATGCAGTTCGTTTGTTAACAAAATATCGTGTAGTTGATCCTGGTTATTCCAACACGTCAACTACTTATGCTGTTCTCCGTCATCGTTTAGTTCTTTTACGATGGAAAAAGATCGCCAGTCAGATCGGCTTCAGCTTCTGAGCAACAACAAAATCTTGGTATTCAAAATCCGAAAAATCATATGACCAAGTGCCGTACTTGATAGGCTCTATCAGAGTGAGACGATTATTCACGTATAGACTTCTGATATAAGACTCGTCATATGCGACTGCAATTTCAGGCACCTTGTCGCTGACAGCCTTAAAACCCCTTCCGTTGTAGGTGAATGGCAAGGTGCTATCACCTCGCTCAATTCGATTTAGGGTCTTGGACGTCAACAGGAAATATGTGATTAGCGATTTGCCCCCTGCTTTCAAAACTCGCTTAATTTCCGAGAGGTAGCGCTCCACTTCTTGCGGCAACATGTGGGTAAAAACTGAGCCAAGAAATACAAAGTCAAAAGACATATCCTCATAAGGAAAAGTGTATTCTGCCGCGCGGAAGGCCCCCTTTGGATTATAATTCTGGTTTTTCACATTTGCCAGTTGAAAGTGAAAATTTGGATTTTTGGGTGTAACCTTTCTGCAGCACCAACTAATAGCTTCTGGGATAATATCGAGCCCCTCGTAACTTCCGGGAGGCGTTAGATAATGTGTCAGTGGCACCGCGATACGACCAATGCCGCAACCTATGTCGAGAAAATTGGCCTCGGGCTTGAGGCCACAGACATCTATAAGGTAGTTTAAGAACTCCTGACCACTAGCCTTAAGTTCTGAAGCGTTTTTACCCGCCCAACGGCAGGTGCGAGGGATCATCTCAGATTGCTGTCCGAAAAGGCGATCCGTAACAATTAGTGCCCCTAGATACACTTTGCGCCAAGTTATGCGGAGCAGGGATGAACTGACCATGGTCACAGATTAGTTAACCGTGCAGTATAAAGTATTTGCATGCGTATCAGTGCCAGCCTTCTGAGTGTGGCTCAGTTGCACTATATTTTTTTTAACCGCTTCCTAATCTTTAGTGACTCGTTCCCAACTCCAATCTGTTTCTCACGGCAAGACCTCACTTCATTTTCACCAATGTGAACAATAAGCTAAACGACAGTATAGGGCTGGGTCAGAAAAGTTTGACCGATACCGAGGCGTTGGAGCCGGCGTAGGTGTCGCCTGAGAAGATGGCGAAGTAGTAGTAGGGGCCCTGCGTGGACTCCTGTTGGGTGAAGGTGTAGGTGCCGTTGGCGTCGGTGGTGGTGGTGTTGACGGTCGTGTAGGTGCCTGACGGGTCGGTTCTGCCGAGGGTGATCTTCTTACCGGAGAGTGGGGTGCCGTTGGCGGTGAGGGTACCGGAGAGGGTGAAGGGTTGGTTGGTGGCGGGCGTGGTGGTGTTGGTGGTGATGGTGATGGTGGTGGGGGTGGGAGTGCCGACGGTGAGTCTGACCGAGGCGTTGGAGCCGGCGTAGGTGTCGCCTGAGAAGATGGCGAAGTAGTAGTAGGGGCCCTGTGTGGATTCGCTGCGGGTGAAGGTGTAGGTGCCGTTGGCGTCGGTGGTGGTGGTG
>PMIN01000178.1 GCA_003158275.1 Methanobacteriota archaeon
CTATTTTACGGCACCGGAAGATGACCGTGCCCCCTTCTGTGTACGGCGGCCCCGGATCGACGCACTGCATGTAGGCGTGCGCGGGGTCTTCAGACGTCGTCAAGCCAAGGGCAACGGGGCACCAGGTGTGTTCGAGGATCGTCGTATAATGGAGGAGCGTCGAGAGCGCGTGAGTACAAAGTGCGTCGCTTTCTGCCACTACGATAGTGGACCCGTCAACGATGATGCGGTCCCCGACGGAATGCACTGGGCACGTCCCTCGAATCTCGTGCACCGTAATCTCTAGCATCGCAGTACCTCAAGAGAGAAGTCGTCACTTATATCCATTGGTCGACACGACATAAGGGGGCCCGTGTAGGCAGACAGCGAGCGAACTGCTGATCGGGGCCTTGCCGATCGTCGGTGGCACCGCTCAAATACCCCAAAATCGCAAGTGAGTTCATTGCCACTCTTGAAGGCGATAACTCTGTTGGAATTGCTGGCCCGGTTCTGTATCAGACCGGCTTCCGCACAAACGATGAGCGGCACAAGCACAACAGCCAAATACGGTGTCACTGTGTTTATTTTTAGAAGGAGCGCCAATCTATCCGGTGCTTCGCGATGCATAGGGGAAAAAGGTGGCGTTAACGATGCCACAGATGTCAAGCCACTATTCCGATAGCGGCAAACTCGCGGATACAGCCTGCTATGATAAAATAAGGCAAGGACAGAAATCGAGATAAAATGTCAGTAGAGAGTATAGGGGACTATGCAGGTCTCTGTTATCGTTCCGACTTATAACGAAAAAGAAAATATTGTGTCCCCGGTGACACAGTTACTCGCTCTGCCGATGAGAATGCACATCGTTGTGGTGGACGATAATTCTCCCGACGGCACCGGCGAAATCGCCGACTGGTTAGCTGCGAAAAATGCCGGACGAGTGAGCGTCATTCACCATCCTGGCAAGCTCGGGCTAGGCACAGCTTGCATCGCCGGCTTTAAAGAGGCGCTGGCCGAAGGAGCCGATCTCGTTTGTTCGATGGACGCCGATTTTTCCCACAACCCCGGTTGTGTTGCCGATATCGTGGACAAAATCAACCAGGGGTACGATCTCGTCATCGGGTCGCGCTACGTGCGGGGTGGGCGGTCCATGCAGACTCTCGACCGCAAAGTTGTCAGTTGGAGCGCGAATACGATCACCCGTGTACTACTGGGGCTGCACGCCCATGACACGACCGCAGGTTTTCGTTGTTATCGCCGCCAGGCATTAGAGAGCCTGGATTTAGATAGCATCAAATCGAGCGGCTATTCTTTCTTGTTCGAAATGCTTTTCAGAGTTGAGCGACTTGGTTGGAAGGTTGGGGAGGTGCCTATCATTTTCCAAGATCGCCGCATGGGGGCGTCCAAGATCTCCGGGAACGAGATTGTCAAGGCGCTGAGGATGGTGCTATGGTTGGCCCCGAGACGCCTAGCGAACCCCACGTGATTGAGAAAGGTCTTTCGTTTGATGTTAATCCCAGCAATGGGATGCCGTGCTTGGTTATTCTCCGCCCTGTTACTTCCACGCGCAGACGTCTACGCTGAGATACATCGGGGTTGTGATTCGAGACTGTTTTGCCTTATTTTTAAATCCGCGCCCAAAATTGCTTTCGTGAATAGAGAAACACCGTAGGCACTAAATATGAAAAAATGAGCGTAATCGCTGCGCCCAGGATGCCAATACGCGGAATTAACACTATGTCCAGACCTATCAACACGAGCAGTGCAAGAACGTTGCACATCGTACTCATTTTTGCTCCGCTCGCACCGACCGATGCCGCAAGCCACGTGTAGCTTAGAAAAACAACATATACCGTTGCTGCGAGTGCAAAAAAGAACGATAGTTGCAGGCTGAATGCGTACTGATGCCCATAGAGAACGAAGGCGATCACTTCCGCGCAAACGATGAGTGGCACAAGCACAATGGCTAGATACGGTGTCACTTTGTTTATTTTGAGCAGAAGCGCCAGTTTATCCTTGCTTCGCGATGCATAGGGGAAAAAGGTGGTGTTAACAATGCCCCAAAGCGTCAACGCTATGGTTATTGACGGCAAGAAATACGCGTTATACAGTCCCACAGCAGCGGTTGTCATAAATATGTTGATGAGAATTCGATCGAGTCCCATGAATGCCACAGCAATCAATCCAGGGACCGCAAAGACGGAGTATCGCATTATTTTTCGCGCCCAATACCAGTCGAACTGACGCGTCAAATGAGCTCTGACGTAGTAAATTACGATCAGGCTGACTGCCAGGTTTGACACTGACAGCGCGTACGCCGCCGATTGCCACGACTTCATGCCGTTCGTGACAAGGGCAAGAAAAAGTGCAAGACACACTACCGATTGGGCAGCGGCGGAAAGCGCATACGCCTTCATGCTGAATACCACTCGCAGAAAATTCAGCGCTAATGTGTAACAGGTAACGGCCACGCCGTATGCAACGGCGAAAAGGAATACGGCCGCAGAGACTCCCAGCAGGTATGATAGTTGCAGGGAAAGAAGGGCGAAGACCGCCGTTGAAGCAGTGATAAGAAGCAGCGCTTCAATGGACGAGGTTGAGATGATGGTAGTCCGAACTGAATCGTTGTGTGTTCCAGAGGCATAGTTGACGGTTGCGACCAGGTTGAGCCCCATCGAGATAGCGGCGATGAGGCTTATTGACATGACGAGGCTCAGATCGCCAAACTCCTGGGGTCCTAAGATGCGCGCCCCAAGGATGAGGAAAATAAATGTCAACGCCGCTCCAAAAAGCGTTCCAATCCCCGCGTACGACGTGCTCAAGAAAAGTTCTGCGGTTTGGTGTCCCAATCGTTCCTTAAAGATGAGCTCATACGGTGTGCTGAGTAAGCGGTACGCAAAATCTTTAAGTGACATCGTAGGGTGAACCAGATTGAACTTACTGCAATTTGGTATATAAACTTGTACAGATCGTATTTAGCCAAATCAAGCGAGAAGCCTCCTTGCGACAGCTAGGGGGTGACTCTCCCTGTGGACAACGGCGACGCGCTCCAAACGAGCGCGGCTCCCAGACGAGCCTGTCGCCCCGAGCGTCGAAAACGCTTAAGAGCTTGAAGCCCTGACGTAGACCTATGAACGTAGTTGTCCTTCTCGCCACCGGGTTTGAGGAGCTGGAAGCGGTCACGATCGTTGACGTGCTGCGTCGTGCTGGCATCTCTGTGCTCCTCGCCGGGATAGCACCTCCGCCCATAGAAGGTGGGCACGGGATCAAAGTCGTGCCCGACCTCTCTATTGACGACGTTACCACGTACGACGCCCTCGTCCTTCCGGGCGGGAGCCCTGGGTACGTCAACCTCGAACGCGATCAACGCGTTCTCAAGCTCATACGCGCAGCATACGACGCCGGCAAATACGTCGGCGCGATTTGTGCTGCCCCGCACGTGCTCGGNNTCGACCTTGTGGAAGTGCTGACGAACAAAGAAAACGCGCAGGAAGTGCGGAAGGCGTTGTTGGCGTAGCTCGTGTAGGCACCAGTTCAATCGCGCGCATTTGATACTGTGCATGGACGACCAGGTATAAGAACCGCACCAAAACCGCACCAAAAGTTAACCAGGTTTCATTTTCACGTGGGGTGCACCTACAAGGAAGTGATCTCGTTTTTCGTTCCTTTCACCCCGTGCCTCACTTTTTCATATTATTGAGTTATTTTTATAATTAATTCTAAATATTACTCATTGGTGAGCTAAATGACCCTTCCAGAAATGACTGTTAACGCGCTGACCGAGCCTTTCATGGCGAAGGTCGCTAGCACTGACAGAATCAAGTTAAGCAGCCGCCGTCCCGAAACGCTCTTTGTCAAATATTCGTATGATCTGGACAATTTCAAAAATAATTAGCGAGATTGCTAGGAATGCGATGAATGTTGTATTACCGCAGTACACCCTTTGGTAGAAGGCAGCGACGCCCAGGGTAAGGATGATAAGACGCGCGCTGATCTCAAGTATTCGGAGCCACAAAGGACTCTTTTTTTCTGTGGTAGTCGGCGGTTGGGGCCGCATTGGTGCCGACTTCTACCTGCTCGATCTAGTGCGTGGTCGCTACGACTTTGACGAAACGGTAAGCTATCAAAGATCTGTCAGAGTGCTGGCCTCAAGCCACTGCTATATTGGTGGAAGCGCAGGCGCTCGGCGAGGCCGTAGTCGCCCACTTAAAACATGCGATCCCGGGCCTTATTCCCATAACCGTGAAAGGGTCAAAGGAACTTCGCGCCCGCGACTGCATTCCGGTCTGGCAATCAAGGAACGTCTACATACCGAAACCGGATAATGGCGACTACGCCCGGGTCCGCGAATACCTGCAAGAGCTTTTGAACTTCCCGAATGCCGCTCACGACGACCAAGTGGACGCAACGACCCTTGCGCTAAATCAGCTGCACGGCCCGTTATTTCGCAAATCGAACGAGCGTATGGTCGAGACTAGTGACTCGCAGCCAGAGCACTCGGAGCTAGTTCGCATTACTACTTCACAGGGTGGATTCCGGCGCCCTCACCGGATAGCTATACAGTTCTGGTCTTTGATATCACGGTTTATGGGGTCGTGTACTTCGGTCACTTCCCAGCAGTGCCCCTAGAAAACCAGCTCAGGGGGTTCAACAAATATCGCGATACTATAATCGCGCCGTGGTCAGGGCCTTTGATGACAGGAATAGGGCATTGGTATCCGACCTCGAGATGCGAGGGGTTTGGGTGGAGCGCGTCAGCCGCTCAAAGCTTGAGGATTCCTACGCGAACTTGGCCATCCTCATAGAGAACGACATGATCACCATCCCCAGCTATCGCGAGCTCCAAGCCGAGCTCGACGTCTTCAAGTCGGGTTTCACCTATGACGAGAGCGCCGATTACAGCCTGCAGGCCGCGCAACAATCAGCGATCCGCGCCTTGTGCCTCGTGACGCACGACATCAGCCCGGGACTGATCCGCTACCGCAGGCGACAGAGCGTGTACTACAGCTACGATCGGTACTTAATCGGGGACGTGACCATCCATTGGTAAGCTCCCAGCGGGTAACGTCGTTTTTCAGTTTCCTTTGATGGCTCCTGCCGACAAAGGCGTGCAGGAAAACGACGTGCTTGGCAGCTTCGAACTGGAAAAGCTGCACTAGAAAGGCTCCTTTTTGAAGATAAAGCCATTTATAGGCTGTTTCATGACAATCACGAGCGTGCTGCGGCGTAAGCTTCATGTGCGACCGCAGCGCTATCGCGGCATCGTCTCAAAATGGAGACCGCGCACCCAGCAGGATCTGCTGCCCCCTATCAGGTAGCGGACGAACGACGACGTAGTTACGGCAGTTGGAGAAACGTCGCGAGAATGAGCGCGCCTGCGATACCGACCTATTTACCAAAAAGCGAACGCCCGAGCACAACTCCCGGTAAAAGCACGCGTCTGTGTGAGCACCGGGAGATGCTGAATCGCCTCGACCACATCGTGGTGACGTGGCACCACCCTTAGTCTCTTGGCGCAAAAGGTTTTAATGCAGGTGAGTCGAAAACGACTACTCAGATGACATCAGAAACGAAGCAAACTGTGAACGTGTACACGCTGCCCGTCTGCCCCAACTGCAGTGTCCTGAAGAAGTCCCTTATGGAACACGGCATCTCCTTCGAGGAACACGATTTGGACTCGCCGCAGTCGCGGACGACCCTGCTCATGAAAGGGGTCTTTACAACGGTCGCGCCGGTGCTCCAGGTCAGGGACACCTTCCTGACTTTTGATGATCTTTTTCACAACGATGAGCTCGATATCGATCTCATCTTGAGCCTGATGCAGTGCTAGAAACCCGTTTAGGGGCTTTTGTCCTCGGGTAGCGGCATGGGTCAGAGGGTCGAAAAGCCTAAAAAATGCGTCGCTCATCTATATTCTCCTTGTTCTTTGAGAGGAGTGCTTATCTTCGTAACAACGAATAGCGCTGCCACCTAAAGGCCCAACATCAAAGCCGTTACAAAAACGGTCACACAAAAAGAATCTAGAGGGAGACGAGGGGCTTCAGCAAAAGAGCGACACGCTGAAGCCCGTTCACCTGCGATGTTCGTACTGTCCACCTCCCTTAATTCTTTTTCGATTTGGTGCGGCCCAACGGGAGGGGTGATGGCATACATACACGCAAAACGGCACGTCAGGCTCGCGCTGTTCGGGTGCGTGCGCTGCGGACGCTTTCTGTTCGCGCCGAGCTGGTACGAGTTCGATCGGGACGTGGCTGTGTGCACGTGCGACGCGTCCCGTTACAAGATGACCAACCTGCGCGCCCCCCGTCACGTCCAGGAGTATTGGGACGCTCAGCATAAGGCAGTCTACTCATCGTACCGGCGGCGGCTGAAGCGCCACGCGCTGCCGTCCGTTCACTCGGAGCGTTTGTCCGGTGACACTCGCGGCTGGCGCGAGGGCTGGCGCGAGATAAACGTCGACGATGAGGGCGTAAGCGCGGCAAATCTTCATGGCGCCGCACGGACGCTCTCGATCGTTGACCCCAATAGTGCCAAGGTGGTGAGCGTCCAAAGACAAGCGACCTCACTACTGCACGCTTGCCGTTCAGCGCTCATTTCAGGGCTAAGCAGGGTTGCTGACGTGGAACGAGAAAACAAGGGAAAAGCTTCGTAGGTGTTGCTTAGGACACGTCGCATCGAGCAGAGCAGCCTCGTTGAGCGAAGCCATTACGCCGAGCAAAAATTCTTGTCTTTCGAATAGCTCGGAGTCCGCGACATCGATTGAGCCGCCTGCCGACGTGAGCTCTTCAGGCGGCGTCGAACGAGCGCCGATATCGAACGTCGCCTTCACGGGTCGGGCCTCGCGCGTGGCGGGCAAGCGGTTGCGATGCAAATCCCAACATTGATTTACTATCGCGGCATAAGGAATAATGTAATAAGCATCAAACTATTACACCGATGGCAGGAGTCATATTCGACGGGAGCTTGGTCCCGTTATGCATCGACAGACGCCTTTTAATTACACACGCTAACTGAGAATCTGACATTTATCACCAACAGAGTCGAGTGCGTTTTGCTCCTGCGATATTTGTTATAAAAAAGGTGGGCGAATGGCCATATCCACACGAAAGAGAAATCACTCCCCGAAGAAGTCATTGCTCCCGATGCTTCAGCCCCGGACCCTCCAGACGACGCTCCTTGGCGAACAGGCCGAGGAGATGCCCAACGTCAGGACCAGTGACGGGTTTATCCTGCCATGGAACAGCGAAGCGATCGTAAAGCAACTCGTTCGAGAAACGGCCCTGGCGCAGACGTTCTATGGAAAGCGGGGCATGAAGCGGCCCGAGGCGCGGCGCATCGCTGAAGTCGTTGAAAAGAAGATCAAGCCGATGGACGTCCGCGAGCTGAGCGGCCCGCTCATTCGCGAGTTCGTGAACGTCGTCCTGCTCGAGGAGGGGTTTGGCGACTGGGCACGCGCGTGTTCGCGTGTGGGGACGTCACTGTACGACGCTTACCGCATCGACCACGGCGAGGGGTTCGAAGCGAAGGAGAACTCCAACTTAACAGCAAACCCGGAGACGTCAGCCAAGAAGAAGCACGACAAGCTGAGCAAGCAACAGGTGCTGCTCATGCTCCCGCAGAGCATCGGCGACGCCCACCGGTCGGGCGACTTTCACATTCACGACATGGAGTACGCGAACGTACGGCCGTTCTGTGCCGACTATGACCTGCGGTACTTCCTCTACTACGGTCTGATGCCCGACGGCACCGGAGCACACGCCTCCGTCGCCGGCCCTGCGAAAAGCCCCGAGGTCGCGATACTGCACGCGGTCAAGGCGCTCGCCGCCGGACAGACGAACTGCGCGGGCGGGCAGGGCTTTTATAACTTCCTGACGTTTTTGGCCCCCCATCTCGAGCATCTCGACTACACCCAGATCAAGCAGCTCATGCAAGAGACGGTCTACGAGCTCACGCAAGTGTTCATCGCGCGCGGCGGGCAGATGGTCTTCAGCAGCCTACAACTCACCCCGGGCGTCCCTGAGCTGTGGAAGGACAAGCCAATAGTACTACACGGCAAGGTCTGGGATGGCACGCAGGCTCCGCTGCGAACCTACGGCGAGTTTGAACGGGAGGTGCGTCTCGCCTTCAAGGCCATCATGGAGGTTATGACGGCGGGG
>PMIN01000021.1 GCA_003158275.1 Methanobacteriota archaeon
CTTCGATCGTAATCAATAATCCCGTGAAGGTTTTCCACACCTATGGCGAGATCGACTCGATTTAGCATCGCTTTCGCTCCCAGCAGTTCTATCACGATGCCCGACTTGATTCCGCTATCGCTTGCAATCTCAAGAATCGATTTCACGGGAGTATAGAAGGTGTCAGCTACTTCATAGAGTCGGTGATGCTCTGGGGTGTAGCCAGTCAGGATAGTGCCGATGTTTGGTGTCGTTATCCTCGGAGCCAACGAACGAATCTCAAAAAAGAGGCCCTCTTCAGAGAGAGCGCGAAACTGCCCCAGAGCTCCGTTTAGTTTTTTGTAAAGCGAGGCACCGACACCGTCGACTACTATTAGCAGTATTTGGTCAATGTTCTTATCCTCGCCGTACACGCGGATCTCTTCAATCTCGCGCCCGTCTTTGTCGGGGATCTCGAATCCCAGCAACGAGCTGATTGTTGGAGCGATATCTAGCTGGGTGTACTTCATTTTTTCACTTTAATCGATGCCGCGCTCTCAAATATCAAACTATCGGATGGTTGCTCGGGAACCATTGGAGCATTCTCGGGCGAATCTTAGTTGAGCGGCTCACTGGATCGGTCCTGAATACCGCTGTGTGATGACCCGGCAAGATACTCTTCAACTCTCCCTAGACGGAGCACGACCGGCTCGGCCCTTCTTATTTTACCGTTAGCCGCTTCGTAGAATCGTTTATTCCC
The DNA here is from genome assembly GCA_003158275.1 of Methanobacteriota archaeon. Lineage (GTDB taxonomy): Archaea > Halobacteriota > Bog-38 > Methanoflorentales > Methanoflorentaceae > Methanoflorens > Methanoflorens stordalenmirensis. The sequence continues at coordinate 719 of PMIN01000021.1, forward strand.
TGCTGTGTAAAGAAAGGGCCCGTGTTTACATAATGTTAGCATGCTTACCTCGATCACACCGCTCGCACCGTCGTATACTGCCAGCTGATGGTTGCGTTCCTTGATCGTCCTTAAAAAAAGAAAGCAGCGGGGATGACATAGCGGTTTCATTTAGCAAATCAAATACAGAAAGCTCTAGGGGTAGCACCGTACACATTTCTGTCGCAACCACATTTCTGTCGCAACGTGCTAAATCACGCTTAACCTCGTGTGCTGCGCTCACCTAATTGCTGACCTCTCCAGCCTTTTAGTTTGAGTGTAGAGCCTCTGTTAAGGCGGGAACCCATTACTAATGAAAAAGCTCGAAGCCTGCCTTTTTGGATGTGTGTGACTTGTAATCAATTAGACTTTAGTGTAGTGGTGGACAAAAGGAAAAAAAGGGAAGAGAACACGAAAACCATAGATTATCCGTTATGTTCGAGTTTAGTTGATTTGCTCTGAAGATTCCCAAACCCGGGCAAACATCGCTAAGTCCGCAATGTATCGAGCGAAAGATGCATTCGACATCCATATGGCAATCGCGCTACCTAAGTTAACTATTCTTTCGTCTGTCCTCATGATCGCAACAAGCATCTCTTGGCGATCGACGATCACCAGCCGTGCAAATTGAGGAGGGGACTCCAAACGGTTGTCAAACGGTTGTCAAATGGTGGAAGGGGGGTGAAAGACCTTCAAACGGGGATGCAAATAGCCGGACATGGTTTTTTTTCAGATAGAAATGCCTTTACTGTATCGCTCGCGTTCTTAGGCGGTATGACGATGCGCACGTACACATCCTTCTTTTTCGCTTATGACCTTCTTGTTAATCCGTGCGATCTCAAAGGTCGACAGAAACGAACCCACAATCGTAATGCTCCGTCTGGCCAGGTACATCATCTCCATCATCTTCGCCGAATGCTATCAAAACCCCTCACAAAGAGCGCGTTTACTGCTTCATTTTCGATCAGTCGGTCATTCAACAAGGTCAAATTGTTTGAAAGCTGATCGAGCTCGGCACAAAAGAGGGTCCTTCGTTGTTCGATGACTTCCTTCAGGTAGCGGGGCGTGCAGGACTGCAGGATCTAGCGCATGTTGCCTTCAATATCTGGCAGTTGATGATACGCAGACTGTGACTATCGACTAACTGTCAGGAATCGTTTAAACGCGATTTTTTGACTTTTTAACAGCGAAGTCACTTTTTTTGGTTGCGGCAGACAATTATCCGTGCAAAGCGGTATACGAGCTGTGAGCGAAGCCTGTGCTTGGCTGATGGCGAAGTGGCAATGGTATATCTTTGCTGCAAGTCTGAAACAATTATAATAACAGACGCTCATTATACATTCTCGAGGCGTCGGTGTAACGATGAAAACACTCGGAATAAACAGCAGTCCCCGCAGGAAGAACAGCCGAACCTTGAAACTCGTTCAGGCCGTTCTTGATGGCGCGCGAACGCAGGGAGCAGAGATCGAGCTGATCGACATCTGCGCATTAGATGTCAATTATTGTATGGGATGCGAGGTGTGTTTCGCAAAAGGCGAGTGCGTTCAAGCGGATGATCTCAACAAATTAGTGGACAAGATGCTCAACGCCGACGGTATCGTGCTCGGGTCGCCCGTGTACATGCACGGCGTGACCGCGCAACTTAAGACGGTGATCGACCGCTTAGCTGACGCAATCTATTGTCAACTACTTTCGGGTAAATATGGATGTGCTGTGACCACGTCCGGTGGTTCTGCTGATGGACACGTGCTCGACTACATGAACCATTTCCTGAATGAACTAGGCGTCATAACGGTAGGGAAGGTCGGTGTTGCCCTTGACAAGAATCACGCTGCGCTTGATCGAGCAATTAACAAGGCTTTCAAGCTCGGAATGACGCTGGCAGAATCGATCCAAACAAAGCGAGCGTATCCAGCGCAGGAGAAGGAGATTGCACAGAGAAGAGCGTTCTTCGCGCAACTGATCGAGACAAATAAGGTAGAACGGGCTCATCAGTGTAAGTATTGGATGGAGAAGGGCTGGATGTGACTGCCTCCTCCTACTTGGACTACGCTGAA
>PMIN01000136.1 GCA_003158275.1 Methanobacteriota archaeon
TCGGGCACTCTGGCGAGTGCTTATTGGGGCCGCAGTGCAGGCAGGCGTTATCCAAAGCTTTAAGCGCGTCATCTACTTGGTCAAAGGAAATCTCTTTTCCGCTGTATTTCCATTTAGTCAAACGATCACCTTTTCTGTCCAGGCTGGCTTATTATATGGTGTTTTGAATATTAAAAGCTCGCCTGATTCTTACCACGGCGAACGTCGCCTCGGCCACAAATAGAAGGTTTTCAGAAAGAAAACCGGTAGACTGGCAGCGAATATTAAACCAGCAGCGTAGACATCTTCAACTTGAACAACGTGAGCGATGACGCTTGTATCCCACGGGTTCATCGAAGCGCAACGATGAAGAGCGAAGAGTGGCAATGTTTAGCGACGTGCGGAGCATGACTGAGCAATCGTCGGATTATACAACGGATGCTTATGCATTAGAGGCGCAAGGCCTGACAAAGAGATACGGCGACCTAGTTGCCGTTGACGGCCTCACCCTGCAAATCAAGAAGGGAGAGATATTCGGATTTTTAGGACCCAACGGAGCCGGAAAGACCACCGCGATCAACATGATGGTCGGATTGTTGAGCCCGACAGGCGGTGTGGTGCTCATCAACGGACAAGACCGGGCGCGAGTGCCGAAAAGGAGCATAGGCATCTGTCCGCAAGAGCTCGTCTTGTGGGAGGAGCTGACGTGCGCCGAGAACCTNNTCTCGCGCTTTCTGAAAAGGCGAACGTGCGCGTGTCGCAGCTATCTGGAGGCATGAAGCGCAGGCTCAACGTCGCGCTCGCCGTTATTCACAATCCTGATATCGTCGTGTTAGACGAACCCTCTGCCGGCTTAGACCCGCAGTCCCGCCTGTTGCTGTGGGACTTTGTTCGCTCACTCAAGAACAAGGAGGGGAAAACCATCATCCTCACAACCCACGCCATGGAGGAGGCCGATGCGTTGAGTGACCGCATCGCCATCATCGACCACGGCAAGCTTCTTCAGTTCGACACACCAGGAAACCTGAAAAAGACGATCGGTTCCGGTGATATCATCGAGATGCAACTCGCCGAACGAGAGAAGAACGAAGCGGTGATGGTCGACCTCAAAGCCGTCAACGGCATCTTAGAAATCAACGAAGCGAGCGGAAAGATCACCATACGAGCGTTAAACGCCGTCAGCCTGCTCCCTGAGATAATCGAACGCGTCGATGCGACTGGCACCCGCGTCTCGGATATTTCCATTCGGGAAAACACGCTCGAGGACGTCTTCATCTATCTCACCGGAAGGGGGCTGCGGGAGTGACAGTGAAGTTTCTATCGTTAGCGATAAAGGCGCTCAAGCAAACAATTCGAGACCGTCGCTCGCTCTTTTTCCTCCTGCTATTCCCTGTTGTGTTTATGGTCATTTTTGCCTTCGCCTTCGGCAGCCCCAGCTCGCTTGGCACAGGGACGGCACCTCACGAGATTGCGGTGATTAATCTCGACCAAGGGGCAACGGTATCCACCAACAATACCACCCAGCACATCAACGACGGCGCGAGTTTCACGCAGCTCCTCGAAAACATCACCTACGCGCAAACCGACACCCACATGTTCAACCTCAATAACGTGAGCTCAGATCAGGCCCAGACGATGCTCAAAGGTCGCGCGCTCGATGCGGTGATCACGATTCCGGAAAATTTTTCACAGGCGGTCATTTCATTGGCCAATGCCTCCGCGCGGGCTGAAACGACCTCCGATATCGGGCTGCGGGTAATAAACGGAAGCACCGCTCAGCTGCCGGTGAATACCACGCTTCCAAAACAGAGCAACGTCACCGCACAGGTCATCGTCGAAGGGGACACGGGCAGTTCCGCATTTGGCGCCGCGCAAGGTCTGATCTTTAACATCCTTGAACAATATAAGAGCCAAATACAGGCCACGGCGATTCGACAGGTTGACGCCACGCTGGCACAAAACCAAAGCCAAAGCAACGCGAGCATCGACTATATTTCGGCGGCCGTACAACCACTCACCGGCGCGCGATCATTGACGCTCTTCGACTATCAGGCCCCGGGATTGATTGTGTTCGCCTTGCTTATGCAGGTTAGCAGCGTCGCGCAAGACCTTACGAGAGAATCTGACCGCGGAACGCTCGGTAGACTCAAACTCTCCAATATGCGGTCTTTTGACCTCCTCTTTGGCACGTTGCTCACGTGGATTATCATCGCCGTAGCGCAAATACTGCTGCTCCTCGGGGTCGCCGTGGCGCTCGGATTTGAGTGGTCAGGCGGCGCGAATTCCATCGGGCTCGCCGTGCTCGTTGGCATCATCGGCGGGATAGCCTCGATTTCGCTTGGCTTGCTGCTTGCGGCGTTTACCACCAACGAGCGGCAGGCTGCACAATTAGGGGTGCTTATTGCCGTGCCGGTGTCCTTCCTCACTGGGGCGTTCTTTCCGCTCCCTAATGAAATACTTGGAACAGCGTTTGGGACGACGTTTCAGGTATATGACCTGCTCCCATGGACACAGGTCGCGGATGCGCTGCGTCAGATCCTCATCTATGGGAGTGGCTTTGGCGCCGTGGCGGTCTACGTGGGATTTGCGATCGTTCTCACCGCGATTCTCTTTGTCGTCGGTGTGATCTCGTATTCGCGGGTGCGATTGCGGCCGGAATAGCGCCATCGCAGCTCGCAGAATATCATAAGCATAAGCAGACGTGAAATACGCGTACTCCCGGGCGCGGTGGCATGGAACTGTCGCGCGGACAAAAGCGTAAATCTGACCGATATAGCCCCGCAGGTTGTGGGCGGACCTAGTGCGGGTGCTATTTGGATCGATCCGCACTAACGAAGAAATGATGCGGCTGCGGTTCAATTTCGAGCATCACCGGCATCCTTGTGGATGAAGTCGAACGCGGTACGTTGATAGGCTCAAGTTCTCCAAGACGCGACAATCAGGCGGTGAATTCGCTGTATTCATCGGGTGCCGCTAAGCTTTTTGACAGGGGACTTTTTCCACTCCCGAAAGTCTCCGTCTGGACGCTATTCGGGCCGCCATTTCAAATATATAACGTTCTCCGTCGGACACGCGCGATAAATGCGCTTCGTTCCGCACTCATTTTCGGGACAGGGATTAAGGCGGTCACGCACGATGTCGTACTTATCATCGTCCCGACGATCGTTCTGTTCATCATCGGCGTGGTGGCTCTTTTTCGCACGCGTCCAAGGGCACAAAAATACCTGAAAAGGCTATTTCGGTTCTTTCGTCTTTCCCAAGCAGCGCAAATGGCAAAGTATTTCGTGTGAAGCAGGCCAGAATTGATAGGGGACATTGATGGCAAAAATAGAAGAAAAAATGGCTGACGAAATGCGAGC
>PMIN01000141.1 GCA_003158275.1 Methanobacteriota archaeon
AGTACCCTGATGAAGCCATTTAAAGGCTGCGGTCTGATACTAACACCGAAAGGCCGTATTTATCGCTCTCAGGCATTGAAATGAGCTAGGAGATAAGGAAAGGTCAGAAGGAACACGCTATGCTATCCTCGCTTGGCCTGCTCAAGAATTGTGACGCTCTTAGATGAGAGCTACCACAGCAAAAGCGGCCGGGGGCTGTTGCTTACGCTGATGCACGAGTTACAAACGGCCAGGCAATAGTAAAAGAAAAACACGCCCCCGTCACGTTACGAGGGGCGTTCCTTACCTGTACGTTGCTCTATACGTGTCTCCATATCGGTATCAGCAACGCTGAAGACGTTAGGGAGGGCTGCCCACGGAGGTCCATTCGTTGTAATTACCTACAGGGTTTCCGCTAGCCCAGAGGTTCCCGCCAGTGGTGCTGACGCACACTATGGGGTTGTCGCTGGGGGGAGGACTGAAGCCGGTGTGGCAGTGGACGGCGCCTCGGGGGGCTTTCCGCTGAGGTTACCCCAGTGCGCCCTACGCTCCCAGCACCCTTATGCCAGAGCTGATGGTCCGTGCCTTGTACAAAGAGATAAAGATCTTCACTCACAGCGGGTCCTGTGTTAGGGGCGAGTTGCCCGCCGAGAGACTGCCAGTTAGACCATCTACTGTCATTCCAGTTCTTCTGCCAGACGGCACCGTCGCTGCCACGCACAAAGACGTCGAGGCGGAAGTAACTGGCGTTCCAGGGGGAGGCCGCAGCGGGTGATGAGGTACACACTCCACCGAGTGAGTCCTATGTAGTGCCGTTAGTGTGCCAGAGGGCTCTTCAGCCTCTTCAGCGTCTAGGCGATGCGGCCCCGCTAGAATCGATGTGACAAACGCAGCAAGTGTCTGGGTAAGCTCTTCTTTTAAGTCAAGCGCGAACGTCTGCACATACGATCCGTCGAGGCGTTGAGCCCTGCCGAGGCAGTAGCTACAGGCTGCCCCGTATAGCACCACACATCTGAGCTGCGCATCTCGTCGCGTTTGTTCTACGCTCTCTGCAAGCTTTTCTAGTGGCACTGTGTGGAGGTACGCAGCAAAGAGGTTGTAGATCGCCTGTTTCTTGTCGCCTGCATCAATCTGGGGGATCGTTTGCACAAAATGTGTTGTAAAGACTCAAGGAGCTCGAATCTACGTTCGGTCTCAGCCCTGAATCTCTAGGCGGTGAACGCACTTCATTTTGAATAAATGTTCGGCCTCTTGATTCTGAAAAAAGCAAACGTCCCGTCACAAAATCAAAAACGCGTGCCTCATACTCGTCCTAAATAGTTCAAATGTTCGAAATAGGCTTATAATAGTTCGGATCTATGAACTATCATGGACAAACAGACATATCGGCTCCGTCTGTATCTATCGATCATTCAAGCCATCGCCAACAAAGCGTTTGGAGTAGGCCCGGGAATGCGAAGTGATCTGTCCGCGAATGAGTCATTCATCGTCTATCGATGCAATTTTTTTGACGTTAACATGAAGGACATCGCAAAAGCCACCGACGTCGTCAAAAGTACGGTTTCTTACTATATCGACGCGCTTGAGAAGAAGGGCTATGTACAGCGAGTCCGCGGTGAAAAGGATAAGCGCGACGTCTTCGTCGTCCCGACTAAGAAAGCGAAAACCTGGATCGCAGATACCGAACAGAAGGTGTTCGATTACGTGGCAGAGGGCATGTCAAGGCTGGTTTCTGATGAGCAAGAACAGTTCGTTGCGCTATTCTCGAAGTTCGTGGGGGAGACTGAGGCTATGCCGTATGAGGAGATTATGAAATCGATCCGAGAGGAGCCTGAAGCCAAATAAACTGCACTATGAACGTGAAGAGGGCACACCCAGCAAGGAGTCGTCAAGATGCATACAGAATTCACTGACGAAAGTAAGCCATCGCCTAAGGTCGCGAAAGGATACAAGAGAGTGGGAATGGAGGGCTTTATTGCCAAGTGGTATGACAAGAACGCCCGAAAAGGTACGCCGGAACAATATAAAACGTGGGCAAAAATGGTGGCCGAGAACGTAACGGAGGGCGATAGCGTCCTCGAAGTCGCTCCCGGCCCTGGCTATCTGGCAATAGAACTGGCAAAACGTGGAAAGCACACGATTGTCGGATTGGACATCAGCAGAACATTTGTTGAGATTGCGCAAAAGAACGCCACGGAAGCAGGCGTAGGGGCCGCGGTGCAATTTAGAGAGGGAGATGCCGCACACATGCCGTTTGACGATGAAACGTTTGATCTCATCATCTCAACGGCCGCGTTCAAAAATTTTGCAGACCCGATTGGGGCTCTGCGTGAGATGTACAGGGTGTTGCGCGCGCACGGAAAGGCCGTCATAATCGACATGCGGAGAGACGCGTCAGATAAAGCCTTGCGTAATTCTGTAAAAAGCATGGGCTTGAGCAGAATAGGTTCACTTACGATGAACTGGACCTTTAAGTGGCTTCGACGGACGGCCTACACGAAAAACCAATTCGAGGAGTTTATTTCTAGGACTAAATTTCCGAGGCACGACATTCGAGATTCAGAAGACTCGATCGGGTTCGAGATATGGCTCGAAAAGGACAGTGACGACGAATTGTCGGTTCCCGACTGGATTGATCCCAGTTTGGTAGAAACAAGCTAAGTCGTTAACGTACGGGGACGGCACAAGCGGATGATAGCAAACCTGTCGTGCTCTCTCTTAACTTTAAATCGGGAGACGTTCAAGGAGCCCTTGTTGAGAATCTGCACGGGTCGGGGTTGTTGCTTTGGCCGGCATGCTCCGTCTCGTTCTCTTGACACTTTCGTGTTTTTTACATGACCAATGCTATAATAGGTTGATCGATTTTTTCTGACGTCATAAATAGCTTCAAGATGGTCGTCATTCAAGGCGTTCGGCTCTAGGCAGTAGCTGCACGCTGCCCCGTATATGACCACATATCTTAGTTGGGCGTCTCGCCGAGAGCGTTCTAAGTTTTTCGAGAAGGTCTGCAAGTGGCACTGTGTGAACGTACGCAGCAAAGAGGTTGTGGATGGCCTGTTTCTTATCGCCTGTATAGGTCTGAGGACGGATTGCTTGCACAAAAGGTGTTTTGTGCTGACGGTGATAACCTAGCTGCAAGAACGTGCTGAACGTGAAAAGCACAGAGTTGCAAGCACCAAGGCTTCAAACAAGCTGATACACATAAATAATGTATTTATTCACTTGAACCTTAACGAATAACAAATGAGGGGGCATATGTGTGAAATGGGTTGACGTTGCAGATACACAAGATATTGAAAAAGGCAAAATGGGCCTTGTTGAGGTTGAAAGAAAAAAGGTGGTCATCGCCAATGTTGAGGGCACGTTCTACGCATTTAACGATCGGTGCCCGCATTCGAATGCCCCGCTCCATTTGGGCACACTTCAGGGCAAGGTAATTCGCTGTGCGGCTCACTTTTCGTCGTTCGACGTAACAACTGGAAAGAAACTCTCAGATCCTAAAGAGTTGAGTATATCACCTGAAATAATGCAGAACATGCCCGCTAATTTTCTTCAAATGGCAGGAAAGATGGCTGAAATCACGCGGCAGATCGAGACACTCGACCTTGAAACGTACGAAACTAAAGTAAGAACAATAGAATATTAGTGAGGATCTGAGGCGCGAAGCGGCCTAGAAGCGAGAACGAGCATCTATATTACTTTGAACTTCGCTCGTCTCGATCACAGCCTTCGTGGATTTCAAGCACAGAAATCGCAAGCGTTTTTTACTCCATATATCTTTTTCTTCGAGCGGTTTTTCTTTCACCAGGCCGACGTTTCAGCCCATAAATCTTATCTCTCGGTAAGGAACAATTGAACGCAGGTAAAACGCATGAAAGGTAGAGAATATCATGAGGCCGCCTTCGTTGGTGTCGTAGGTAAAAACATCGAAACCGAAGGTGGAGATAAGCTAGGTAAAGTAACCGATGTCTTAATCACTAAAGGGACTAAAGAAATTGTGCTGAAGGTGTCCCAAGGTCTACTGAAGAGTGACATGGTCGTTCCGTGGTCGAAAGCGCTCAAGGCGACAGAAGATACAGTCGTTGTCTCAGACCGATATTACGAAGGCGAGGCTGAAGGCGAAGTGGAACTTCACTAGCGTTCGGCGCCCTTCCCTTGTTCTTTCCAAGAACTTATCCTTCAACCAAAATCGCAGGAGCTGTATTCGTGGCTCGCAGAAGATCGTTCGTGCAACACCCTCTTGATCCGCGTGGTATTATGCTACTGGTCTAATCATCTTAGACGATACCCAAATAGCGCAGAGCCACGAATATAATTATCAGCACGATAATAAGCCATACTAAGTCCCTGACACCCATATACCTCATCACCTCCTTTTTATGATGGTCTCAAAAATATTGGGAATACCATTATATTAGTTTTAGCTCATTGTTGTCGTAGTAATATTCTCATCATCTTACGGGTATTTGGGCTCATATAAAAAGGAGAAAAAACCAAATCGCTCGCGGCAAGTTTGTTGATGCGCTGAAGGCGAGCGGGAAATACCGAGAAGAAAAGACCCGGGAAGACTAGAAGAGAACGGCCAGTCAAAAACAAGAACGAGAAGCGTCGAGCAGGCAGACTACGGGGGGCCGACCTATGCAGGGGGGTTACGACTATGGTGGATATTGGAGATCTAAAAAAGAAGGGCAAAGAAGTTGTTGGTGAGGTAGAGAAGCAGAAAAAGGAGATCGAAGGAGAAGTAATTAAGCAAAAGAAGATAGCTGAAGGAGAGAAAGAGAAGCGACGTAGGCAGGAAGAAGTCGATACCGACTAATCCATTCGTGGCGTCCGAATGATTGAAAGAAGGGTAGATGAGATTGCTTGATGGGCAAAACGTTTAAGGTGGGATCGAAAGCGGGACCCGAACAGTATCCCTCCACGGATTTGCTCACGTGTGCGATCACCGCCGAGCAGGCAGGGTTTGACTACATTGTCGACTGTTCGCCAGCGAGTTAAAAAAAATCGAAACCTTCTTTTAGATCTTGTAGTTAAGTTGGTGTTATGAGTCTGGGGAGCACAATAAGATATCTCGTAGTTAATTCGATATTTGGCCTCATCATTCTGGCTTTGGCGAAATTCCTTGGGTTTGCGGTTCCCATAAACCTCATCACTGTAATTATTTGTGCACTGGCTGGGATCCCCGGAGCTTTGCTCGTGCTACTTTTATTCGTGCTCGGCTTCACCATCCCGTGAATAAAAAGGAGATTTAGGGCACAAGATGCCTCATCGCAAGTCTGGTATCTCTGCGTTAATCCACGTGCTCTCCTCTTTCCATTTTGTTTGGGGGCCCCTCTCCTCATGCTATTCACATCTCCCTTTAGCGCGTTAATCCTGCGTTTAATCGCGAAATAAAACAGCCAGCTCTTGACAAAACCGCTGTTTGTTTCGTTAACCGCCTTCGTAAATTTCCAGCACAGAAATCGCCAGCTTCTCTGCGTCGCGTGTGCACATCACCTGCTGCAACACATCAATGATCTGGCGAAGAGGTGGCTCAGCAATCGATGTGACAACCTCAACGAGGGTCTGGGCAAGCTGCTCTTTTAACTCAAGCGCAAACGTTCGTAAGTACTACCCCTCATACGCGAAAAGCCCAAGCAACGCGACTACTACCCCAACTGTTGTTCTGAGAGCCTAGCCATATTTGTGGCCTGTATTGATCATATTAGGCTATTTATCTCCAAAGATAGATTTGTTTAGAATAAAGAAGAGCTGGAGCGATTATAGTAAAGGTGATTTGCTATGAAGCAGGTAATATCTAGGAAGGGGTATAGCGGCACGTCAAACTCGGAGCGCTCCGGGCGAAAGGGCATGTGTACCCACAATTTAGACTTCCTGAGCGTTATTCTAACTGCGTGGGAGACAGATATTGCGTCTACGCCTCGGAAGACGGAAAAACGATCGTGCTCACGGCAGGCTGGGATACGTTGAGCGAACTAGTTTTACAACCCAGTCCAGAAGTTTTACAACCACAATTGAGCGCTACTACGGCGTACGACCCTATCATCGTGCACGAGCCACTGCGTGATACCCTGACAGGATGCCTATCAAGAGGCCCAGAACGAGGCCGAGGGCGACACCTTTCGTTGACGCAAAATAGGAGAAGAAGTACGTGCCAAATATCGCTGTGCCAACCGCCGTACCGACGGCGCTAAAGACCATACTCATTTTTCTCGTGCTCCCGGCAAGTGTCCCGGCGACGAGGCCTGCGATAAGTCCAACTACTGCGCCCATACGTGCGCCGTCGATTATTCCTAACGTACCGCCAAAGGTGACGCCGTAACGGGTAAATGCGATCCACGCGGCGGCCGCCCCCAAGACGCTGTAAAATATCGTGTGAAACGCCGCTGACCAGTGTCGGGGATGTAGTATCAGCCCAATGAGTGCGCCCAGGACCCCGCCGGTGATGCCGCCGACGAACAGCCCGGCGAGGGCGCCGAATATCCAAAAACCTATGACGCTCGCAATCCAGCTCAGGATCATGCTCACGAGAAGGTAGAGTATGAGTTCAAAGACGCCGCCGAGAATGGCGCCCAGCACGAGACCTGCCACTAGTCCGAGTATGATAGCAATAAGGGCTCCACCAATGGTTCTGCGTGGCATACGACCTTTCCATCTGGCTTAGCGCTCGTACGGGTTTTAAGCATTCCGCTTTAGCGGTATGATTTTGCATTTATGAGCTAGCGAGTTCGTTAGCCGGCAGTCGATCCAAAGAACGCTTGCGCGTGGATCGACAAAGGGCTCACGCTTTACTGGCTAGGGCGCGACCACAAGGCAGTCCCGTCCTTCGACTAGGTGTTCAAGATCGAACCGCAGAATGGTTCTGCACAACCTGGAACCAGCTGGCACTTCGGGAAATTCGTTAGAACCACGCCCAAAAGGTGGTGTAAAGAAAGAGATAGCCTCGATGCCGCCTGTGCTCGCTTCCTCAAGGGCACCGAGTGTATCGTGGTGTTACACCAGCCAGGGGTTATACAATCTTTTACTTTCAAAACGGCACATTCGCGTAAACGTCCTGCAGGTTTTTGTCGCTGATCTGCGGATACAGCGCCGTCGAAGCAGAAATCACCGTATCATCACATCACATCATTGTCGCTTATCGCCACGCGATCTCAGTGCGCACGCGTCGCACAGAGATAGCCGCGCGCTGCTGTCAGCTTTTCTTTGTGCGTGATTGGATAGACAAACCCGGACAGGCCTAAAAAGCGCAAAGAAAAACGACCCACAGCTCGACAAGCGAATGGCCATCGTAAATGCAGTGATTAGCGCGGAGCACGGGTTCGTCAAACAACGAGACGGTTTGAGGTAGGCCAGGACCGACGACGCCCGGCTCCTGCTAATGTGCAGCCCGATACAATCGGCGCATAAAGCAATGCACCATCGGATTTAACGGTTCCGATTCGATTTTTTACTTCTTTTGGAAATTGGAGTCGAAATAAGGGTTCTTTACGCCCGTAAAACGGTTATTTTTTCGTGAGCGCTGCATTCTGCGACTATTCGAGAGGCGACATCACGCCTCAAACGCCTCCACTGGAACCGATGAGTGAAAAACGCTTAATAAACCACTATACGGAATCTCCTTGCTTTACTTGCCGTTGTCGACCGTCGGCGGGGGTCTCGCTGCGCCTCGATCGCGGCTGCCTGCCACCAGTAGACTCTTGAATGCTCACGCGAGGGGTACTTACCCGGTTGGCAATGTTCACGCCCGTGTTAGGGGAGAGCGTGGCGTATCCGATCATTTTTTAGCTGAAGGCCAGCCTCAAAAAAACCTCCGCCGCAGCGATGAGCAGCAGAAGCACGACAATCACGAGTGCCAGCCACTGCCGCTGCCGCCCGCTCCACGAGGTGATGCGTTGCCTGACCCTTTGCTGCCAGCGCGGGGCCATCGGCCCCGCTTCTATACGAGTGCCAGCACGGACCGTTACAGGCACGTCCTGAGCATTTGCGCGCTTAACGTACTCGTCTTTGCACTGCTCACAGCACGGAACGGTCATGGCGTCGTCAGGCAAGATAACGGTGTACAACGCCGTGCGTTCGCAGTTGGGGCTTACCGGCTTTTCGCACGTTCTCTGTACTTCGATCGGTGCATCAGCGTTTGTCCCATCGAGCGTATCGGGTGCAGTTTCGCTCATTTCCTCTCTCCGTGTCCGCACCTGTGCGACAAGTATACTAGTCGCTAGTCGGATATCTAGTCTCGCACCGGTCTTCGGTGGCCGGGTGAGGTCGGCGTTTGCCCGTTACGACGATTCGGGGCGCGACCCGCTCCGACGTGGCAACGCAAAGCTCGTATCGGGTTGACCGCTGCGGGGTGCGCTTTTAAAGCTCCGCGTTGGAAGTGTTAGGTCGCTGCGGTTCACTCAGCGAAACTCTTAAATATGAGAATATCTTATAATATATCTTTAGATATATCGGAGGATTAAATGAGCTACAAAACGTATCAGAACCCGTGTGGACCATGGCATAACATACCAGATTTCTACAAAGCTTGGTTCAAACACCCAAGACACGAACAGGGACACTTGAAATATCTCGTCCTACTCGCCCTACAAGAACAGCCTCTCAACGGCTACGAAATCATCAAAGCTATCGAAAACAAGCACGGCCGCGCGCCGAGTCCTGCAGCGGTCTACCCGACACTGCAGCTCCTTGAGGACCAGGGCTATGTAAGCTCGAGCGAACACGAAAACAAGAAGGTGTACGCGCTTACCGATGAGGGCAAAAAGTGCGTTGAAGAAAACCGTGAGCGGATCGATCAGCTCTTCACAAGCGTGGGGCAACCCAAGTGGAACTCACTTCCTGGAATCGGCAAACGCGTTGCTTCGCTCGCGGGCACCATTTTTTCAAACTGCACCTACCTCGACGACGCTAAAGCTAAGCAAATTGAGAACCTGCTCGACGAGACACGAAAGCGCGCTGGCGACATCATTTTCGAGAATCAAGCGGATTAAAAAGGTCAATTCCATTGCCACAGCCACAGCCATTGCCACAGCCACGGCCATTTCCACAGCCACAGCCATCTCCACAGCCATTTCCACAGCCACAACCACAACCGTGAGCACGAGCACAGAAAGCAAGCGCCCTCAATTGACGCGCCAACATCGAGCAGTCTCGATCGAGTGAGCAGGCGCGGAGCTACTGCCTTGATGACACGACATCAGGCAGTTGCTTTTGCGTCATTCACGCAGCTGTTCACGCTCGGCGCCACGGAGTCTATTCGTCGTGTTTCCGGGTAAGCTGCCATCGATTTGCCGTGAGGCACTAGCATCGACCTGCGTGTGTGATCTGTAAGAGACGTCCGTCTCTGAATTGTTGGTTGCCGTCAACAGCAACGGCAGCAGCTTAATTATATGCAAAATATTAAAAAATCAGATAGATAGCAAAACTCAATCGTGGCATCCCTCTAGCATTTGTAAGTCTGAACCGCGGTAGACTGTCCTGAATATATTGTAAAGTTTTGGTCTACTTTTGGTCAACTTTTTTATCGTAGCCGCTTACAGTTGAGCTGGCACGCAGCACCACGTTCAACGAGCGACGCTCAGCTTGCTCTTGCTCGCTCCTGACTACGAAGCTTAAACTCTGACAACGCGTGCTGCGCCTGTCGATAAAAGTGAGCGTGCATGCGAATAGCTCGCGAGGTTGATTAACCATAAGCTTGGGCGGCGTGCGAAACGTCTTTTTGGAAGGGCAGCCGGTTCTTGACGAATATAATCACGGCCAGCGCCAGGGACGTCACCGCGATGCCGAGCACTTCGCTTTGCACGAATAAGGCGGGGTGCTCAGGGACTAGTACCAGAGAGCCGTGAGCAATGATTAACTCGTACGTGAAGCCAAAGGTGGTCGTTGAAAGCGGATAGAACAGAGGCACGCCAGCGCCCGTGAACAGGTCAAGCAACAGGTGTGAAAGCAGGTAGAAGGTCGCGATCAGTGCCACGTTAAATAAAACTTCATTCTTTGTCCGGAAGCGCGCGTACAACGCAATGCCGATGG
This sequence comes from Methanobacteriota archaeon, assembly GCA_003158275.1. GTDB lineage: Archaea > Halobacteriota > Bog-38 > Methanoflorentales > Methanoflorentaceae > Methanoflorens > Methanoflorens stordalenmirensis. Next base: position 10,006 of record PMIN01000141.1, read on the forward strand.
TGGGCACGAGGATGAAGACGTTGTGCAAAAGTAGACGGTGGAAAGGCGGCACCAAATGATCTAAATCCGGAAACACCGCCAGGGGAGACAACAGAAGGACATAGTTCCGGTACTTTTTGTCCCAAAACAGCCAGAGCAGCGAAGTAGCAACAATGAGGTGAGTAATCGGATCCGGCATTGTAGGCGCTGCTTCTCGCAGTGGTTTCACTAGGACGTAGCTCTTAGCTTTGGCACTCCCAGTTTAAATACTTCCTCGTGGGCTGCTGCGGAGCGTTGCGTCGCTAGCGGCGTAGTCTCGCGCATCATTCAGTCTGCGTTTTTCCCGCACGCATTCGTGAGACGAAGTGAAAATCCGAGCGCCGAAGTTTGGGTCACACTGCCGGCGCCGTTCGCGTGAACACTGCTAGCGCCGCTCGATCATCTGTGACGTCGGACGGCCTCCTCCATCCATTCTCGTGCGTGCAGTTCATTGGTGAGGAGCCTCACATCATTACCTTCAATCTCGGCCATGCAGGCCGCGAAAACCACCATTATGTCGTCAATATGTGCGTGAGGGCGCAATGGATCGATAAAGAAGACCACGACGTGACATCGATCGAACAGAATCTCTGTCGCGATTTCTATATCGCCGCCCTTGGGCCCTGGCAAGTATCGCCTGATGGTCCCCCCGTCGCGCAGCGTTCTGCAGGCGTTTTCGACTTCTTCACCCGTACGGCCAGTTGTCAAGACACGATTGAACTTACAAAGCTCATCCTCGTACTGAATGGCAAAATCGATCATGCGCTGTTTCATCTCGTCGTGGGCGATAAGTGCGATCGTTTGGTCTTCAAACCGAGCAAAAAACGCCGAGTCGCGGGCGCGGTGTGGTATGCTTATTTCGTCGTATGCGTTTCCGTTTCTTCGTGCCGCGACAGGCCACGCGCCATCGCGTTCGCGCGAGCCCAGTCGTACCTTAAGCGGCGATTTCGGCGCCTTCTGGGGGTTTCTTTTGACGTCTCGTGCAGCTTCGTTCGTGAACCAGTCTTTCACCGAACCGGCGTTCACGAGGCGCTTAACGTCCCAAAGGTCACTCAGTCGATTCAACGCACGATATTCAGGGCTCAGCCAGTGCGTTGTAATCGGGCTTAGGAACGACCACACTATGCTGCACTGGCGCTCCACAATCGTGTTCGCAAGAATTGTTACGCCGCACTTCTTTCGATCAGGGAGGACGGTGATGCCGCACTCCTGCAATAGGAACTCTCGCACGTCGTCCCTCATCGGCTGCAACCGTTCGGTCTGCAACGGCTCTGGATCAGCCTCGCCCAGCACGACGCGGTTGAATGTGCCGCCCGTGAAAAGAAAATGAAACTCCCTCAACGTCTCTCGATTGTCGCCTTTATCATACAGTTCGTGGAATACCTGAACGAGATCGTTGTTCTTCTTAATGCTGTCGAAGCCAGCCAGGACCGCGATAAGTGTCTTGAGTCCTCCACGATTATCTTCCATCATTCACCTCAAAATAGCCGCACTCACCTTTTCTTACCAGCACAGGCACTACGCAGGCGGCCTAATATGCGTAACTTCAATTTTCATGCCCCGGGTTGCCATTCTCGAGCGTGCTGCTCAGTGTTCAGGAGCTCACTCAATCGCAACCGCACTGAATCATGATGCGGAGCCGGCTTCAGTCTTTCGCGTCGATCATTGTGAAATAGTTAAGTTTGTAGAGAATACAAGAAGAGATAGAGGCCGATGTTCAAGAGGAACCGTCCGCGAGTAGAAAACACGAATGAGAACTACGCCAAGTGCTTGTGCTACACAGAACGCTGTCCGACGTACAATCAAAGCAGTCTTGCGGGCGGACTGTTCTGCGCACGAGGTAGAAGCGAAAAGACCCTTGAAAAAAAGGGATGTGTGTGCCCTTCTTGTCCGGTTTGGGCCGAATGCAAGTTGAACGGTGTATTCTTTTGCGCGTACGGCGCGGCTCAGTGACACTCTTTGCACGTCGAAGGTCGCAGTATCACTCGCCCCGCCCGCGAAAATCAAACTACTTTTTCAACGAGTCTGACGGCATCCCGGACAAGCGCCGGACACCGTGCCATCACGACTTTGCTCTTCTTCACCTCCGCAACCTGTTGCGGGTCTGACAGGTTGTACCCGAGCAGGCCGGTGCAGGCTACTGACCCGTGGCTCGTTTCAAATTCCCGGAGAAACTCATTGACCACCGCATAGGTTTTTTCTTTCGCTGCGGTGTCATCAGCGCGTATCCTCCCGTATCGCAGCCCGATCACCATGATCGCACCGGCGAGAGCCCCGCACACATCATCCGTGTAAGCGATCCCGGCACCAAATCCCTGCGAGATGCGAAGTGCCAGATCCCGATCGAGCCCGAAGTCATCTGCAAAGACCGAAAGAACGGCCTGTGAACAGGTGAACCCCTGCTGAAAGAGGGCAACTGCCTCGTCTGCTTTTGTCATAGCCACCAGTCATGCGGGAGGGGCAATAATCCTAGTGCTCTATCGGGTGAAAACAAAAAACAAAGCCGTTGAATGCTTTAGACCCAGTGAGAGACGCATTTTTCCGTCAAACCTATATGCTCGATATTATATATCCCGCGCCTATGAGTCACCCCGTGCCTACTAGTGTTAAAAGGGCCGGAGTCTCAGAAATGACCCCGGCAGTTTGTTGCACCACTGCCCGTAAGGAGAAACGTTCGTGGTGTTGCGGGCGTAAAAAAGCGGGGGGCGATATAAGTGTTTCTCCCTGCGGCATCGCGTTTGCAAGGTCGCTTGCGAGCACTTTCGGCACGAAACTTCATCCAAAAAGTTCCGACAGCTGCCCGTGCAGCATAGATATGTCATCACAGGAGCGTGCAAACACGATCCAGAAAAGCTTGTGATGTCTGCGCTCGAAGTGTATGAAGAATGAGACGGCTAATTGTCGACGTCGGGTACGAACGAGCGCAAAAAGCGGTCGAACGCGCGGACACGACGAGCGCAACTATGTGTGAATCGTTTTATCGCCGACAAAGTAGACCGCCGCAACGAGAAGCGCAGTCGCAAGCAAGATGAGAACAAAGTATTGTGAGTTGGTGGGCTGATAGGCGAAGATGATGATCTCCCGTACCATCGCCGTGAGAGCTGCCCCGAGAAGTAGCCCCAAGCTAATGGATCTGGTCTTCATATAGCCGACGACCGTCATCAGCAGCTCAAGCGCGATTATCGCGGCGATAAGGGAGCTTAGTCCCATTACCGGGTTACCGGTCAAGTACTGACGTATGCTGTCGACTTCTGCAGCGAGTGCGAGGACAGCAATGACAACGAGCAACACCCCGACTGCGCCGTACAGTATCAGCTCAGCGCTCTCAAAAGCCCACACCATCCTTTCGGGCGCGTTTTTATCAGGTGATTTACCATCCATTACGTCGTCAGAGGAACACTATTACGCTTCAACGTTTCTAATCGTCTCTAGAATGAATTCTGCGGAAAGCAGTTGAACACGAAAAAGCGGTAGATAAAAAATGTCAAGCATCATAGCGAGACGTAACAAGTTTCTGGCACACCTGCCAGTATTGAGGCCGCGATAGCACTTGAAAATCTGACGCAGTCCTCGCAGTCCTAAACTCGCAAGTGAAAGATATTCCACATTCTACTCTCATCGATGAAGTTCATCCATCTTTCAATTTGCTTGCTCCACGAGGGGCCTCGCGAAATGTTGTTAACTGCAGATAACGGATCTAGCGCTAACGCGCGCCCCCCACTTGTCATCGTGCGCGCGTCTTTCAACGCCCATCTGGTCGACATTTTCCCGCCGGTCCACCACAATACCCGCGACGCGAGGTAGTCTCGCGTGCTGTATCGATGAGCCGGCTCGAGAAGGAGCAGGTTGATCGGCTTTTTTGCGCTGCAAAAGAATAATACAGAGGTCGACGTTCATGTATCGATAGTGATGAAGGCGTTACTCCTATTGGGGTGTCCCGAGGTTCCGGTGCAAACCGGCCTCGCGCTATATATCGGGAACACGTTGAAAGCGCAGGGGTTTGAGGTGATCTGTGCCGGAACACCGAGCGCTGTCAACTTAATGAGAGTCGCCGATCCCAAGAAAGTATACATCGAGTCGTACATGAACATCGACAAGTGCATCGACCAGATGGCCGAGGGAACGTTCGACGTCGATCTCACGTTTGGCTTCATTCACAAGGACTCGGGCCTGCAATATCTGGCGACGATTGCTGCGCTGTCACGCAGCACCCCCGTGGCCGTTGTTTTTGGACGAGAGGCAGAGCCGCTCAGCAAAGAGGTTGGCGAATCGCTGGACGGAGTGCACGTCATATGGGCAAAGGCCGTCCATAACCCACTACCACTTAAGAAGAAGCTGGACAAGATAGGCGAGTGGGCCACGCTTGTGCGAGATCAGGGCTGAACAGCGAAACGTCAAATGGAGGGCAGTCACTTCGTTTTCACCTCCAGAGTGCGCCAGGAAACGATTGCAAACGTTAGCAACGCCGCAGATCACGGCGGGACGTTACATCGCGGGATTACGTAAGCAACCGAGGGAGAAGAATGGCAAGCACAGTATATTTTGCGCGCCTGAAGGCTGGAAGCGCCGATGAAAGCGCGGTCACTCGAGTGAGAANNATCGAAGCTGACGCGTTAACTGCTATCAAGCTTCACGTCGGCGAACGCGGCAACGATTCACACCTTCGCCCAGAGTTCGTCCGGCAAGTCGTCGAGCGGGTAAAAGCGAGCGGCGGAAAGCCGTTTGTTACCGACGCAAACACGCTCTATTCTGGAAGTCGGCATAATGCCGTCGACCACCTCGCCACCGCGCTCGAGCACGGGTTCGACTATGCAGTCTTGGGGGCCCCCCTTATCATTTCTGACGGTCTCGTCGGCGATCACTACGGGGACGTACGAATCGACAAGAAACACTTCAAAACGGTAAAAATCGCAGGCGACGTCGTCTCTGCCCAGAGCATGATCGTGATGACGCATTTCAAGGCACACGGGCTGGCTGGATTCGGCGGCGCGATAAAGAATCTGGGGATGGGATGCGCTCCGAGCGCGGGGAAGATGGACCAGCACAAAGGTATGAGTCCGATCGTCAACGAGGAGGGGTGCTCGGCGTGCGGGGTATGCGTCGAGATATGTCCGCGCTCTGCCATCACGATTGAAGAAGGCGTGTCGCGTATCAATCGCGATCTGTGCGTAGGCTGCGGCGAGTGCATGATGGCGTGCACAACCTCCTCTATCGGATTCGACTGGAAAAATGATCTCCCACAGTTTATGGAGATGCTGACCGAATACGCCTTTGGCGCGACCGTGGGTAAGCGCGTGGGGTACCTCAATTTCCTCTTGCAGATTACGCCTGATTGCGATTGTGTTCCCTGGAGTGACGCGCCCATCGTGCCCGACGTAGGGATTCTCGCCTCCACCGATCCCGTAGCCATTGACGCTGCGAGCTTGGATTTGGTGAACCAGCAGCAAGGCTTGCCAGGCACTCGCCTTGTCAACAATCTGCAGCCAGGGCAGGACAAGTTCAAAGGGGTCTGGGGCCAGACACAAGGATCGATACAGATCACGTATGGGGAGGAGATCGGACTCGGAACAAGTTCGTATGAGCTCGTGGAACTGTGACGCACGAGATTCTGAGACTAACGCTGCTTCTATTCCAAACCTGTACGCTCGCTCTTCCCGCGTGCAGGTATCCCAAGGTGCGGGTGAATTCTCAGAAAGGCGCGTGACGGCGGCCTCGCCATATTCCGGAACTTGACCCTATGCACGAGTATCAGAAACTGCGTATCAGCGGTTAGAATTCACGCGTTCAAACTATTTTCAGGGAAAGACAGAAGTTCGTTCATGCCAACCTTGTGTGTGGAGGTGGTTGCACGCCCACATACATTCTTTTGTCGACACTCACCGCTGAAGGCAGGAAGACAGTAAGGCAGCGACCTAATCGCATTCAGGAAGTCGATCGAGAGATGGAAGCGATGCAGGTGAAAATCGTATCTCAGCACGCCGTCGTAGGGCCCTACGACTTTGTGAACATCGTCGAAGCGCCTGATAATGAAACCATCCTTCGGGCTTCGGTCGAGCTAGGCGCCCGCGGAACCGTCAAGATAATCAGCATGCCTGCGATACCCATTGAAGAATTCATCAAAGCAATANNGGGCGGGCGGCGGTGAACTAGGTGCTAGTTCAGAAAAAACGCAGAGGTCAAAAAAATCGTTCCGTGATGAGGCTGAAGTTAGACATCCTCGGACCCTAACGTGTCAGTAATCATCTGGAGGATGATGTCGGGTACGGCGTGATTACGCCAGTTCATTTCCTTAATTTTTTCGAGTTCGATCCATTTCGCGCCAGTTACGCCGTGCCCCACGTGTGGAAATCCGCTCAAA
>PMIN01000048.1 GCA_003158275.1 Methanobacteriota archaeon
CGGGGACCCATGTCGCGGTGCGTCAGCGTGAACCACGCGCGGGCGAAGGCATCCGCGAACTCTTCCGGGTTCTCGTGGAAGCGCCGCGCGATCGGCTCGTAGATTGGGTCCATCCGCATCGCTATGTCCGCGGTGGACATCATGGTCGGGACCCGTTTCGACGGATTGTGGGCGGATGGTGCGAGGTCCTTGTCAGCTACATCCTTTGGCCTCCACTGCCAGGCGCCGGCGGGGCTCTTTGTCAGTTCCCACTCGTGGCCGAACAGCATGTCGAAATAGCCCATGTCCCACTGGATCGGGTTCGGCGTCCAGGCACCTTCCAGGCCGCTGGTGATCGCGTCATCCCCCTTGCCGCTGCCGAAGCTGCTGATCCAGCCAAGGCCCTGCTCTTCGATGCTGGCGCCTTCCGGCTCGGGACCGACAAGGGCGGCATCGCCGGCACCATGGCATTTGCCGAAAGTGTGTCCGCCTGCGACGAGTGCGACGGTCTCTTCGTCGTTCATCGCCATACGCGCGAAGGTTTCGCGGACGTCGCGGCCCTGCGCGACCGGATCCGGCTTGCCGTTCGGTCCTTCCGGGTTCACGTAAATCAGGCCCATCTGCACGGCGGCGAGAGGATTCTCGAGTTCTCGGTCACCGGAGTAGCGCTTGTCGCCAAGCCATTCGCTCTCGTTCCCCCAGTAGATGTCTTCTTTAGGCTCCCAGACTTCTTCGCGCCCGCCGCCGAAGCCGAATGTCTTGAAGCCCATTGACTCCAGAGCGCAGTTGCCGGCGAGGATCATCAGGTCGGCCCAAGAGATTTTCTTGCCGTACTTCTGCTTGATCGACCAAAGCAAACGGCGCGCCTTGTCGAGGTTCGCATTGTCCGGCCAGCTGTTGACGGGCGCAAAGCGTTGGGTGCCGGACCCCGCGCCCCCGCGGCCGTCGCCGATGCGGTAGGTACCCGCGCTGTGCCACGCCATCCGGATGAAGAGCCCCCCGTAGTGACCGTAGTCGGCCGGCCACCAGTCCTGTGAGTCCGTCATCAGCGCGTAGAGGTCCTCCTTCAGGGCCTCGAGGTCGAGCTTCTTGAATTCCTCAGCGTAGTTGAACGCCTCGCCCATGGGATTGGACAAGGAAGAGTTCTGGCGGAGGATCCTGAGGTTCAACTGGTTCGGCCACCAGTCCCGGTTCGACCTGCCTCTGCCGGCCGGGTGTTTGTGCGCACTGCCCGTTACCGGGCTCTTGCTATCTTCATTCATAATGTTGGCTCCTTTCGTGGTGTGAATTGTTGAACAGCGCTACTAATGAATAATAGTGTTTCGCTGCTCATATAGCTTACATCTCCGCTTGCCGACTTCGGAGAAGAGCTTGGCATTGGTGTAGTGGGTGATGTCATTCGTAACGGTGAACGCGCCGATAGCTCCCAGCGGAGCAACAGGCCGTTTAGACATCTCGTTTAATACTTGCGCCACGCCGGTATCTGCACGAGGGCCCAGTCAATGTTGCCGCCGGCAGAAAGCCGTTAAAGATAATTGCCGCGGCGATGGGACCATGCGTAGCAAAAAGCGATGCGCTCTCCTCCTGCGTTTCTTTCAGTTTCTAAAAACTGATCTCTCGCTTACTAGGCGGTGTTTACAAAACTATCCCCGATTTAGGCAGGATTACAAGGGAGCTTCCTAGAGCAATGTCGGATATGTGTCGCCGTCAGGTCAGCGCCGTTAAACTTCAGGTAGACTACAGCTATCTAACTTGAATACCTCAGCACCTGGCTCCAGCCGCCTGATGTCCCACCTGTTTAGCACCAGTGGGTTGCGTCTTGTTGCTGACTTGCTGTTGCATCTAATATGTACAGTAGAGCGTATATGTTGAAAGTTCATTTACTTCACAAAAATCGAGAAAAAATACATATTCTGAGAAGTGATTACGGCTGTCATCCGCCTCGCCTTTTCCGAATGTGTAGCCTGTTCTACGGCGTCGACGCTACAGCTGCTCGACCACGGCTACGAGCTCCTTGTCGAGACTGTTCAAGGAAACGTCGCCTGTCGCTATCTTTGCGGCACGGTATCCGATGGCTGTTCCAGGACAAACCTGCCCGTGAAACTTCGTGACGTCCGAAAAACCTTCTTTGCCGTCTTCATCTTGATCGCCTGTCCTTCGCAAAATCCACGATCGACATCCTATTATCTGCTATCAACATTCATAAGTTCCGGCTAAAGCATTTACTTCGAAACAATCCATAAAGCTTATTCGACTTCGCGAGTGGATCTCCGTGACCCTACGCGCCCTCTTGCGTGTTATAGAGCAATCCACAGTGGTTGGGCCACCGCGGCGTAAGATCAGGCTTGTTGTAGGAACTCATGACCTTCAAGGGTGCTGTAATGCACTTATTTTGAGACGTGGGAGGAGCTCGGTTTCCTCACACCGATGCACAAGGACGCCCACATCAACACCTCAGAACCATCAACAAGCTAGGGGTCGAAGCGTTCCTCACGGAAAAGAGACATTAGTGAAAGTTGATGCGGTCGGCGATCTTAGCTTCTTAGGTAATCTTGATGGAGTACTTTATGTGCTTTCGCACCCATACAAAAGGACTATAGCGTTCCTTTTTTGCGTTATAGCCTAATTTACAGGCGAGAACCGAGGTGTGCTTGTTTAGAAGGGGAGATCGCGTTGTTTGGTAGTTGTCCTGGGACCTCGCACTTACGAACGCCCACCCTGACGATCAAGAAGTGCCCGCGGTGCGGCGAAGATGTCGAAATCTTTTCATCAGACGTTAAGGTCAAATGCGGCAAGTGTGGGCTCACGGTGTTTAACGACATGAACCTGTGCATTCACTGGTGCGCCTACGCAAAAGAGTGCGTTGGCCCTGAACTCTACGAGCAGTTAACGAAGGGTCACAAGGAGCAAACTAAGTCGCCGTAGCGTTATAAGCTTCAGAAGCTGCCGCCCGCGGCTATTTTTCAAGGTGAAAGCTTATAACTAAGAAAGCGAACGTTTGTTGACGACTAGGCTTTCGAACACCTACTGTACGGTTTGCGGGGACAAAGCTGTGAACAAATCGCGCAACAATGCACCACTAGAGCGCTTCGAAATCGTGCCAGATTTCCTCCGCGCCTTTTCTGATGCGGCGCTGATCACAGACGCTGATGGCATCATCATGACCGCTAACGATGCAGCTGTTGAGCGATTCAGCACCGACGCTGACACACTCGTCGGCGCTTGTGCGTACGACGTTCCTAATAACGAAGCCCAGAAGCGCCGGAAATGGATAGCAGAGGTGGTCTCTTCAGGTAAGCCGATGCACGCAGAGGAGCGGCACGAGGGGCGGCGTTTTCGAGTATCCCTCTATCCCGTGGCTACGGCAAATGGCTCGGTCGCCCGCGTACTTATTCTTGACCAGGACGTGACGGAGGAGCGTGATATCGTTGACGAAAAACAGCGCCTCGCCCTGCTTGACGCGGCAAATGATGCGATCACTATCTTTGATCTCAGTGGGCAGATAACGTACTGGAATAAGGGTGCGGAACGGCTGTACGGGTGGAAGCAAGACGACGTGCGCGGAGAACTGGTCCATTCATTACTGCAAACTGTCTTTCCGTCGTCGCTTGAGGACATCACTGATCGCCTTTTCCGCGCGGGACACTGGCAGGGAGAGCTACAACACACCACTCGCGCCGGCGTCGCGGTGACAGTTACGAGCCATTGGACGTTGCAATACGGCGCACGGAATGTGCCGGTGGCAATTCTCGAGACGGCGCGGGATATCACCGAGCGGAAGCAGGCTGAAGAGAAACTCCGTGCCGCCTCGCTCTACGCAAGAAGCCTTATTGAAGCCAGTCTCGATCCCCTCGTCACCATCAATGCTGACGGAAAAATCACGGATGTTAACAAGGCCACTGAGGAGGTAACTGGCCTTTCCCGCGAGGAACTGATCGAAAGCGACTTTAGCAACTATTTCACTGAGCCGGAAAAAGCAAAAGTAGGCTACCGTCAGGTCTTCACTGACGGTTTTGTGAGAGACTACCCTCTAGCTATTCGGCACAAATCGGGTAGAATCACAGATGTGTTGTACAACGCGACACTGTTCAAGAATGAACGGAACGAGATTCAAGGAGTTTTTGCAGCTGCGCGGGATATCACCGAGCGGAAGCAGGCTGAGCGCCAGCTGCAAGAGCACGCCCAACGCACTTCGGTGCTTAACGACGTTATACACGTCATCAACGAAGCTAGCGACCTCCCCACATTGTTTGGACAGGCGCTAGCTACCACGATTGAGCGGCTGGGGTTTGCTGCTGGATTCATTGCCACAGAAAACGAAGCTGGGCGGCTGCAGGTGCGCTATGCCCATAACTTACCTCCAGCCTTCGTTGAATCCCTCGAGCAGATCGATATCGACGCCAATCCCCATGTGCGAGGCGTGTTTCGGAGAGGGGAACTCGTTATCGTCCAGGAACTAACTGCTGACACGCTTGTTGTCAGCCACGGAATGCACGGAGCGGCCGTTTCCGTTCCGGTCTTCGCCGAAGGTTCCCTTATTGGAGAATTCACGATATACGCGATGCGCCCGCACTCGTTTACGCCACAGGAACGAAATCTCCTCCGCACGATTGCAACTGAATTCGGCACGGCGTTGTCGAAGCTTGAGGCACAGGCAGCCGCTCACCACTACGCCGAAGAACTCGCACAATATTCCGTTCACCTTGAGGAGCTCGTAGAGAAACGCACAGCGCAGCTCAGGGACGCCGAACGCCTCGCCGGCATCGGGGAGACCGCTGCCATGATCGGTCACGATCTCCGCAACCCTCTGCAAGGTCTCCAGTACATTGTCGATCTGCAGAGGCTCCGCTTCGAACGTATGTCCTCTGCCGAGCGCGGCCGCGACGAGTGGCAAAAAGAACAAGCGCTCTTTGCCAAGATCAGCGAGCAGGTCTTCTATATGGACAAGATCGTCGGTGATCTCCAAGACTACGCTCGGCCGATCGTGCCTGAGCACGAGCAAATCGTTGTCGAGAAGCTGATCGAAGACGTCGTTCAATCGCTGCCGCGCACGGATGGCGTAAGCATTACGACCGCAGTTCCAGACCTGCAATTGACAGCGGACCCTCACCTTATGCGTCGCGTGTTAGCAAACCTAATCCTCAACGCCGTGCAGGCGATGCCGGACGGCGGGACGGTCACCGTTAGTGCATCTACCGACGATGGCTCGGTGGAGATAAGCGTGCACGATACCGGCATCGGCATTCCGAACGACGCTAAAGACAAGCTCTTTAAACCGCTCTTTACCGGCAAGGCGAAGGGAACGGGCCTTGGTTTAGCGGTGGTGAAGCGGATCGTCGACGCGCACGCCGGGCAAATAACTGTTGAGAGTGAAGTCGGAAAAGGATCGACGTTTACCGTAAATTTACCCAGCGCTGAGGAATTGAAAGTCGAACGCGACTCATCGTTCAGAAGCTAACGTGTCTGGGGCTGCCGAAGTTGCCACGCACCCTTTTTTCTTTGTTTTTGGCCTTCCTAAAGCGAACTTTCTTGGTGGAAAGTTCTTATTCATACCGCGGAAACCCATTATGAAGGAAGGGCGCGTCGTGCAGTTGTTAGCGATACTACGTGTTTTAGGAGTTCGTCGCGGGCGCTGAAGACGCGCGCGGCTCGTGGGAGTTAGGCCACAAATATGGTGGATGGTTACATCCGGCACCGCGCAAAAGAGGGGTTAGACGTGGGTGAGCAGCACGTAGAGACCAATCAAAAAGAGCGCCGAGATCAGTTCTTCTGTCAGCTTGCACACTGCCATCTTGAAGCCTGTGAAAGCGACAAAGACGGCTGGGTGGTCGTTCCCGAAGCAACTGGAACGTCAGCAGGTTACAATGAAGGTGAAATACAAGGCTTTCTTGAGCGTCTCGTAGAGGACGGGTGGATCGAAGTGAAGGGTCCTGCTCGGGCTGGCGGAATCCATGCACGATTGACATCAGCAGGCAGAGCGCGCGCACAAGTGATCTGCAATGACCCGCCATTTGCTCAATAACGGTTGGACTGCGATTCTCATGCGTTGAAGGATAAGGGGATCTAGCGGTGGAGAGAGACCTTTAGAGATGGTTGTTGCGCTTAGCGGTAGAAGGCGAGACACGTCCGGCATCGGGCGTGGCTTGTTCGCTGACACTCTCGGGTTTTCGCCGGGCGGTTTTATTGGCGTGCTCACGCGGGTGTCGTATCTGACGCGCACGACGACGGAGAGAGTCTACTGCATGCTTCTCACCAGCTAATTAAGCAATGAATGCACACGAACGAGCGGTGATGGTACGATGGACTTCGACGAATGCATCCAGTTTGCAACGGAGCACCCCATATGTGCGGCTGCGACCGTTGACGGCGACCAGCCGCGGGTTCGCATGTTGGGAATGTGGTTTGCGACCAAGGAGGGTTTCTACTTCTCCACTGCGAAGGTGAAAGCGATGTGTCGGCAGCTGACGGCAAATCACAAGGTTGAGCTGTGTTTCTACGCCCCACCGAAACACCCGCCTGGCGAGGGAGGAACAATGGACATAGGAAAAGTGCTGCGGGCGTCAGGGGTGGTCGCGTTCCTTGATGACCCGAAGCTCAAAGAGCGTCTTCTTGAGGAGCGGCCGTTCTTGCGTCCTACTGCTGAGAACATCGCCATATTCCGCGTTGAGAAAGGCGATGCGTGGTTCTGGACCTTTTCCGACAGCGGGCGCGAGTCCACAATTGAACGGATCTCCTTTTAGGTGACTACAGGGGGAAACGAGACCAGAGATCGAACGGAGAGCAATATGACAACTCAAGAGCTTACCACCAAAGACGCGATCGAGCAAAGGCACAGCATTCGGAAATTTAAAAACGACCGTATTCCCGAAGAGCATATTTTGGCGCTTATAGAAGCCGCTAGATTGGCACCCTCAGCCTCCAATACGCAACCGTGGCGCTTCAAGATAGTTTCCGACGAGGAGACCAAGCTTAAACTGGTAGAAGCAGCGTATCACCAGTCATTTGTGGGGCAGGCTCCGGTGGTGCTGGTATGCTGCGCCGACCTCCACGGCTACTTCGAAGGCATCGCCGCGAGAAGTCAGGATTTTGGGAAGGAAGGCGCACTTGAGGAGAGCATGGTGCGCGTTCTTCGTGAGAGGGCCGAACAACTGAAAACGATGAACGTCCAAGATCTGGCTCCTGCGATTGCGTTTAACGTCGCTATTGCTGTTGAACATATTGTGTTGCGGGCCTTGGATTTTGGCTTGGGGAGTTGCTGGGTGAGAATGATCGATGAGCAAAAGATCAAGGAAATTTTTGGCTGGAGTAACGCAATGCACGTCGTTGCACTGCTGCCGCTCGGCTACCCTGATGAGGCCCCTGCTCCACGAAAGCGGCGCACTATCGAGGAGATCCTGCTNNAAGACTCTTAAGCTCGGCTATTGATTCGTTTACGCTCTTTTCTAACTTTGTCACGCGCTCTTTCAAGTCATCTATCTCGCTTTCATAGTCCATTTTTGCAAGCCACCATTTCTTCGTAATGATTCCGTGTGAAACGCAGTAGGATTAATGCGTTACGATGGTTCGCACGTCACCCCATATTCGCGCTGCTGATGCGATCGCACCCGTATCTTTCTTATAATCNNCGCTTTCCAATTACACGAACACTTTCGTAGCAGTTTTTCGGCCGCCATATCGGCATAGTCGTTCCTGTAGTCCACGAGTTCGAGTATTAGCTCGTCGACTTCCACGCACTCGTTGTTCACATTTGAAAATGCATGTGACCCCGGATAGTCATTGGCTGAGGGCGGCGCGGAAGTGGTCGTGTGGGCATCGCCTATACTCCCCGGCCTGTGCACGCTGGTGTGACACAAACACACTGTCACGCTTTCCCACACAAATGCACTGTCACGTTTTCCCACACAATCCCTGTCTCACGCGGCCTTATGAAACTAATCTGAGCAGGGTAGCTTGGAGATGAACGTGATGGCAACGAACGTAACAAGCATAAAAAACGGCGCCTGTCTGTATGGACTTCACTTCGGCTGCGTGAACACGACCAACGATCCGAACTGCAACAAGTGTGCAGAGCGCCTCGCCAACGCCGTGAACAGCGTGCTTCGACCGACGGCGCAGAATATCTAGAGGAAAACGCGTTGCAAACCTGCTCCCAGTGGCGTAAACAAAAGAAAACGGGACAGCTGTGGTTGGATCCACACAGTTTGCTCTAACGAAATGCCGCGTCTTATCGAAGTGGGCGACGTCGCTCGGCGCCCGATGTGGCGTTGTCTCCTAGCTTACGGAGGCTACCGAAAAGCTTATTATGTCCTTAACTCCTACATTGCGGAAGAGTTTAAGGAAAGGCCCCCTAGATTTTCAGCGTTTAGGCACTATTAGCAGGCAAATTTTAAACCAGGCCCAAGAGCAGATACGCAGCATGACCGATGCCATCGTAACAGAGCACTTAAGTAAACAGTTTGGCCAGTTCGAGGCACTGAAGGACTTGAACTTGACAATAGAGCCAGGCGTCTGTGTGGGATACCTTGGCCCCAACGGCGCCGGCAAGACCACCACAATCAAGATTTTAACTAGCCTTCTTCGACCGACTGGTGGCAAAGCGTTCCTCAACGGAATCGACGTGGTGCGCAACCCTAAAGAAGCGCTCGCAAGCGTTGGGGCTGTTGTTGAGACGCCCCAGCTTTATCCGCAGCTCACCCCTATGGAGATCCTATCGTACTTGGGGCAGTTACGCGGCTTGGACAGCGATGTGATTCGAGAGCGCTCAGTCGTACTGCTCGATGAGGTAAAGATGTCGGATTCAGCCCACAAGCGAACGGGGGACTTCTCGACCGGCATGAAGCAACGAGTTGCGATTGCCTCGGCGCTCCTGCACGATCCATCCATTCTGATATTCGATGAGCCAACGATCGGCCTTGACCCGCGCGGCATGATAGAAGTCAGGGAGCTCATTATGCAGCTTAAAGAGAGAGATTTTACTATTTTCATGAGCTCTCATCTCCTTTACGAGGTGCAGGAAGTGTGCGATAAGGTCGCGATCGTTGACAAGGGGACGCTCCTCGTCTATGATACCGTCGCCAACCTGTCGAACGCAGGCGAGGGGGGCGTCTCGCTCACCGCCGTTGAGCCCATAACCGCGGAACAATGCGCCTCCGTGCAAGCTCTGCCTAACGTGAGATCGGTAAAGCGAGTCGCTACGTCAGAGCTCCTTATAACTGTCGAGGGCGGATTGAGCGAGCAGTCGGACCTGCTTGACCACGTAAAGAGTATCGGCATACGCGTAGCGTTCTACAGACCTGTACGGTCTGCTATTGAAGATGTTTATTTGAGGCTTGTGCCACAGGAGGAGTCATAGTGCCGCCAAGTGATCTCAGGCAGATGGCGGTTGTGACAAAATACGAGCTACTCAAGTACCTTCGAAGCAAGAGGCTGCTAAACATAGGTGCGCTGCTTGCCATACTACTCATCCTTAACCTCGTGGTGC
>PMIN01000007.1 GCA_003158275.1 Methanobacteriota archaeon
TGCGGCACCGGTGAACGTCGGTGAGCTTGCCCTTGCGAGGCCCGTTGCATCTATAAGAATTCTCAAGCTTATTTAATAGTATTCCAGTGGACTTAAATATTAGAAGCGACTGCGTATAGCACGTGCCCCGTAGCATGTTCTATAGCCTGCAGTTCACTAAAGAAGTGACGAGAAATGAAAAACATCGTAGAAACGGCGATTGATGCTCGTTCCTTTAAGATCCTGATAACGGCTGTTCAAGCTGCTGAGCTGATCGACATGCTCAGCTCATCGGGCCCATTCACGGCGTTTGCTCCAAATGATGACGCGTTTTTGATGCTGCCTCCTGGTACAGTAGATACGCTCGTTGACCACAAAGAAGATCTGACAGCTTTTGTTGCCTACCATATAGTGCCCGGCAAGTCATGGCAGCTGACCTGATGAGAATGACATCAGCGCAGACCGTTCAAGGTGGAACGCTTACGATTGCTGTGAGGGACGGGGTAAAGGTGAATGATGCAACCGTCATCCAAGCTGATGTTGAGTGCACTAATGGCGTGATTCACGTTATTGATTCAGTGTTAATGCCCAAATGATGGTGGACGATGTAAATCCTGGTTTAAACTTACTTGAAGCAAGCGTTAGTAAGTTGTGCCCCCTAAACACGCTCATCTCTGATACCACCTTGCAGTGCCCACTTTGTCGCTTAAAGAGTGCTAAAACACTCATTTCGCCTTGCTGAAACATTACGCGAACCTTTCGTTAGCTATGCTGGCGGCTTGCTGCGATGCATTTTTTCTGTATTACTAATTGTTATTAGAGGGACAATATAGCTCCCGTCCTTGCCGTAAGTCATTGCTGTGCGGACATGAGCACGTTAACTATGTTTTCCGCTCTAGAGAGCCTAGCAAAGGAAGTAGTATGTGTAGCTAATGCTGCCAGGAAATATTTAAAAAACGTAGTGTCTTCCCGTTTTTGCGGAGAGAGCTATTCAGGCGTTATCGATCTATTCACTCGTAACCTATGAAACCGAAAAAAAGGAGAATCTTAGCTGTGGTTTCCTGCTTTTTCCATCGAGTTAGGCGTCGTGCGAACGCTCGAACAGAAGTGAGGCATCATTGAGCAGCCGCCTAAACAAAAGAAGAATGAGCCAAGCCGCGTACTAGTCAACGCTCGACCGGATGCTCGCGATCTTTTTATCCAATGGCTGAAAAAGATAACGGGATCGAAAGCTGGGTTCATGAACAGGACGTGCTGGGAATGAGAGGTAAAATCCCAGCACGCCTAAAGTCCCCACCTCACAACAGAGGGAACTTTCGTACACCGCTTACTAATACTATCAGCTATTTAAGTCTACTAGAAGTCTATTGGAAGTCCAATAGGCTTGAATATGAAGAAAACGTTGTAAGCAGGGCAACTTCGTTTCCTTCTCGCGCAAAAAGTTCGGATGCGCCAGATCGTTATTCAGCAAAGTCCTTCCGTGGCAATTTCTGAAAACGAAGGCACACCGAAGAATGAGGTGAAAATGTTGACTATTGGACAAAAAATATTTGAAGAAACGGTGAGACCAATTGGAATTACCGTACGATCGGTAGGCCCAGAAGGGGTCGAAACCGAGACAACCATTAGCGCTGAAATTGTTGGTTTTGGGCCGGCTCAAGGTGTGAACGGCAAGCTATTAGGAACGCAGCGCAACAAGATTGGATCCAACGGCATTGTGAGAGGGACCGGTCAGGGAAAGATGGTCTTTGAACAAGGCGAGTTGGTTGTTTGCAAACTTAAGTACGCAGGTAGAATGACGGCTTCAGATGGGCAGAAGCATATCGGCACGCTGACATTCATGACAGTGTCTGAGAAGTTAGCGTGGCTAAACCAAACTGTTGGTGTCGTAGAGGGCGAGTTCAAAGGAGGGCCAACCGGGTCTGGAAAGAATATCATCTACGAATGGAGTTAACACATTAGCAAGAATGATGAAACGGCACTTCAAAATGCCGTTAAAGAATGCGCTACCGCTATTTTTTATCGGTTCGCTCGTTTTGGTCGCAACTTGTGGTTGCACGCAGCAACCACGCGGCGGCCAATCCCCTTAGTGATTTAACACGCAGCTTGCGCTTGTCAACTATCTCTTTCAGGCCACTTTTCGCCAACAACTACCAGGTTAGACCGCTAATCGTTGCCATATGCACAGCGATTGCCCAGAGGTCGATGAGCTCATTTTTGAGATCGCAGCCTGCAAAAGCGATTACGTAGACGTAGCCCTATAACTCTAATTGACTGACCAACTTAGATAGTGTTCTATATAAGATTCCTCGGCCTCTGAGCCATGATGTGATAAACGCTGTTATACGTCAGTTGGCGATGTTTTATTTTGAGCGAACATTCACCGTTACAGAGCCTTTTGATCGCAAGTGAGTCTCGTCGCCGGTAAACTCCGCATAGTAGACGCGTTGGCCTGCGGAAGCATANNCCGTTAGGCAGGAAATGCCAGATTCTGACCGGCTTCGACAGCCCGGTTGTTCCCTCCATTAAGGTGACAGTAAAAGTCGCGGCGGAGTCTACGACAGGATTCCGGTTTGAGGTGGCAATCGTTAGTGTGGTCATGTCTAGGGCCTCAATTTAAAGTGCGCAATGCTATTATTCGGCTTAAAGTCATAACGTGATACGCGCGTAGTCGTTTAACTATTTGGTCATGCCTACTTTTTCCGTTAATGTCCGCAGTAGCTTTATTAGACCTTGTCGTAGCTGGCAGTGGACAAAGACGATTGAAGGATAACTCAAGTGCAAACGTCCGCAAATACGCCCCGTTGAGACGTTCAGCGCTGCTGAGGTAGTAGCTACACGCCGCCCGTAGATCACAACATACTTGTGCTGTGCATCCCGCAGTGCGCGTTCTACGCTCTCGATCAGTTCTGAAAGAGGCACGAAATGAAGGTAGGCGGCAAAGAGGTTGGGGAGGCCTGATTCGTCTCGCCTGCACTGATTTTGCGCTGCGTTACTGGCGCAACCCTAGAGTCGCGTTGATGGTAATAATCTCACGGCGAGAACGTGCTGAAAGTAAAATTAAATGAGGGGGTCGAGGCGCCGTTTGAGTTGTGGAAACGAGGCGTTGCAGCTTAAATAGTTCTGTGTGTTCAGACGCAAGGTAGCTCCGTTTGCTCTCTTGGCGAGTTGTTGGTTGTTTCTTTTTTCGATTTAGAGCGATTCCTGGGCTCTGTTTGAGAGCTGAATGCAGAAGTCCATAAAGCTTTACTCAGAAGTCCATTAGGCGTCCGATAAGTTTAAGCCGCATTGAAACTATTTTACATATTTGTTTTGTTTATCGGGAGGTGAAAAGATGAAGCCATTAACATTAGCGGTATGTGTAACCATCTTAGCCGCGTTGGTCGTGGGCACATGTGGTTGCACGTCATCGTCGAATGATGCGACAGCTACGCCGACAGCAACTCCGGCCGCCGCCGGTTCATCAAGCTCAACGCCGGATGCCACTTTGTCAGCGATAATGACCCAAATTCCGGGCAAAGATACCGAAAGCATGAGCGTTTGGGGTGCTCGACCAGACATTCCGGGGCAAGTGAGCCGCGCGTCATTCAGTTTTTTCGGTACTGCTGATGGTGTCGATGTGATGCACTTTAACTCAGTAGCGAACGCAACCCTGCAATACAATAAACTCGTTAATAACACGGCAAGTCAGAGCACTCGGTCTGAAACGCCTAACTATTGGGGTCTTTCCTACTACACAGCGGCAGCCGGCCACGCACCAACTGTCAAGCAAGCACAAACGTATTACGTCAGCGACGATGCGGAAAATCATGAATCCATTATCCAATATGACAACGTGGTTTTCTATTATACGCACTCCGACAACCCGATCTACTGAACCTAAGCGTGATAAGCAAATGTTGCCAATTACACGTGGCTTGTTGCCAAGGAGATGACAACTGATGGAACAAGATGAACTTGGCTTTTTCAGCTCTTTGCTAAGTGACTTAGACGATGAAACAATGCCCCTTGACCAGAGGCTTGCAGGCAGAGCGGCTAAGGCGGCTGCGGAGAGCGCGTATAGTGAAGTAGAACACAAAAAACTGCTGGATCTTCTTGAGAAGAAAGGATACGTGTCGTCAGAAGAACGCAAGCGGCTACGAGCGGACGTCCAAGGTGAAGTAGATCGAATGATGAAATCTGAAACCAAAGACTACGTTAAGAAACACCCCGATTCGGTTTTGGCCAAGAGTTTCTTGGAAGGAATCGAGAAATATGACCAGGAATTTGGTAAACGTTAATCACACTTCCGCGCTACTTTTCGTCAACACCTATCTTGCTTGCCGCACTGTCGTACTGCCATGCGCAACGAACTCCTAGAGGTCGATGGGCTCATCCTCGAAGTTGCCGACTACAAAAACAACTATGCTGAGGTGGCCGCCGAAAAACTCTTGAGGAGGTGCTCGACCAGCTGGCCCTGGATTGTATCTCACGGTCCAGGATATGCTGTCATGCGTGCTGCAGGCAACTTAGCGTGTGACGCGCCTTCATCGCTGCTCGAACGGCGTAGGCCGAGCGGACAAGTAGTGAATTGAAGGAAAAGGGTCGCCCTCTCCATCTCCTGCGCTCATAAGAGACGTTTGCCCCTACTCGTCCCTGGACACGGTCAAGCTTAAGCCATATGCAGCGCAAAACGAACGACACTGCGAGTCAGATCGGCGTCGCACGCACTATACGCGGCTTCGAAAATCTCAGCGACGCATCTGCACCAAAAGTTGTTTGTAATGATCTCTCGAGAGCGAAAGCTTTTGCAGCCCAAAACATATGCTCCGCTCCCGCTTCACAATCCTCACTTCGGCAGATTGAAGTGCAAAGTAATGTTCCTAAGCGCCGTTTTGCATCAAGACATTAACTCAGCTTGCCAAGAAGCCAGTTGTCGCCCCCGACGATCGCAGATCAATTTGGATTTAGCCTGTCACCCGTTAGCTAGGCTCGGGATGCAGTGCGATGAGAGCCGGACGGGGCCCTTAGGAGTCATACAGTGACTGAATATCGTCGACTATCGGAGCACGCGGGGAAACCGGAGTGACGATCAAACTGCCATCGCCAATCGCAAGTTCCACCTCGATTCGTTCAGGCATCTCTGACCCATCACTCAGCCGAAACGGATATCGCTCGTCGAGCAGAATCGACATCGGAATGTCCAAGGATGCACTGTTTTTGTATCTCCTTATGGTACTTGTTATGCTTATCATGAAGAACGCGTCACCGGCCATGGTACTTAAGTCTAATGGATTT
>PMIN01000067.1 GCA_003158275.1 Methanobacteriota archaeon
AAGTGAACATGAGAAACGTGATGCAGATCATCTGGGTGAGGTAAGACGCTTGAGTCTCGCCGGCATAGCTTTGCCAGTTCGTGTTCGTCATGAAACTTACGGCGGTGTTAAAGGCTAGGTCGATCGGCATGTTTACCGCACCCGTCGGGTTCAGGGGCAGGTACCCTTGAGTAATTAGAATCAGCATGACAATAACGATCATGAGCCCGTTCACCAAAAGAAGGGTCAGGACGTAGCGTCCTACGCCCATATTTTCACTTGGGTCAACACCGACTGCCCAGTGTAAGCCTCGCTCAATCGGACCAAACAGCGCGTCCAGCCGACTTCGCTCCTTGAAAAAAACGCCAACTAAGTAGCTGCCAACGGGGCGGACAAGGAGCAGCACAGCAGCAAGCTCCAGGATAATTTGAACAACGCCCAGGATGTCCATTCACACCACTAAAACCGTTCGGGGTATAGTATGATGTAGGTAAGATATATGAGCAACAATAGCGAGATGACTACGAAGACGACGTAGTATATATCCATCCCTCGCATAATAGGCATGCCCGTATAAAAACTTCACCCTTAGGGGCCTAAACAAACTATTTGGAGCATACAACGCAGATATGCGGCCACGCATAGCGCATCGATACGCGCACAATTCAAGTTCACTGTAAGAAGAACAAGGCGCGAACTCATTTATGTATAAGCACATCCTGCTTCCAATTTCGAACCCAAAAAATGCTGAGTACACTTTGAAAGCAGCGCTAAGACTGCTCGATAAGGAAGGGGCACTGATACTCCTCGGCGTGCTTCGCGCGCGTGAAAACTATCCTGACCGGAACAAGAACTATCGCGACAAGGTCAATCTCATAGTACGGCTGATGCAATTAGCGCAGAGGTTCAACGTCGAGGCCGTCCCAGAAATCACGCAAGCCTCCTCCGTTTATGATGCCATTGTTCAGCAGATAGCGAAACACGATGCGGATCTGACCTTGCTGGGTTACAGTCTGCGATCAACTCTCTACAAGATTCGTCACGGCGACATCATCTATCCGATCATGAAAAACGCCAAGTGTGATGTTATACTGTCGAATCTAAAATATGACAGTGCATTTGAGCGGATACTGGTGCCTTCAGCAGGATACAAGCATTCTATCGCGGCGCTCAAGATAGCCGAAACGCTAACAGAACCTACACAGGGCCAGATAACGTTACTGCACATAACCGAAGCAAATGAAAGTGTCCGGCTAGACGACCTTAAAGCATTGGCGTCCGCGAATGAGCGAGTAAGCGTGGAAGTCCGTTCAGGCTCGGTCGCTGAGCAGGTTATAGCGATTGCAAAAGATTACGATGCTTTGATTATGGGAGCTTCGGAACGTCCGCGCAGCGCAAGCGTCGTTTTTGGGACTGTAGTTGACAAAGTTATTGAAAACGCGCAAAGTAACATCCTCGTCGTGAGGGCGTAGACGAAGATTACTTCGCGGTTGTGTTCGTGGCCGTTGCATTCAGCGCTGCTGCATTTAAGGCCGTGGAGTTCGCCTCTGCAGATTTCAGCGCCGAGGGGCTTAATAGATTATCCAATGCTAAATTGAGTTGTAGTACGTTGACCCGTGACTCTCCAAAGACGCCGGCAACGGGATTCTCGGTGTATTGATTCACGAGCCGGTTGAGCACATCTTGAGAGATGCCTGTCAAATTCGAAATGCGCGGAACTTGCAGCAAGGCGCTGCCTAATGCAATATTCGGATCAACGCCTGAGCCAGATTGCGTCACCAAATCGATCGGTACGAGACTGATAGACGGATTGAGCTGCTTTTGATAGGCTACCTCTTGACTGACATTCTCGATGAGGGCAGGATTGTTTGGTCCCCAATTGGACACTCCAGATGGCCTCGATTGAAAGTGCATCGGATCGACAAACGACTGCCCGATTAGGCTCGAACCAACAACTGTGCCGTTTTGTATCAGCAAGCTTCCTTCGGCAGCCGGCTTATCGGCAATCTGTCCGATCCCCACCAATAAGAGCGGAAAAACCAAGCCGCATAATACTAAAAAGATCACAGCCGTCTTAAACGCTGCAAACAGGTCACTTTTTAGCATTGATGCCGCATTGAAACGTATTCACTTAAATATCTTGCGCGGCAGCTGCAGTGAACGTGACTACCGACTAATGCGTGCGTTATGGCGCTCAGGAATCCGCATCAATGAACTGCTGAACCTGCGGCCCTAGGACATCGAATACCACAATCACGTCTCAATATCGTGAAGGCGAAGGGCGGCAAGCAGCGGCGGCTCCCGCTTGACGTGATAACGCTGGCTGAGCTGCGTGACGTGGCTAAACATACCATCGCGAGCGATGCGCCCCTTCTCTATATCCCAGCAGTGGGCCCGGGAGCTGGTGAAGCGGTATGGAGCGGTGATCGGCGCGCACGTGCATCCGCATAGTTTCAGGCATAGCTTTGCCATCAACATTGTCCGGCACTGGGTCGATATCCGGCGGCTGCAGCAAGTGTTGGGACAGGCGTCGATGGGCACGACTGCTGTGTGCCTGCAGTTCAATGATAAGGATCTGCAGGACGTATACGCAAAAGTGCGGTTTTGAATGACCACCTCTGGTCAATAACCGAAAATGAGACCCGCGGGCCCAGAACTCGAGCGGTTTGACCTAATCAGTAGGTGTGATTCCTGGCGTTGATCGTGGTGGGCTAACCGCTTAACGGTGTTGTTCTGCGATTCGCATACGCGCGCGGTGTATCACCATGACGCACGTGCGGGCGTTCCGCATTACCTCGGTCACCGTGCTACCCACGAGCAGTCTCGACGCTGAGAAAGAGTGTGCGTCTCCGAGCACGACGATGTCGTATTGTCCATCGCGCACCTCGTCCAGGATCTCTTCGCAGGATGCCCCTCACTCACAACCGCGCGGACAACGAGACCCTGTTCTCGCATGTGCGCGCAT
>PMIN01000002.1 GCA_003158275.1 Methanobacteriota archaeon
GCGCTCTCTTTTTTGCTTTCTTTTCGTCAATTAGAGCCTCACACAGCTCTTGATTATAATATTGAGTACTTTCGAAGGATCTTTCCAATTTAGCTAAATTAGCTAAACGTGGCGCGACAAAAAACCCTCGAACCCCATCAATCTCCGTATCATAGATGTTCACGATTTGACCTGCGAGTTCTTTGAGGTCTCGTGGCAAGCGAATGATCGGGTATGAAAAAGTAGGATTAGATGATTGAAGTGATATTTTCGTTGTGAATATTTTTTGCATAATTTGCAGCCCCTCAAGCTAATATTGTTAATCTGTTACATTTTGCTTTTGTTTGATGTTGACACTAGTTAGATGAATTCGGCACAAATGCCCTTTGGCATTCGTATGATCGTGAGCTATTCCCGTTTAAGTGGCAAAATTCTTACAGTGGATTGCTTTCCCCGCGCAGAGCAGCCCTTCCTCTTTGACGTGAGCAAAAGGTCGTCGTCGTCTTTAAGGGAGCCGTCATTAACAAGACGTGCTCTCTAACACGGAAGCTCTTGAAACAACATTTAACGCATATTTTGTGCTCGGAGCAAGTTAAGATTTATTGTGCGGATCGTGAGCAAGGCTGCGATCATTGCACAGCGTTTTTAACCTGTGAGCCAAATGTTGAATGCGGTCAAACATGGTTTGCCCAACCCAAAGTGACGTATTCATTTACCACGATGAAACAACACTAGCGGAACGCACAAACCTAAAAGGGCACGTTTTTTTAATCGTCCCCAATTCCCTGTCTGTGGACAAAGATTCCGCGCAGAGAAGCCTCGATCTGTGTAGGCCACCAGATTGTGAGAGTATCTCACCACTGAACCTTATGCATCAAGAAATAATGAAGGTGCGGTCAAAGTATGATGCTTTTCACAAATTCCACTTTTCTCGCATCGCGGGAAAGAAATGGAATAACAAGAACAATGCTGAGAGAGACGCGTTAGAGACACTCATAGACAGTCTCAGGAATCGTAAACTTGCCCGATTTAACGAGCCATTGCATTGCAAATTGGCGATCATCTTCTATCTATCTACAACACTGGATTTGTACGGCGGGAATAGAACTGAGAGGCAGTATCGATATTATGAGACCACACTGCGAATCCTCCTTAAAGGATCCCTGCACTACCTCTATGACAATAACAACAAGGTGAAGGTTCACAAAATTATCTCTGACGGCTCGCCCTATCATCGAGAACTCAATTATGACAGGATTGTGAAACCCCTGCTCGCTGATGGTTCGATGAAGGAATATGCTCAAGTCTCGCCAAATACAGAGATTGTTCATCTGATATCGAATCACAAGCGTTATGACGAAGACAGTGTCGAGTTCAAGCACTGCACAATGCTTCAGCTTGCTGATTTAGTATTAGGCAGCGTTAGATACACGGAAACGAGCCTGAAACTAACTGCGATACCGCCCACAGGAACCTTAGTAGAGAATAAGAAAGCTATCTTCTCATATCCCATTAAACAAATGTTACGCGAATGGCGCAGAGATGAGCACAGCCGTCGATGCAACTACTACAAGTCTATCTCAGTGACAGACGCCAGCCTAAGAAACGACAAGTGGGACTTCAAGCCAGCAAAACGCTTATTTAGCGGCCGTACTTTGGCTCATTACGTTTAGTTATCAGCTCCAGTAAGTACCGGAAGTAAGCGCATAATCAAGGAACAAGTAGCTTCTGTTTAGAATGACGAGAAAACAACCTGAACAAACGCGGTTACTCGACGCAACGAAGCCCGTCTCTCGAAGCGCAGTAGTGGACCTGAATAGAGAGAAGTTCCTCCGTGTCCTCTCAACAATACGTAATTTAGAGCGTCTTGTCGAGTTAAAAGAAGCTACAGTCGCACTGACAAATACTATTTCTCAATTGGCTAGTGATGAAGCAGGAATTCTGCTTGACAATGGAGATGAAAATTCATTTTCTGTTCGCAAAGACGTTCTTGTTTCTGAATTAGAACAAGTCATTGAAGCCCAAACGATAGCAAGGTCGAAATATTACATAGAAAGACTGATAAAAGGCATTCTAAAGGCCAAAACGGGCAAAATCAACGACATAAACCTGTCACGATGGAAAGAATATGACGACATCATAACCGACAGCCTCTGGTTGTTCGGTAAGCGGGACAATTCAGGTGTTCATCTCGCTTCATATTGGGGGAATTTCGTTCCCCAAATCCCGCATCAAGTCTTGTTGAGATATACTAAGAAAGGGGACTGGGTTCTCGATACTTTTGTAGGTAGCGGAACTACTTTGATTGAATGTAGACGACTTGGTAGAAACGGCATAGGAATTGAATTAAATGCTGATGTTGCACGTGGAGCCCAAAAACTCATCGAACAGGAACCGAACACTCGACATGTGATCACCGATGTCGAAATAGGAGACAGTCGGATCATTGATTATGAAGCCCTGCTGGAGCAGCACGGACTAAAAGAAGTACAGCTGCTCATCATGCACCCGCCCTACTACGACATCATCAAGTTTTCAGAGGACAAGAGCGATCTTTCAAATGCGACAAACGTTGAAGAATTCCTGCTCAAGTTTGGAGCGATTGTTGAAAAAGCCACTCCGTTCTTAGAAGAAGGTCGCTATCTAGTTTTAGTCATCGGCGACAAATATTCAAGCGGAGAGTGGATTCCCCTCGGATTTTATTGTATGAATGAAGTCCTCAAGCGTGGCTATGTTTTAAAAAGCATCGTCGTTAAGAACTTCGAAGAGACGCGAGGAAAAAGGAACCAAAAAGAACTCTGGCGGTATCGTGCGCTCGTAGGAGGATTTTACGTCTTTAAGCACGAATACGTGATGCTTTTTAAGAAAACGTGAGGTAGTTTTATGCCGCTATTAAGTCCAAAAGAGGTGCTAAATCTTAAGCTTAACAGCATCCCGAAAGAACAGCTGAAGACTTTGGCTTTTAGTTTATCCTTAAGTGGACAGAGTTCGGCAGCCGACATCATAAAGGAACTAATTACGACAAACCCGGACGAAGAATATGTTAACCAGTTTATTAAGAATGAATACGCCAAGCGAGTAGAGAAGCGCAGGGCACGTATCTCAGACGAAGACTTGCAGCACGAACTAAAGAAGGTAAATGAGTTTTCTTGGGGCGTCGTTCAAGGGCAATTAGATCAGAAAATACAATCACAATACGTTCGGCAGATTGTGACTTACGATGACTTAATAAGCAGCGTAGCGGCTGAACTTCACGATGAAATAACAAATTATGTGATATGCACTTGGTTCAATCATTGGACAACGACGTTAATTGAGGAGCATATCAGTAGTCACCAACGTGTAATTCCAACGATAAAGAACGTGAAAGGAGTAGACCTCTTCTTTGATGGTCAGCCTTTTGATTTGAAGACAACAGGTCTTCCCCGCAATTATGACCCTAACACAGCTCTAGAGAGCCCCTCTGACTTGGCGATCTGGATGTATGAAAATCAAGGCGCTCAACGATTCGGTTCGGACAACAGACTATTTGTTGTTCTGTTTGACAAAGAAAATCCTGACCTCAGCTGGCAATTGAAACGTGATTATGATTTAGTTTTTACTGCCATTGATGATTTCTTTAACAAAGACGAAGTTTCGTCGGATGACGAGATCGTGTTTACTTTCGCAAAGAAGACTTATACGGCAATTAGTAAGGTTTTATTGATCACGAAATAAAGAAAGTTGCTATCTGTATCATTGCTGGAAAGCAAGGTATCGCATCGCGTCTGAAACGGAAAGCTTCACGGCTTTAAAATCGAAAAAAGAAATAACGAGACAGGAGATGATGAGAGATAAAACGAAACACGCCTTATCATCATCTACTTATCGTGCTTGAAGTCATCTCTACAACAAACGCATCATATTGGGCAATGCCGTTATCTCCCCAGTCATCGTGATTCCCATTAACGACCGTTGGCACCTTTCCCGTTAACGCGTAATAATCAATAGGCCCACCCTCCCAGTTTCCATTCCAGACACCATAGCTCTTATTTCCTTCGAAATAGGTGGTCGCCGCATCAGTTGACGGAAAGTGCGTAAACGTGAGGTCTTTTGCATTCACGTCAAAGGATTTTGTATTGACTGTCTCTATGTGTACGCTGGCCTGTGTGTTACTTATCCAATTCACGGTAAACGCTTGTGTTTTATAATCGCTAGAGGATGAATCACTAGGACGCACTTGTTCTATCGCTCCTTCGATTAGCTTTGAGCGTCCCGACGTTGGATAATCTGTTGATACTGTACTGCTTTTCGAATTTGAAGAGGTAGAGCAACCCGTCACTGATAGAGACGCAACCAAAAGCAAAAGAACAATTATTGCAGTTATTGGTTTCAATTGCATGTTGCTAGATCACTATCCTTTTTTCAGCATGATTAAGGCCGCACCAATAAAAAATAGCAAGGCTGAGAATAATCCAAACACAG
>PMIN01000123.1:0-848 GCA_003158275.1 Methanobacteriota archaeon
CGATTATGCCCAATCGCGGCATATCGTAGGGCAAATGGAGATCGAAGAGCATCCAGAACCCCATCGCGATAATCAAGACTATCGCCGCGGCAAACAGATAATAACTATACGCCGTAAAAATGGCGCCAAAAGCTGATGCGACGAGTCCCATGCTCGTAAACGATATGCTGAGGCCCAGAACGATGGCGAGAGGTCGGTATTTGCCGCGATCCGTTGATGAGGCGACGATGGCCGGAAGCAAAGGTAGCACGCATGGAGAAAAAATGCTAATCAGCCCTGCTCCGAATGCGATTAGTGGGTTTACTTCCACGCGCGCGTCTCCTCAGTACGTGCCGCGCGCGTCGTCAATGGCGCTTTTCACGGTGTTCACCGAGCTCGAGTCAAGGGGACCCACGAAGATGGCGGCGGACCCGTCCTTGCGTAACACAACGGTTGTCGGGGTCGCGGTCACGCCATACGCTTTGGCGACGTTCTGTGACGTGCTGTTATCGTCGACGTTGAAGTTTACAAACGTCACGTTCGTGCCATTGTACTGCGACTGAAGACCCGCTATCAGCGGTCGTGTCTGCTCACAATCAGGGCAGTTGTTCTGCGTGATGAACAGGATGACCGTTCGGTTCTGCATCAAGTTGCTAACTACTGCAGGAGGTGTTATTCCGCTTTTAAACTCGTAGCCCGACTGATTGATATTGAGGCACCCGCTCATTGTGACGCTGAGCAAGCAAAGCGCAGCAATAAGTGCGATATATCGTATTCTAACCTTTGACTTCACCGCTGACTCCCTCTACTGTTTCTTTTGAACTAAAAAGCTTGCAATGACACATGCCGTGTTCTTTGAGTTCTTCTTC
>PMIN01000123.1:857-5074 GCA_003158275.1 Methanobacteriota archaeon
CTCTCTGCATGCTTTTTGGCCCAGTCCTTTATCTTCTTAGCCTGTTCGTCAACGTCCATGAGGTCACCGTACGTTACTTACGCTCCGAGAAGCGCAAAACTACTCGTACGTTATGTTATATTATTATTCCTCTTCGACGTAGGCACCGCATAGCTTTGCATCTCATATCGCGCTCTGAATCAGAAAAAATGCTTACAAGTCGTTTTATTATTTGCGACGAGCAAATGCGACGACCCGTGTTTCATGAACGTTGTTCCGTGTGGCGCTCTAACGATCGCACAGACTAGGATTGCGCATCTACCTAAAAAAGTGACTATTCGAGAATGAGTTCAACACGGCGCGCCCCTCAACTTTGGGTCATTGAACTATCCCTTACTCCATCGAAACCTTCTCAAGCTGACTTGCTACGTTCCAAATAAGTGTTCGCGTGTGGAGGGGCATGTTCGGATCATTGCTTATGTCGTCGAGTATCGAAATCGCGTACGCTGCGCGGACAGCTTCGGCCTCCGCTCGATCGAGCAGCCTCGTTTTGGCCTCATCTGCAGCACGGCGGATATTTCTCGGCACCGAATCATCCCCAACGATACGCGCGAGAATATCGACGCTCTTCGTTATGATATCCTGTTTGTCCGGCATCGCGTTCACTCCGACGTCCAGCGCTGTTTTTGTGCGCGTCGTGCAAGCTTCAGTCCACACCCCTCTGATGACTCGCACAATATATAACGTTTTATCAATTGCCTGTTTAGAAGGAGAAATAAGCGTTGATTAGCGTCTACGCAGTTTTTTGTGGTGCCCGAAAGGGCGGTCGATTGCCTCCTTTTGGTATGCAGCACCGGACTGTCAGTAGCATTATGAACGCTGCAGCTCTACCTGTCTAGGGCAACCGTGAAATTATTAGACCGAGGCTTACTTGAGCTCTCTCCACCCCGTATCTTCGCGTGCATCGGTGAATTGAACGTCTGCCTCTTTTTCGTCGCTTGGAGCTCCGCGATCTTGATCGCCCATGAAAAAGAAATAAAACAAGGCTCCGATGATAAAAAGAAGCGGAATAAGTGCGATGATGAGGTAGGGCGAAATGCTGCCGATAACCTTGCTGAGGCTGCCACCATTTCCGGCGCTAGTCAGTGCCGTGCCGTTGGTGCTGTTCGTTGAGACCGTGGGCGTTTGAGGCGTGGGGCTAGCCGTAGGAAGTGACGGTTCAGCAGACGGAATCGTCGAGGGGACTAAAACATTAGGTATGTTGCTTTGAGCAATTGTAGGATCTATCGCGAGCGCGCATACCATCACCGAGCTGTGTGCTTCGCCAGTGTCCCGTCCAAGAAACCACGCTTGGGACAGGCCTTGATCGTGCGTCGCATTCACCGGCGCGAGCGAAGCGCCAGGACTTGGTAGAACGTGAGTTGCAAGCGCCATGGGCAGCAAAATCAGAAACGCAATCGCTCCGATACCGCAGATGCGCTTGGGTTGGATCATATGGCGGCCACCGTAGCCTTCTAGCCCTCTAATTCTCCGCGAGAGTATAAGAGTTTGCGCACGCATACGCCAGCTAGTCGCGAGGCCAAGCAATGAAGAGCCCGTCAGCTGCAGACTGTCAAATAGAGAAATTGAGCGGCGGCGGATTCGTGAAACTCCGCCTCAGGGCTCGTTGATCATTGTGGGGCACAGTGACGCAGTGCACTGAGAACCGGGGCCAGTGAAGCACGCCGTCACTTGAGCCACGTCATCATCGCGCGAAGCTTTGCGCCTACCGTTTCTATGGGGTGCCCCCGCTCTCGTTGCGTGAGCGCGTTATACACGGGGCGGTGGGCTTGATTCTCAAGTATCCATTCGCGTGCGAACTCTCCCGTTTGAATGTCCTTGAGCAGCCCCCTCATGGCTTCGCGTGTCGCATTGGTGATAATGCGCTCGCCTCTAGTGAGATCGCCGTATTCTGCCGTGTCACTGATTGAATGGCGCATCCATGAGAGCCCGCCTTCGTGGATAAGGTCGACGATGAGCTTCAATTCGTGCAGACACTCGAAATACGCGATTTCAGGCTTGTAGCCTGCTTCGACCAGCGTTTCAAAGCCGGCTTTGATGAGTGCGGTGGTTCCGCCGCAGAGAACGGCTTGTTCCCCGAAGAGGTCGGTCTCCGTTTCCTCTTTAAACGATGTCTCTAGCACGCCGGCTCGCGTGGCGCCGATGCCCTTGGCATACGCGAGCGCCGTCTGGAACGCGTTACCCGTGTAATCTTGGTACACGGCCAGCAGTGCTGGGACGCCCTCACCTTGAGTGTAGATGCGCCTTACGAGGTGGCCGGGACCTTTGGGCGCAACCATAAATACATCCACGTATGCCGGGGGAACGATCTGGTTATAGTGAATGTTGAAGCCGTGCGAAAATGATAGCACGTTCCCCTCTTGGAGCTGCGGTTCAATTTCAGCCGTATACACAGCCGCTTGACGTTCGTCGGGCAGGAGCAGTTGCACGATGTCTCCGCGATTTGCCGCCTCTGCGACGCTGAGCACTTCAAAACCGTCTTTTAGCGCCTGGTCCCACGACCCCCCCTTGCGCAGACCGATGAGAACATCTAGTCCCGAGTCCTTGAGGTTTTGTGCTTGGGCGTGTCCCTGGCTGCCGTAACCGATGATTGCGATTTTCTTGTCGCTTAGATGTTTCAGGTCAGCGTCTTCATTATAAAACATTTGAACCATGTATTACCCCTCCATTTTCCATCAATCGTCTCTTAGTTTATGAGCTGCATAAAAAAGCTTTTGGCGCCACGAGCGTGTGTCGCCCGCGTTGAGACAGATCCCAGTGCATCCCTCGCCCTCTATTGGGGGGTGATGTCCCGCTGCGGTTTAGAGGTTTTCGTCGCTCGGCGTCTCTCAGTCACAGCGCCAGTCACGGCGCCCGCTCTAATCTTTGCCGCTTTGTATCACTTTAGGTCCTCGCCCTAGAGCTAGCGTGCCCGTCCTTACGATCTCCTTGATGCCGAATTGTTTGAGCATACTAATAAGCGCGTCCAGTTTTCCCTCATCACCAGTTACCTCGATGATGAGGCTCTTGGGCGCCACGTCGACGATTCGCGCCCGGAAGATGTTGACGATCTGCATAATCTCTGCGCGATTTGAGCTGTCGGCAGTGACTTTTATGAGCACCAGCTCTCGATCCACGTACGACTCTTTGGTGAGATCGCTCACCTTGATGACCTCGATGAGCTTGTTGAGCTGCTTCGTGACTTGTTCGACCACGGTATCGTCGCCGGCCACAACGATTGTCATACGCGAAATGGCTTCGTTTTCGGTAACGCCGACGGTCAGGCTCTCGATGTTGTAGCCTCGTCTGCTGAAAAGGCCGGCGGTTCGCGCGAGCACGCCGGGCTTATTTTGAACGAGGACAGATACGGTGTGTTTCATCCGCTACCCCCCGTTCTTTGCATCGATTATTTCGTTAAGCGCCGCTCCTGCTGGAACCATGGGGAATACGCACTCTTCAGGTTCGATTCTGAAGTCGATGATAACAGGCTTTGGCACCGCAAGCGCCTCTTCGATGGCGGGCGCTACTTCGCTCGGCGAGTCCACGCGTATTCCGTGAGCGCCGAACGCGTCGGCGAGCTTCACGAAGTTGATCTCGGAAAGCTTCGTCTGGGAGTACCGACGATCGTAGAATAGCTCTTGCCACTGCCTCACCATGCCCAGGTAGCCGTTATTGAAGATCGCGACCTTGACCTGAACGTCGTAGGCGACTGCTGTGGCAAGCTCTTGGCAGTTCATGGTGAAGCTCCCGTCACCGGCAAGGTCAAAGACGGTCTCGTCAGGCCGACCGATCTTCGCTCCGATGGACGCAGGGAATCCGTACCCCATCGTCCCTAAGCCTCCGGAAGAGATGAAGTTTCGTGGGTGGCGGTGGCTAAAGTATTGCGCAGCCCACATCTGATGTTGCCCGACTTCGGTGCACACGACCGCGTCTGGGCACAGTCTGCTTATCTCTCGCACGATGTACTGTGGTTTTAAGCCTGTCTCGCCGAATTCAAGCGGATACTCGCGCTTCCACGTCTGCACTTTTTCCATCCACTCTTTTGTGTGTGTATCCTTGAGAAGCGGTATCAGTTTTTGGAGCACCCGCTTCACGTCGCCGACGATCGGTATATCAACTCTGACGTTCTTGCCGATCTCGGCCGGATCGATGTCGATGTGAATAATCTTCGCGTTGGGGGCGAAGCTCGCGATTTTGCC